>NZ_CAUQHZ010000005.1:0-220331 GCF_963518075.1 uncultured Plantibacter sp.
CAGTGTCCGCATCAGCGTCCACGTCCGCAGCAGCGTCCACGTCGGCCGCAGCATCCACATCCGCAGCAGCGTCAGTGTCCGCATCAGCGTCCACATCGGCTGCGGCATCAGTGTCCGCATCAGCGTCCACGTCCGCAGCAGCGTCCACGTCGGCCGCAGCATCAACGTCAGCCGAGGCATCAGCATCCACATCGGAAGCAGCATCAGTGTCAGCCGCAGCATCCACATCGGCCGCAGCATCCGTGTCCGCAGCAGCGTCGACATCAGCTGCGGCATCAGTGTCCGCAGCAGCATCCACGTCGGCAGCAGCATCCGTGTCGGCAGCAGCATCCACGTCGGCGGCGGCATCAGTGTCAGCCGCGGCATCCGTGTCGGCCGCGGCATCCACATCAGCAGCAGCGTCCACGTCCGCAGCAGCGTCCACGTCCGCAGCAGCGTCCACGTCCGCAGCAGCGTCGATGTCGGCAGCAGCATCCGCGTCAGCAGCCGCATCCGTTGCAGCATCGGTGTCGGCAGCAGCGTCAGTGTCGGCAGCAGCGTCCACGTCCACGTCGGCGTCCACGTCGGCCGCGGCGTCGACGTCAGCAGCGGCGTCGACGTCGGCATCCGTGTCCACGTCCACCGCAGCGGCGTCGGTGTCGACGTCGACCGCTCCGTCCTCGATGGTGACCTCGGACTCGGCCGGCGTCTCGGAGACGTCGCCCTCGGCCGTGACGGTCACCGGGCCAGGCGTGTAGTCGTCCGGGATCGGCAGGTCCACGGTGAAGGAACCGTCGGGGTTCGTCACCACGGTGACGGACGGTGCGCCCGGGATGGACACCGTGACGGTCTCCCCACCGGCGAAGCCCGTCCCGTCGACCGTGACCGACTCACCCGGCAGGACCGACGACGGATCGACCGTGATCGCCGTGTCGTACGCGAGGATCTCGATGATCGTCGTCGCCGGCTCGTCCGATGCAGCACCGAGTGCCGTCACCGTGACGTCGCCGAGCGCGTAGCCGTCGGGGACCGGCAGGGTCACCGTGAAGCCGCCGCCGGCGTTCGTCACCTGCGTGACGATCGGAGCGCCCGGGATCGACACCGTGACCGTCTCGTTGGCTGCGAAGCCCGATCCGGTGATGACCGTCGTGTCACCGGCGATCAGCGCGTCCGGGGAAGCGGTGATGACGGGCGAGAACACGATGGCGGTGACCGTGACGGTCGCGGTGGCCGGAGCCTGCGACACCGCTCCCTCCGCCGTGACGACCAGCGGACCGACCGGCGCATTCGCCGGAACGGTGATCCCGACCGAGAACTCACCGGCGCCGTTCGTCGTCGCCGGGACAGCAGTGCCGCCCGGGACCGAGACCGTGACGGACTCGTTCGCGGCGAAGCCGGTGCCTGTGACGAGCGTCGCTCCGCCGGCCGTGACCGTGCTCGGGTCGGCGGTGATCGCCGTCTCGTAGGCCTCGACCGTGAGCTCCGCCTCAGCAGGCGTCGCTGACGTCTCACCGACCGCGGTCACCGTGACGGGACCGGCGGGCGTTCCGGGCGGCACCGGCAGCGTCGCGGTGAACCCGCCGTCGCCGTCCGCCGTCACCACGACGGGGTTGCCGCCGGGGATCGAGACGCTGATCGATTCGTTCGGCTGGAAGCCGGTACCGGTGACCGTGGTGGTCTGGCCCGGGTTCACCGTGTCCGGTGTGAGGGTGATCGCCGTGTCGTAGACCGTTGCCTCGACCGTGACGGTGGTGGTCGCCTCGGTCGCCGAGACGACGCCGAGTGCGGTGACCGTGACCGGGCCGGTCGCGAAGCCCTGCGGGACGGCGAACGTCGTGGTGATCTCACCGTCGGCGTTCGAGGTGACCGTCACCGGCGCGAGGCCGGGGAAGGTGACCGTGACGCTCTCGGTCGGAGCGAAGCCACTCCCCGAGACCTCCGTCGAGGTCCCGCCGGGGATCGTCGCCGGGTCGGCGGTGATCGTCGGCGCGTAGACCACGTCGACCGTGAGGTTCGTCGTCGCAGGCGTGTCGGACGTCGCCCCGAGCGCGGTCACGACGACCACGCCCTCGGCGTAGTCGGCCGGCACGGGCAGCGACACCGAGATGGTGCCGGTCGCCGTCGCCGTGGTGGTCACCGGGTCGGCACCGGGGATCGAGACCGTGACGTTCTCGTTCGGTGCGAAACCGGTGCCGGTGACGAGGGTGCTGGCACCCGCGACGACGGTGGTCGGGTCGGCCGTGATGGCCGTGACGTAGGTCGTGGCCTCGACGGTGAGCGTCGCCGTGGCGGGGGTCGCCGAGACTGCACCGGTGGCGGTGACGGTCACGGGTCCGAGCGGGAAGTCCGCCGGGAGGTCGACGCTCACGGAGATCTCACCGTTGCCGTCGGCCGTGGTGGGGATCGGGGTCGCGATGCCCGGGACGGTGACTCTCACGGACTCGTTCGACGCGAAGCCGTCGCCGGTGACCGTGGTGCTGCCACCAGGGGCGACCGTCGTCGGGTCGAGGGTGATCGCAGTCTCGTAGGCCTCGACGGTGACCGTCGCGGTCGCATCCGTCGCGGAGACGGCGCCGGTCGCGGTCACGACGAGCGGTCCGGCTTCCGTGCCCGACGGGATCGGCAGGGCGGCGGTGAAGCCGCCGTCGCCGTTCGCCGTCACGACGACCGGCGTGCCACCGGGGATGGAGACCGAGACGGACTCGTTCGGTGCGAACCCGGTACCGGTGATCGTCGTCGACGTGCCTGGGAGCAGCGTGTCCGGGTCGGCGGTGATCGCGGTCTCGTACGGCACCACGGTCACGTCGGCGTCGGCGGGCGTGTTCGACGTGTCACCGGTTGCGGTGATCGTCAGCGGACCCGCAGGCGTTCCGGCCGGGATCGTCACGGCCTGCGTGAAGTCGCCGTCGCCGTTCGTCGTCACGGTGACGGGGTCGCCGCCCGGGATCGTGATGGTGACGGTCTCGTTCGGTGCGAAGCCGGTGCCCGTGACGGTGGTGGTTCCGCCCGGGTTGACCGTCGTCGGATCCACCGTGATCGCCGTGTCGTACACGACCGCTTCGACGAGGACCGAGGTCTGCGCCGGCGTGAGCGACAGGGCGCCCGTGGCCGTGAACGTCACGGTCGCGGGGACGAAGTCCGCCGGGAAGGCGACCACCTGGCTGATCTCACCGAGCCCGTTCGCCGTGGTCACGATGTCGTCGAAGCCGGGCGCCGAGATGGTCACCGATTCGTTCGCGACGTAGCCGGTGCCGGACAGGATCGTCGAGTCACCGGGGTTCAGCGTGGACGGCGTCGCGGTGAGCGTCGTGTCGAACGCCTCGACGGTGATCGTCGCAGTGGCGGGGGTGTTCGACACGGCTCCGACGGCCGTCACGACGACGGGGCCGGCGGGGGTGCCGGGCAGGACCGGCAGGATGGCGGTGATGTCGCCGTCCGGGCCGGCCTCCACCACGACGGGTGTGCCGCCGGGGATGGAGACGGAGACGGACTCGCCGGGCAGGAAGCCCGTTCCGGTGACGGTGGTGCTGCCGCCGGGGAGGAGCGTGTCGGGGTCGGCGGTGATCGCCGTGTCGTAGACCGTGGCCTCGACCGTGACCGTGGTCGTCGCCTCGGTCGCGGAGACGACGCCGAGGGCGGTGACCGTGACCGGACCCACCGCGAAGTTCTGCGGGACGTCGACGGTGGTCGTGATCTCACCGGCTGCGTTCGACGTGACGGTGATCGGGTCTAGGCCGGGGAAGGTGACCGTGACGCTCTCGCTCGGCGCGAAGCCGGTGCCCGAGATCTCGGTGCTGGTGCCGCCCGGGACCGTGGCCGGGTCGGCGGTGATCGTCGGGGTGTAGACGACGTCGACCGCGAGGTTCGTGGTGGCCGGCGTCTCGGAGACCTCGCCGAGGGCGGTCACGACGACCGTGCCCTCCGCGTAGTCCGCCGGGACCGGCAGCGAGACGGAGATGGTGCCGGTCGCCGACGCCTGCGTGGTGACCGCGGGCGCACCGGGGATGGAGACCGTGACGGTCTCGTCGGGCTCGAAGCCGGTACCGGTGACGAGCGTGCTCTCCCCCGCGACGACGGTCGTCGGGTCGACCGTGATGGCCGTGACGTAGGTGGTCGCCTCGACGGTGAGCGTCGCCGTGGCCGGGGTGGCCGAGACGGCACCGGTGGCGGTGACCGTGACGTCGCCGAGCGGGAAGTCCGCCGGCAGGGTGACACTGACCGTGATCTCGCCGTCGCCGTTCGCCGTGGTCGTCACGGGCGTCGCGAGGCCGGGGATGGTGATCTCGACGGACTCGAGCGGGACGAAACCGGAACCGGTGACGACCGTGCTGCCACCGGGGGCGATGGTCGCCGGGTCGAGCGCGATGTCGGTGTCGTAGGCCTCGACGGTGATGTCCGTCTCGGCCGGCGTCGCGGAGACCGCGCCGGTGGCGGTGACCGTGAGCTGGCCGGCGGCCGTACCCGACGGGATCGGCAGGACGGCCGTGAAGCCGCCGTCGCCGTCAGCCGTCACGACGACGGGCGTGCCGCCAGTGAAGGAGACGGAGACCGACTCGTTCGCGGCGAAGCCCGTGCCCGTGATGGTGGTCGAGTTGCCGGGGAGGAGCGAGGCCGGGTCGGCCGTGATGGCCGTGCCGTACGGCAGCACCTCGAGGTCGGCGGTCGCCGGGGTTGCGGAGGTCTCGCCGGTCGCGGTGACGACGAGCGTGCCGGCTGGCGTGCCGTCGGGGACGGGCAGGTCGACGGTGAAGCCGCCGTCGCCGTCCGCATCGACGGTCACCGGGGTGCCGCCCGGGTAGCCGACGGTGACCGTCTCACCGGGCAGGAAGCCGGTGCCGGTCACCGTCGTGGTGTTCCCAGGGATGAGTGACGTCGGGTCGAGCGTGATGGCGGTGTCGTAGACCGTCGCAGTGACGGTGACGACGGTGGTCGCTTCGGTGGCGGACACGGCGCCGAGGGCGGTGACCGTGACGTCGCCGACCGCGAAGTCCTGCGGCACGGCGATGGGGGTGCCGATGGCGCCGAGTGCGGTGGCGGTGACGGTGATCGGCTCGAGTCCGGGGAACGTCACGACGACGTCCTCGCCGGGCGCGAAGCCTGCACCGTTGATGATCGTGGTCGTGCCGCCGGCGACCGTGGCCGGGACGGCGACGATCGACGTCTCGTAGACCACGTCGAGGTTGGTGGTGGCCGGGGTGTCGGACGTCTCGCCGAGCGCGGTCACGACGACCTGGCCTGCGGCGTAGTCGGCGGGGACGTCGAGCTCGACCGAGATCGTGCCGGTTCCGGTGGCCGTGGTGGTGACCGGGTCGACGCCGGGGATCGAGACGGAGACGGTCTCGCCCGAGGCGAAGCCGGTCCCGGTGATCGTCGTGGTCCCACCGGCGACGACACTGGCCGGGTCGGCGGTGATCGCGGTGACGTACTGGGTCGCCTCGACGGTGACCGTCGTGGTCGCCGGGCTGGCCGACGAGGCGCCGGTCGCCGTGACCGTCACGGGGCCGAGCGGGAAGTCCGCCGGGAGCGTGAGACTGGCGGAGATGGTGCCGGTGCCCGTCGCGGTGGTGACGACCGGGTCGGTGAGGCCGGGGACGGTGATCGACACCGACTCGCCGGGCAGGAACCCCGTGCCGGTGATCGTGGTGCTGCCCCCGGGGGCGATCGTCGCCGGGTCGGCGGTGATCGCCGTCACGAAGGGGGCGACAACCAGGTCGGTGGTCGCGGGGGTGTCGGAGGTCGCACCGGTGGCGGTGAACGTCAGGGTCGCCGGGGTGAAGCCGGCGGGGATCGCGACGCTCTGGCTGATCACACCGGCGGCGTCCGACGTCGTGACGACCGGGTCGAGGCCGGGCGCGGTGATCGTGACCTGCTCGTTCGCCGCGAAGCCGGTGCCGTCGATCACGGTGGACTGGCCGGGATTGACGGTCGCCGGTGTGGCGGTGATCGCCGTGTCGTACACGACGAGCGTCCCGCGCACGGAGGACGACGCGAGGTTGACCGTCGCGAGCGAGATCGCCGGGACGAGGGAGATCTGC
This sequence comes from uncultured Plantibacter sp., assembly GCF_963518075.1. Lineage (NCBI taxonomy): Bacteria > Bacillati > Actinomycetota > Actinomycetes > Micrococcales > Microbacteriaceae > Plantibacter > uncultured Plantibacter sp. The sequence continues at coordinate 6,015 of NZ_CAUQHZ010000005.1, forward strand.
ACGGCTCGAACGGTCGCCGACCCCGCCCCGAGGTCGCCGGTCGCCGGCTGCACGTTCGCGGTGACGTCGGCGACGAGCCGCACGATGTTCAGGATGGGGCCGACGACGTTCGCGGCGAGACCGCCGGTGATGCCGTTCAGGGCGGTGTTGAGCGTTCCGACACCGGTGTAGGCCGTGGCGACCGTGTTCTTCACGAGGTTGAGGACGAGGTTGACCACACCGTCGAGGGTGAGTCCGAGGGTCGCGAGGATCGGGTTCAGCACGTTCGGGAGGAGCCCCGCCGAGGTGAAGGCGGCGGTGCCGTTCTGGACGGCGCCGAGGGTCGAGTCGAGCGACAGGGAGATGACCGGGACCTGCGTGACGACGACGTTCGTCGTGACGTTGCCGGTGACCTGGATGCGTGTGCCGTCGACGGCTGCCTGGACGCCGGCGGACACGGCCGTGACCTGCGCGGTGACGGCGGACGTGATCGCGGCGGCGATCGCGGCGCCGATCGGGCCGGACAGCAGTGAGGTGTTCGGCGGCAGGTCGTTGAGGTCCGGCAGGTTCGGGTCGTTCGCGAGGAGGGTCGCGAGGTCGACGGTCACCGCACCGGTGAGCAGGTTGACGGAGACACCGGTCGCCGCGGACTGCGACGCCTGGGTGGTGAGGATGCCGTTGACGACGGTCGCGAGGTTCGGCGGCGTGACCGTGGCCGTCGCAGCAACACGGAGGACGCCGATGAGGTTCGCGTTCAGCGCCGTGTTGAGCGCCGAGGTGAGCCCGTTGAGCGTGGTCTGTAGCGGCGGGAGGAGGCCCGTCACCTGCGTGCCGACGTTCTGCACGAGGGGGCTCTGGAAGGTGAGCGTCGCACCGGCGATCTGGTAGTCGGGAACGGCCGTGGTGCCGCCCGTCTGCGAGATCGTGGAGGCGAGGGCGCCGAGGCTGAGGGAGAGGTCGCTGAGGACACCGCCGGTCGGTGTCCCGACCCGGCCCAGCAGACCGGTCAGGTCGAGTTCGGCGTCCGCCGGCGGAGCATCGGGTCCACCGATCGAGACGCCACCCTGGTCGGTGACCGCGCCTGAGCCGGCGATCGCGTCGCCGTTGTCGGCGGCGGACCCGTACTGAGCGACGGCACCGAGCTCGATGACGCCATTGGCACCGAACAGTTGGAGAGAGCTGCCGAGGTCGACGCCGAGGGTGTTGAGCACCTCGGCCGACAGCGGGTTCGCGGCGACCGGGTGCACCCCGCTCGGGTTCTCGGCACGGGCGCCGCCGACTGCGGCGAGGGCGTCGAGGTTGATCCCGGCCGCCTGTCCACCGAGGAAGCGGCCGAAGCCGTCGGAGACATCGGTCGGGGCCGCTGTGGCCGCCGTCGTCGATCCCATGGCGATGACCGTGCCGACCACGGCCATGGCCGCGACCTTCCACGCACGGCCTCGGCCGAGGATGCTTCGCTGCTGTTCCCCCACGGTGGAACCCTTTCTTCGGTGCACGGGCGAACCCGCGACTGGCGTCGATCCCGGCCAATCTATGGGCGGGCTTCCCTGTCCCCCAGAGGAGGGACCCCAACCTCCGTAGTGCCGGATGGAAAACCGGTACTGGCCTCCGCAGTGCGAGGCGGCGCCGCGGGACGCCGGGTTTCGATCGGTCCCGGGGGGCCTCCGACGCGTCATCAGTGGCGGGGCTCCAGTGCAGTCGGTTCCATCCGTGTCATGTCATCGATGACGGTTGAGAGATAACCCGCACTGGCCGCAGGTTTACCCCCGACTGGGGTGCGTAGTTTCTACTGAGAACGCTCTCTTAGGGCTGCGGGAGCACTCAGGGATTACGGATAATGGGGCATCCGACGGAGTATTCGCAGCGTCCCTAGTGATGCGGATCCCGTCGTCCTGACGGAGCTTGAGGGGGCTGCGATATGGAAGAACCGGTTGCGACGGTAGTGGAGCGAAAGCCACATCCGAGGTCGGCCGAGCAGGTCATCCCATGAACCCGGGTGCGCATCGGTTCAGTGGCGGCGCGCGGTCCGCCGCATCGCCCACCCGTCGCTCCGGCGAGTTCCGCCAATCCGCCACCCGCGCTCCCGCCCAACCGAGCGGTCGAGCGGCCGCGATCGCCCGGATGACGGCGCTCATCGCGAACCGGACCAGCACGCTCCTCGTCGGACCACACGGCTACGGCAAGACCTTCACCGCGGACGCGATCGGACGTCGGATGCACGAGGAAGGACGCCCGGTCATCCACGTGTCGGGTGCGTCACGGGACGCCTCGCACACGCTGAGCGACTGGCGCACGGTACCGAGCGGTGCCGTCTTCATCGTCGACGACGGGGCGAACCTCCACCCGGCGAGCCTCGCCGACATCATCGAACTCTCGCGGTCGCGTGAGCAGGTCGCCCTGGTGACGCTGGAGCAGGAGCTCGCCGGACTGCAGGGGCGCGGCGACGAGTCCGCTGATCGGCTCCTCGCCGTCTGGCGGACCGGGTCGCTCACACGGATCGACCTCCCGGCGCTCGACGGGTTCGAAGCCTCGGCGATGGTGGACGAAGCCGCCGACGACGCGGTCCTCGACGACATGGCCAAGGCCGTCATCGTGCGATTGAGCAACGGCTCTCCGCGACTCGTGCATGAGCTCACCAAGGACGCGCTCGAGACGGGTGGGGAGTTCTACCTGCCGCGCAGCATCCTCTCGCTCGGGGTCGCGGGGGTCTCACGGCGAGTGCACGACCTCACGGAACCTCAGCTCTCCCGGCTCGAGGACGAGGGTCGCTACGCGCTGGTCATGCTGGCGAAGCTCGGCCCGGTCCCCTACTCGCGCGCGATCCGCCTACTCGGCGAGCACCAGTTGCACGCGCTCCTCCGGCTCGGACTCGCGCGGCACGACGGCTCAGGCCAGGACCGCATCGTCGCCGACGAACTGCACGCGTGGTCGGCACTCGCGGAGTGGCGCCACAGCGGACGACTGCACCGCCACGACCGCGTCCAGCGGACGCTCATCTCGGACCTGCGTGGCGGTGCCCGTCTCACGCCGAACGAGTCCTTCATCCTCGGCCGGTACTGGCTGACGGCCCCGCACACCGAGCTGGACGAGGGGTTCGAGTCCCTCACGATGGCCCGCACCTTCCTCGAGGCGGCGCACGTCGCGAACGTCTCCGGCCTCGCCGAGGACGGTCGTCTGCTCGCCGAACGCGCGTACACCTGGCGCCCGTCCGTGGCAGCGGCGCTCCAGTGGTCACGGTCGCTCGCCATGCTGGGCGACGGTGACGGGGCTCAGCGGGTCCTCGAGGTCGATCCCGCGGCCGATTCCGACGAGGACATGCAGGCGGAGGTCATGAGTTGGCGGGCGACCCTCGATCGCTGGTCCGAACGCACCTGCGCGCAGGAGCTGACGGAGCAGGAGGAGCACAGCCGCCTGCTGTCCCAGCGCATCCTGATGGTCGAGACCTGGCGCGACCAGGATCGGCAGGAGCCGACCGAAGGCGATGCCGTCTTCTGGAAGGTCCTGCGCGACACCGACGCCGCGCAGTCCTCGCGACTCTATGCCGCCGCTGCGCTCGTGACCAGGCTCGGCCTCAGGCTGCCACCGTCCGAGCTGCGGGAGCTGCTCCAGCTGGGTGACGCCGTCTACCGGTCGGTGCCCTACAGCGCAGCGCGGCCGTTGTCGCACGCCCTGCGCGACGCGAGCGCCATGTACGTCCTGTCGGCCGGCACCATCCGCCTGCTCACCGGACTCTCCTGGGCCGGCTTCGCGCGCTACATCGACGAGTTCGTCGCTCGTGCCGAGCGCGGGACCGGGCGCCTGGCGACGACGGACCAGTGCATCGTCGGGATCCTCGGAGCCCAGTTGGCGTTCTTCGACGGCCGCCCGGACCGAACCGTGGCCGACCTCCGGGTCGTCGAACGGCTCCTCGACTCGACCGTTCCGCCCGAGGTGCACACGCAGACCGCGCTCCTCCTCGTCGGTGCTCTCGCTCAGACCGGCGAGCTCGAGGAGGCGACGGAACGGCGAGCTGCCGAAGACGAACGCCTCATCGCCGCCTCCACGGTCCTCTCCTATCTGGCCGACATCGCCGACTTCGGTCTGCTGATGGCAGGCGGTCGCGTCATGGACGCCCGGGATCACCTGCGTCGGCTCGCGCAGGACATCCGGAAGCCGCTGACCCAGCGGATCTACTCCGCGAGCCTGGCCGCCGCGGCCGGCGCCGAGCTGTCCGAGACCCTGTCCTGGGTCGTGGACGCTCGATCGCAGGAGCTCACGCCCCTGCAGGCGTCGCTCATGCTGCTCCTCGAGGCCGGCGCCGCCGGCGACGCGAGCCGCGCCGAGGAGGCCGCCTGTTCGCTCGAGGAGGTCGGAGCGCGGCATCGGGCGATCGGGGCCCATCTGCTCGCAGAACGGCTCCACGAGGCCAAGGGGCGACTGCAGCACGCCCGCCGTTGCGCGGAGCGGGCCGCCGAACTCGTGGGTCCCACGCCAGGCGCCGCTGCGGATGCGGAGGCCCGACGGACCCCGCTCGCGCATCCGTCACCGGTGTTCTCCACCTACCGGGCGGAGAACACCGAGGAGACGGTGCCGATGGAGCGCACCGTCCCGGTCGAGCCGCACTCGACGCACGCACCCCTGGCCTACCTCTCCCGCGGACAGACGGACACCGGCCAGGAGGCCGCCGCAGCCGACCTGAGCGCGCTCACCCGGCGGGAGCTGGAGGTCGCCCTGCTCATCGCGCAAGGACTGAGCAATCAGGAGATCGCGACGCGGCTCTTCCTCAGCGTCCGCACCGTCGAGTCGCACGTGCTCCAAGCACGGACGAAGCTGGGCGCGGGGAGACGGCGCGACCTCGGCCGCCTGGTCGCGCAGTCCTCGCAGCGTCAGGCCTGACCCCCTGAGCGGGCGACGCAGCGCGGTTCAGCAGTTTTCTCGGTAGCGTCCGGCGATCCCAGTACCCCACTACTGGTTACAACAGACACCCGGCTGCCTATCGTCCTGAGAGTGTCGCGAGACGCGTGGAGACCGTCTCCGCACGCCCGACACCTGTGGTGACGTCAGCCGTCACCGACGGACTTCAGGGGGCTTCCATGACCATCGACACCAGCACCGAGGCCCCAGCGGCCACCGGCACCGACGCACCCGTGCGCGGCCTGCGCAGCAAGCGGGCGAAGGCGATCCTGGCCGGCGGGCTGGTGCTCGGCGTCGGTGCGGCGATCACGCTCGCGGCCTGGAACGATTCCGAGTTCGCGACCGGGATCTTCGCCGGTGGTGGGTTCGGCATCGAGGGCAGCACGGACGGCACCGCCTTCACCGAACACCCGACCGAGGCGGCGGCCGCCCCGCTCACCTTCGCGGTGGAGGCCGACAACCTGGCACCCGAAGAGCCCGTCTACGCCGGGTTCGCCGTCCAGCTGACCGCCGCGTCGACGTACGCCGGCACGGTGGACATCACGGCCACGAGCGGAGCCGCGATCGCCTCCTCGCTCAGCTACTCCGTCGTGGAGACCACCACGTTCGGCTGCGACGCCACGAGCTTCGCCGCCGGTGACCCGCTCGTGACGGACGCCGCGACCACGTCGAGCACAGCCGCGGACATCTTCACACTGGGTGCGGTCACGACCCCGGTGTTCCTCTGCTTCCAGGTCACACCGTCCGCGACGCTGCCGCAGTCGTCGCCGAGCGGCACCGTGGTCTGGGAGTTCGCAGCCGAGTCCACCACTCCGCTGCCGTAACCCGCGGCGAGACGGCGATCATGGGACGACACACTCCGGCGATGGGGAGACACCACCGCACCGATCGACGACGGAGCACGGCACGGTACACGAAGGCCAGAGCGGCCCTCGCAGCAGCGCTCGTGCTGGGCGTCGGGACCTCGCTCACCCTCGCCGCGTGGAGCGACGACGAGTTCGGAACGGCGACCTTCGCGGCCAGCACCTTCGCCGTGGAGTCGCAGACCTCGTCGTCGACCTGGGCGGCTCACGAGGCGGCGAACCCCGCCACGCTGGTCTTCAACGCGACCGCCATGTCGCCGGGGTTGTCGCAGTTCGCCTTCATCGACATCCGCACGACCGCCGCGACGAACATCGGTGGGACGGCGGCGCTGTCCGCGGTCTCGGCGGCGACGGGCACCCTCCTGCCACAGCTCGAGTACCGCGTCGTCACGACGGCGGCGGGCACGGCCTGCAACGCCGCCGCGTTCACCTCGGCGACCGTCCCCGCCTACACCGCGTCGTTGTCGACGGGCACGGCGCCGCCGACGGCGACCGGAGCACTCACGGCGGCCGGCGGTTCGACGGTGCGCTTCTGCTTCGACGTGCGGGTGAAGGCGGGCACGGCCTCCAGCTTCCAGGGTGGAACGGCGTCGGCGACGTGGCAGTTCACCAGTACCTCCAGTTCCTGATCGGAGCACCGTGACCCGACCCTCCACGGAAGCGATCGACGCCACCGAGCGGCAGCAGCCCCGCCGCTCGGTGGCGTCGATCGTCGGAGACACCCTGCTCAACCTCGCCGCCGTCGGCGGGGTGGTCTGCATCGTGCTCGTCATCCTCGCGACCTGCTTCAACGTGACCCTCATCATGTTCAAAACCGGTTCCATGAGCCCGACGATCCCCACCGGCTCACTCGCGCTCGTCCGCGAGATCCCGGCATCCGACATCGCGGTCGGCGACGTCGTGACAGTCGACCGCGCCGGCCAGCTGCCCGTCACCCACCGCGTCACCTCGGTGAGCGGCGGCGTCGACACCGCAGGACCACAACGCACGATCACCATGCAGGGCGATGCGAACCGGTCGGAGGACCCCGAGCCGTACACGGTCTCGACGGTCCGCCTCGTGCTCGCCTCGGTGCCCGGGCTCGCGTACCTCGTCGTGTGGTTGTCCAACCCGTGGGTCCTCGGCGGACTGACGCTCAGCTGTTCGGCCCTCGTCATGTGGGCGTTCTGGCCACGATCGGATCGCAAGCGCCCGCCGGGTGGTGACGGAGGAGTGGGCGGCGGCGGTCGTCCTGCTCCGCGGCGCCGCTCGGCCGCTGCCGGTGCCGTCGCTGCCGGTGCCGTCGCCGACGGAGCCGGACGACGACCGGCTCGCCACGCCGCGCTCCGCTGCTCACCGGTCGCCCTGCTGCTCGGAGCCGGCCTCGCGATCGGCGGCGCCGCTCCTGCCCACGCCGAGCCGACGGTGGACGTCATCGCCGGCGAGGCGGTCGTGCTCACCTCGATCGGCGACCCGTCGGCCATGCGGTCCCTCACCCCGGGTCGGTCGACGCCCTGGGAGGTGGGCATCACGACCAAGCCGGAGGCGACACCGGGCTCCATCGACGTGACCATGGTCGGCTCGGGCTCGACCGAGCTCGGGCTCGTCATGGCGGTCGACGCCTGTTCCGTCCGCTGGACCGCAGCCGGCTGCGTCGGCACCGTCACCCACCTGTTCGACGAGATGGCGGTGCCCGTCGACGGTGTCGAGCGCGCGGTCCTGTCGATGAGGAGCACCGAGGCGTGGTGGCTGAAGTTCGACGTCCGGATGCCGTCCGGTGCAGCGGTGGCGAACGCCTCGGTCGCCCTCACGGTCACGGCCGAGGGCATCGGTGACGACGTCTCGGTCTCGCCCGGCCCGATCACCACGCTCCCCCGCACCGGCGCGAGCATCGAATTCGCGGTCTGGGCGGCTGCGGGAGCGATCCTGATCGGTCTCGTCGGCGCGTGGTTCGGCGCGCTGCGACAGCATTCGCGTTCGGCGAAGCGTACGACGATCCTGCGGGCCGATGATGCGACGGCGGGGTGATGGTGGCAGCGGTGTCCTCGGATGGCACCGCCGGATCGCCGCGGCGACCATCGCCGTCGCGATGACGGTGCTGCTCACGCATCCTGCCCCAGCGCCGGTCGATGCGGCCTGGGCAGATCCCGAGTTCGGGACGGGTAGTTTCACCGCGGCCACCGTGCCGTCTCCGACGTTCTCCAGCTGCACCTTCAATCCGAACGCCGTCGGACTCCTCTCCTCGTACACCATCGTGTACACGATCCCAGCCGGTTACACGATCAACTACGCCTATTCAGCGAACGCCTCGTTCACTCCCAACACGGTCATCTCCCCGACGTCCACGAGCGGCACGACGACCGTGACCTCGACGTTCAGCCTGGGGCTCCTCGGGGGTCTCCTCGGCTCGAACGTCTACATCGGCGCGCGGCTCACCCTGCCGTCGACGACCTGGTCTTCGCCCTACCGGGTTGTGAGCGGTACATCGAACGCTCTCGGAACGAACGGCGCCTGCGCGGTCATCCCGTAGCGAGTGCACCGTGTCACCCGGCCGAGGACTCCCGCACGACGAGCTCGAAGCCGGCGAGCACCCGCCGCCCAGGCCCGACGTGCCCGGCCACGCGTTCGACCAGCATGGCGACGGCCTCGCGGGCGATGGCCTCCTTGTCGGGCGCGACCGTCGTCAGTGACCGCATCGCATACCGGCCGTCCTCGATGTCGTCGAAGCCGACCACCGCCAGGTCGCGCGGGATGTCGACGCCGCGATCCCACGCCGCACGCATCGCGCCCAGCGCCATGAGGTCGTTGAAACAGAACACGCCGTCGGGCGGATCGCCGGCGTCGAGCATGCGCCCCATGACGGTCTCACCGCTCGCGCGATCGTATTCCCCTTCGGCCATATAGCGGTTCGGGTCGAGTCCGGCCTCCTGCATGGCCCTCGTGAATCCGTCCACGCGCTGCTTCGCGGTGCCCGTGGAATGGGCCTGCCGACCGATGGCTCCGATGCGGGTGCATCCACGTTCGATCAGGTGTCGGGTCGCCACGTAGGCAGCCTCGGTGCCGTCGATGGCGACATGGTCCGCGCTCGCGCCATAGTCGCGCTCGCCGAGGAGGACGATCGGCTGCGTCGCGGCGGCGGCTTCGACGTCGGCGGCTGTGAGGTTGAGGGCGTTGAGCAGCACGCCGTCGAACGTCGAGGACACCGCTCCCCCGGTGAGCACCGCGCGCTCCCGTTCCGGATCGCCGTTCGTCTGGTCGACGACGAGGGTGAGCGAGCGTTTCGTGAGTTCAGGGATGAGGCAGCGGGCGAGGTCGGAGAAGTACGGCACATCGAGCTCGGGGACGACGAGCGCGATGAGTCCACTGCGGTTGTTGCGGAGACCCCTCGCGTGCGGATTGGGCCGATAGCCGAGCTCGTCGATGACCGCCTGCACGCGCTTGCGGGTCTCGGCACCGACCCGCCCCGGCAGGTTCACGACGTCCGAAACCGTCCGCTGGGAGACACCGGCCGCCTGCGCGACATCCCGTGCGGTCACTGCCATCCGTGCCTCCCCGTCGGTCGCGCACGCTCCACCGCGCGTCCGTCCTGACGCAAGCGTAGCGACTCCGCGACGGCCGGATCATCGCGGCAATCGTTTTCCAACTGCGTCTTGTGCTACGTAGCACAAGTCGTTAGCGTGTCTCCCTGTCAGCACGGTCGCAGCGAGTCGAAGGAGATGCGCAGCATGTTCGAGAGCCCACCACCCATCACCCGAGCCGCCACATGAGCGCGCTCAACGAGCTTCGCGCGCTGCGGACGCCGAAGGGGGCGATCAAGCACCGCGACGCCTCGGAGTTCCGGGACAACCGTGCGGCACTCCTGTTCCTCGGGCCCTGGATCATCGGTTTCCTCGTCATCACGCTCGGGCCGGTCCTCGTCTCGCTCTACCTGTCGTTCACCGACTACAACCTCCTCCAGAACCCGAACTTCACCGGGCTGGAGAACGCGCAGCGGATGGTCGAGGACCCCCGCCTGCACCAGTCCCTCGGGGTGACCATCACCTACGTCCTGGTCTCGGTGCCGTTGCAGCTCATGGTCGCCCTGGCGATCGCGGTCCTCCTGGATCGCGGCCTGCGCGGGCTCTCGTTCTACCGGTCGGTGCTGTACCTGCCGTCACTCCTCGGCGGCAGCGTCGCGATCGCGGTCCTCTGGCGGCTCGTCTTCGGCTCGAGCGGCCTCGTCAACGCGCTGCTCGCCGTCTTCGGCATCCAGGGCCCCGGGTGGATCTCCGAACCCGACACCGCGCTGTCGACGCTGATCATCCTGCACGTGTGGACGTTCGGCGCCCCGATGGTGATCTTCCTCGCCGGCCTCCGGCAGATCCCGCGACAGTACTACGAGGCGGCGTCGACGGACGGTGCCGGCCGGTGGACACAGTTCCGGTCGATCACCCTGCCATTGCTCAGCCCGATCATCTTCTTCAACCTCGTGCTCGGGATCATCGGCGCGTTCCAGTCGTTCACGCAGGCCTACGTGGTGTCGAACGGATCGGGCGGGCCGTCCGACTCGACGCTGTTCATCACGCTCTACCTGTACCAGAAGGGCTTCGGCAGCTTCCAGATGGGGTACGCGTCGGCGATCGCGTGGCTCCTGCTCATCATCATCGCCGCCGCCACGGCCATCAACTTCTGGGCCTCGAAGTATTGGGTGTTCTACGATGACTGACCTCAAGACCCGCCCCTCCTCCGAGGACGGCCTCTCACCCGATGCGGCCGCCCGTCGCGAGCGGGGCGACGCTCAGCGCGCCAAGCTCCTGCGCCGACAGCGGATCTCGAGCATCGGCAAGCACGCGCTGCTGATCCTGCTCGGGCTGCTGATGCTCTACCCCGTGCTGTGGATGGTGGCGTCCTCCCTCCGCCCGAACGGGTACATCTTCGACAACCCGGGTCTCGTGCTCGACACCTTCGAGGCGTCCAACTACACGAACGGCTGGAACGCGCTCGCGCAGCCGTTCGGGAGCTACCTGGCGAACTCGGCGATCGTGGTCGTCGGGTCGATCATCGGCAACCTGCTCACCTGCTCGCTCGCCGCGTACGGCTTCGCCCGGCTGCGGTTCCGGTTCAAGCGCCTCGCCTTCGCGGCGATGCTGCTCACCATGATGCTGCCGATCCACGTGCTGATCATCCCGCAGTACGTCATCTTCGCCCAGCTCGACTGGATCAACACCTACCTGCCGCTCATCGTGCCGAAGTTCCTCGCGACGGACGCGTTCTTCATCTTCCTCATGGTGCAGTTCATCCGCGGCATCCCGCGCGAGCTCGACGAGGCGGCGCGGATCGACGGAGCCGGTCACCTGCGGATCTTCGTGCAGATCATGCTCCCGCTCATGACCCCGGCACTCGCGACGACGGCGATCTTCACCTTCATCTGGACGTGGAACGACTTCTTCGGACAGCTGATCTTCGTGACCGACCCCGACAAGTACACCGCGTCGGTCGCCCTCCGCTCGTTCGTCGACACCCAGTCGCAGTCGGACTACGGGGCGCTCTTCGCCATGAGCGTCGTCACCCTGTTGCCGGTCTTCCTCGCCTTCCTGTTCGGTCAGCGGTTCCTCCTCCGAGGCATCGCGACCACCGGAGGCAAGTAGCCCCGGTCCCGACCCGTCCCCGATCCACAACCCGGTCCCTGAGCCTGTCGAAGGGCCGACCGACCCACCCATGCAAAGGAGCATCATGCAACGCCAACCACGATCCCGGTCCCGTCTCCTCGGCTTCGCCGCCGCAACCGCCGTCTCGGCGCTCGCCCTCACCGGCTGCGCCGTCGGGGGCGGCAACGGCGACGCGTCCCTCAGCGACGAGGACGTCACCATCACCTTCAACTGGTGGGGTGCCACGGCCCGCGACGAGCGGACCCGCGCCGCCATCGACCTCTTCCAGAAGAAGTATCCGAACATCACCGTCAAGGGCCAGTCCACCGAGTGGGGTGGCTACTGGGACAAACTCGCCACCACGGTCGCCGGCGGAGACGCCCCCGACGTCATGCAGTTCGACCAGCTCTACCTCGCCTCCTACGCCCAGCGCGGCGCCCTTGCCGACCTCGGCGAACTCGACGAGTTCCTCGACACCTCCGACCTCAGCGCCGAGGTGCTCGACCAGGGCAAGGTCAAGGACGAGCTGTACGGCGTGCCGATCGGCGTGGGCACCGTCGGCCTCATGGTCAACCGGTCCATCTTCGAGCAGTACGGGATCCAGCTGCCCGACGCGACGACGTGGACCTGGGATGAGCTCAACGACGTCGCCCTGCAGGTGACCGAGGCTTCGGGCGGTGCGGTCCATGGCATGTCCCCGTTCGGCGGCGACATGCCGACCCTCACGCTCTGGGCGCGTCAGCACGGCAACGACATCTACGACAAAGACGGGAAGGTGATCCTGAAGCCCGAGGTCGTGGAGAGCTATTGGCAGTACGCACTCGACCAGATCGAGAGCGGTGCTGCCCCGAGCGCTTCGCAGCTGGCCGAGGGCAACGGTGTGGCGATCGACCTCATGGACATGAGCACGGGCAAGGTCGCGATGACCTTCCAGCCGTCGTCGGTGCTCACCGCGTTCCAGGCCGCCGCACCCGACCACCAGCTCGACATGCTCCCGTTCCCCGCGGCGAAGGACGCCTCCGAGGGATACCAGTACCTCAAGCCGTCGATGTACTGGTCGGTCTCGTCGAAGTCCGAGCACCCCGCCGAGGCGGCACTGCTGGTGGACTTCCTCACGACCGACACCGAGGTCGCGAAGCTCTTCAGCACCGAACGCGGCATGCCCGCGAACCCGGACTTCCAGAAGGCCATCGAGCCCGACCTGACACCGACGGACCAGATCGTGGCGGGCGTCGTCGACGCCGCGCGCGAGGAGTCCGGCACCCCGCCGGCGATCACCCCCGTCGGCGGTGGTGACAGCGAGAAGATCCTCGGCCGCTACAACCAGGACGTCCAGTTCGGCAAGACCACCCCCAAGGAGGCCGCTGAAGCGTTCGTCGCCGAGCTGACGAAGGCCGTCGACGACGCCCGGTAGCGACTCCCCGCCCTTCGACAGGCTCAGCCCGTTCGGTCCCTGAGCCGAACTCCCGGTCCCTGAGCCGAACTCCCGGTCCCTGAGCCGAACTCCCGGTCCCTGAGCCTGTCGAAGGGCCACCCCGGTCCCTGAGCAACCTCCCCGGTCCCTGAGCTTGTCGAAGGGCCACCCCGGTCCCTAAGCAACCTCCCCGGTTCCTGAGCCTGTCGAAGGGCCGACGACACCTCCACCCACCACCACGCATCGGAACGACATCCATGACGCACCCTCTCCGCTTCCCCGCCCCGCTGCCGACCGGCCGCGCCGACACCGCGCCGCAGCCGCGCCCGGAGTACCCCCGGCCGCAGCTCGTCCGTGACGGCTGGATCAATCTCAACGGCCTGTGGGAGTTCGAGATCGACGCCGGCGACAGCGGGCTCGAGCGCGGGCTCCTCGGCCGCGAACTGACCGACCGCATCCTCGTCCCGTTCGCGCCGGAGTCGGCCGCATCGGGCGTCGAGCACACGGACTTCATGGAGGCCGTCTGGTACCGCACGCGGTTCACGGTGCCGGCGACGTGGCAGGGGAAGCACGGTGTGCTGCACTTCGGTGCCGTCGACCACGACACGACCGTGTGGGTGGACGGGGTCGAGGCGATGCGGCATCGGGGTGGCTTCACGCCGATCCGGGTGCCGCTCGGTGCGGTCGAGCCGGGGCAGGAACTCGAGATCGTGGTGCGCGCCCGCGACACCCGTCACGAGCCGAAGGCCGGTGGGAAGCAGGCGACCTGGTACGGCAACACCGACTGCTACTACACCCGAACGACCGGGATCTGGCAGACGGTCTGGGTGGAGGCCGTCGACGAGCTGCACCTGCGTCGGTTCACCGTGGTCCCCGATGCGGACGCCGGGCGGTTCGACTGCACGCTCGTCCCGAGTCGGAACGCCGCCGGCTCGACCGCGACGGTGACCCTGTCCGCGGACGGAGTCGTCGTTTCGAGCGAGACCGCGCAGCTCGGGTCGACGATGTCGCCGTCGGTGCGGCTCGAGGTCCCGGCGGACCAGCAGCGGCTCTGGAGCCCCGCCGACCCGTTCCTCTACACCCTCGACATCGAGATCCGCGATGGTGCCGGCGACGTCACCGACCGCGTCTCGAGCTACGCCGGGCTGCGGAGTGTCGCGATCGACGGCACCGCGGTGCTGGTCAACGGCGAGCACGTCTTCCAGCGGCTCGTGCTCGACCAGGGGTACTGGCCGTTGTCGCTCATGACCGCGCCGGACGATGACGCGCTCGTTGCCGACATCACGCTCGGGATGGACGCCGGGTTCAACGGGGCCCGGCTCCACCAGAAGGTGTTCGAGGAGCGGTACCTCTATCACGCGGACCGGCTCGGGTATCTGGTGTGGGGCGAGTTCGGCGACTGGGGGGTGTCGGGTGCCGGCACGGTCGGTCACAACCAGGGTCCGACGGCGTCGTTCATCACGCAGTGGGTCGAAGCGTTGGAGCGCGACGTCAACCATCCGTCGATCATCGGCTGGTGCCCGCTGAACGAGACGCACCAGACGCTGCACGACCGCGTGACCGTCCTCGACGACGTCACGCGAGGCATGTTCCTCGCGACGAAGCTGATCGACCCGAGTCGGCCGGTGATCGACGCCTCAGGCTACGCTCACCGGGTGCGGGAGACCGACGTGTGGGATGCACACTCCTACGAGCAGGACCCGGCGGCGTTCGCTGTGGAGCAGGCTGGGATCGCGGACGGAGAGCCGTTCACGAACCTCGAGGACGGGCGCACCATCTCCCTGGCGTACGAGGGGCAGCCGTTCTTCGTGTCGGAGTTCGGCGGCATCTGGTGGAACGCGGAGCTCGCGGCGGCGGACGCCGGTGGTGACTCCTGGGGCTACGGAGCGCGGGTGGCGTCGGTCGAGGAGTTCCACGAGCGCTTCGCGGGGCTCGTCCGCGTGCTGACCGACGACGAGAACATGTTCGGCTACTGCTACACGCAGCTCACCGACACGTTCCAGGAGCAGAACGGCATCTACGACTTCGACCGCAGGCCGAAGTTCGACCTCGCCCGCGTGCGAGCGGTGCTCGCGGCCGACGCCGCCTACGAACGCCGAGTCCGCCCCTCCGCCCCCTGACCGATCGTCCGGTCCCTGAGCCTCCGCCGGTCCCTGAGCCTCCGCCGGCCCCTGAGCCTCCGCCGGTCCCTGAGCCTGTCGAAGGGCCCACGGGCTCCCTTCTTCGCCCAAGGACCGGCGCCCGGGTCAGCTCCCGCTGCGTGCCAGCGTCAGCAGCACGGTGAAGGTGTTGAACCACACGTGCGTCCAGATGCCCGGTCCGAGGCGACGGGTCGTCGCGGCGTAGACACCGTTCACCGTGCCGAGCACGAGGATTGTGAGCCCGAGCGTGACCATCGTGACCGGGCTACCCCAGCCCTCGTAGAGGTGGACGATCGCAAAGATCAGTGCGCTTGCTCCCACCGAGACGACCGCGGCCGTGCGACGTCGGGCGGTCGTGGGCGTCGCCGCACCTCGGCGCACGCCGTTCGTCGCCCGTCCGCGGAGAATCGTGTTCCGGAATCCGCGCAGCAGGAGCCCGCGGAAGAGGAGTTCCTCACAGAACGGCGCGACGATCGCCGTGGCGAACACGGTGTTGACCAGCACCCAGACGAGCTCTGGCGACGGCGGGGCGATGTTCGACTTCGGCGTCTCGCCGGTGAGGGCGATGACGAACTGGCCGATCATGCCACCGATCAGCTGGATGCCGACGGCGGAACCGAGCCCGATGAACACGTCGAACCAGCGGAAGCGGAGTCCGAAGTCCTTCGCCCAGGACCCGCTTCCCCAGGTGCGGCAGACGATCGCGAGAGCGACGAGGATGCCGCCGTCGAAGATGATCCACATGATCATCGTGCCGACCTCGCCGGACAGGACGCCGAAGTTCCGTGCGAGTTCGACGACGACGAGGAGCGCGATGATCGCGACGAAGGTCGTCAGCGCGGTCGGGGTACCCCACCGGGTGCCAGGCGAGGGGCTGTAGGGCAGGCGCGCCTCGGCGCGGCGAGCTTCAGCCCGTTCCTGGCGCGAGCCCGGGCGCGGGGCGGTCTCCGCCGGGGCAGCGGAGTGGTCGCTCATCGCTTGTTCGCGGCGAAGTACTCGCGTGCTGCCGGCACGTACATCTGGACGATCGCGACGATGGTCACGATGACGAAGATGAAGGCGAGCGGGTTGAGGGCGATCAGCCCGGTGATCGAACCGAGGACGGAGAGGATGCCGACCACGGTGAGAACGATCCGAGCCCAGTTGCGACCGCGGAGCATGAAGAAGGCGAACAGCACGTGGAGTGCGCCGACGATGAACGCGCCGACGGCGGTCGAGATCAGGAGGACGCTCGAGGAGAGCACACCGCCCGAGGCCGACTGTTCGGCTGCGGCCTCGGCGACGGTCCCGGCGGACATGGCGGCCGTGACCCCGGAGATGACGGAGAGGACGGCGGAGACGACCCACAGCCAGAAGGAGATGACGATCGGCTTCGGTGCGGTCCTGGAAGCGGCGGTGGCGGTCATGATGCTCGTTTCGGTCGTGGAGGATCCGACGACCGGACCCAGGCTGCTCGAACTGTATTGCCCGTCATCTGTCCCCCGGAAGGGAGGTATGTCCCGGCCTATCCGTTTTCCGCAAAGACCGTCGGTTCGCCCGGTCCCTGAGCGCCTCCGCGCGGTCCCGGAGCCACCCCACCGGTCCCTGAGCCTGTCGAAGGGCCCCGTTCCCTGAGCACTCCTCCCGCTCCCTGAGCTTGTCGAAGGGCCCGAAACCACCGTCCCGGACACCCTGTCAAGCCCGCTCACCCGCGCTCGCGTACCTCTTAACCTGTCCCCATGACGAACGACACGAACGACACTGACCAGAACAGCAGCGAGGGAACGCCGAAGCCGGGCGGCCTGGGCGAGAACCAGACCATTCCCAACAGCGAGGACGGCCTCGCGGTCGGTCACGACCCCGACGCCTCGAACTTCAACCAGGAGGAAGACCCCGACCACCCGAGCGACGACGCGTAGGTGGCCAGGACGCAGCGCTAGGGGGCCGTCGGCCGTTCCCAGGGGCGGAGCGGGTCGACGGCCCGCGGCACGAGCGTCTGTGCACCGAGCGGCACATCGGATTGCGAGTCCTCGAGCACGATCGTCTGCGCCGCGAGCTCGCTCGACATGGTCGTGAAACTGGACCAGTACGGCCGGAGGATCCCCGCGGAAGAAGCGAGCAGGTAGACGTCGGCGACGGCCGCTTGCGTGCCCGTCGTGGTGTTGTAGCCGCCCTTGTTGCGCTGCGTGACCGCCCTGGGAAACTGTGCCACGAGGGCGTCGGCGACGGCCGGAACGTCACACGAGATGTAGAACCGGAGATCGGGACGGTGCTCGAGCAGCTCCAGCATCCGCCTCTCATACCAGGACACCGGTGACAGTTCCTTCGTCTTCGGGTGCGACGCCTCATGGGCACGGATCATTACGCCGACGAACTCACCCTGGCCCAACTCGCGTGCCACCTGCTCGATCCGCCGGGCCACCGGAGCAGCGGGGCGGAGCGCGCGAAGCTGCTTGCCCCAATCGAGCCGTTCTCCGTCACGGTCGACGATGTAGTCACCCGTCTTCAGATTGATCCGACGACGGCCTTCTGCGCCGGCCGGCCAGGTCCGTTGGTCACCGGAGAGGTACGCCCTCGACGGGAAGCTCCACAGCGTCGCGGTGGCTCGCGACGAACGTTCAAACTCGTTCTGCCACAGCTCGTCCAACTCGGCGGAGAGCCCGGCCGACCGGTCGTCCCAGGTGTACGAGAAGTCCCAGCCGTGCCGATCGCTAAGATCCTTCGCTCCAAGGAGCGATCGCATCCTGTTCCCCAGGCCACTGAGGCACCAGACATTGAGCTGTGTCATGAGATGTCTGCGCTTCCGCTAGTCGGACTGCGGCAGTCGCCACAGTCAAGAGATGAAGGTTGAAGCCTCCACCTCCGAGCGATGCTAACAGGGGAGGTAACGAGCGCGTGTTCCCTCGTCGTCGGATGAGTGCGGGGGAGGGCATTCGACCGCCGACGAACTTCTCCCTGGGGCATGTTCCTTCGCGGAATCGGAAGCCTACGAGACGGACAGCCGCTACGGGAACGCTGCGAAAGCACCAGACGGAGATGTTCCGATCATCGACCTCGGGCCGCCTGTACTGCGCGGACGGAGCATGTCCTATGGTCATCGGCCACGCGAAGATCTATAAGGACCGACACCACATCACCGCGACGTGGTCGAGATCGCTTGCGCCGTACCTCACGAATGCTCTTGGCGAAGTGCTGCCGTGACATGCCGGACCGGAGTGAGGACGAAGCTGTCAACTGCGCTCTGTTCAGTAAGGTGGATTCACGCAAGGTTGGTCGCGCCGGATGGAGACCAGTTCCTGCGGAACCCCAAGGCGGTGTTCGCGACCCCTGCTCCTCGTTCGAGTCGGCACTCGGCCGCGACCAGAGCGATGTCTCTACATCGAAACGAGGAATCTGTGCTTTCACGAAACGCCAGATCGGCCATTCTCCTGGAGAGGTACACGGCCCGCTGATGCTCGCGTTCGTCACGACCCTGCGACACCCACAAAACTCGGTGAACTACGGCCGTGTTGAGGACCTCCTCCAGGAGACACTTCGATCGGTCACGCAGCAGACGGTGGACGACTACGTCGTCATCATCGTCGGGAATCAGCCGCCGCGCTTCGAGCTTCCGCACCGCACCGAGTTCGTGCAGGTCGACTTCCCCGCACCGGCACCTCCGACGGGCGCTCAAACAGCTCGAGCGCCGTTCGTGTGGGACAAGGGAACCAAACTCGGAATCGGACTGATCGCCGCCCGGCGCCATCAGCCAACCCATGTCATGATCTTCGACGCCGATGATTTCGTACATCGTGGTCTTGCGGCGACCGTCGCTGATCACCCCGGCCACTATGGATGGGTGATCCACAACGGCTGGATGTACTCCCGGGCGCGCAACGCCTACCGCGCCCAGCCAGACTTCAATCGCACCTGCGGGACTTCCTTCATCATGCCGTTCTCCGCCTACGATGTTCCGGCCGATGTGGACGTAAACGCGTCGCAGGAGGTCGTCGCCGAACGCTACGGCGAACGGCTTTCCGAGATCATGGGCGCTCACCGGAACGCGGAGACCTGGTATCGGGAGCAGGGGTACGACCTGCAACCGCTGCCGTACCGGGGGGCGGTCTACCACGTGGACACTGGAGAGAACCACTCCGGAAAGTCGATGAGGGGTATAGCCCGGCCTCTCGATAACCGCCTTCGACGAGACTTCGCGGTTCGTTCAGCGCGAGGACGCGTTAGCACCTGGTGGTCGGCAATCGGGCCGACAGCCGCGTTCACTGACGCGCGCCGTCTCGCCAGCCGAATCCTGCGCCGCGCGGCTCGGTCACTCAAGCGATGAGCCAGGGAGAGAGCGACGATCTTCGGAAGAGGGCGACGCGATCCATCGGCTGGATCATCGTTGAACGATGGAGCTCTCGGGTCCTGACGTTGGTCGTCATCGCAATCCTGACTCGTCTGCTCTCGCCCGCCGACTTCGGTCTCGTGTCGATGGCGACCGTCGTGATCGCCCTGCTCCAGGTGTTCGTCGAGTCCGGGTTCGTGACAGTATTGGTCCAGAAGAAGGAACTCGGTGAGAAGGACGCCTCGACGGCATTCTGGACCTCCGTCGCCCTGAGCATTCTGATCTACGCTGCGCTGTTCTTCGCTGCACCGCTGCTCGCCGGCCTGTTCGGGGAGCCTCAGCTCATCGACGTCCTGCGCGTCCTCGGGCTCAGCCTCCCCGTCTCGTCGTTGTCGCAGGTGCCCGCTGCGCTGTTGCAACGGTCGTTCGGTTTCAGATCACTCGCCATACGCCAGGTCGGAGGAGCTCTCTGCGGCTCGATCGTGGCCGTGGTGATCGCGTTCGCCGGCGGTGGCGTCTGGGCTCTGGTGGCGCAGACCCTGGTGACGAGTGCGGCATCGGTGATCATCCTCTGGACGGCCACCACATGGCGACCCCGCCTCGAGTTCTCTTTCACATCGCTCCGGGCGATGTGGGCGATGGGACTGCGGATCATCGGTATCGGCCTTCTCGACGCAACGCAGCAGAACATCGACAAACTCATCGTGGGTGCGTTCTTCAGCACTGAGGTCCTCGGGTACTACTACCTGGCGCAGCGACTCGGTAGCATCCTGGTCGAACTGGTGACGACGGTTATGTCACGGGTCACGCTCACGACGTTCTCGAAGGTCCAGGACGACCTTCCTCGGCTGAACCGGATCTTCCTGCAGATGACTTTCGCCTCCGCTGCGATCGGCGTACCGATTTTCGGTCTCGTCGCAGTGCTCGCCACGCAAATTGTCCCGTTCGCCTTCGGCCCGGGTTGGGAGGCTACGGTGCCGCTCTTGTGGCTCCTCTCCGCTGGCTGGGCCTTTGGGGCGGTCATGTACTTCGACCGCAGCGCCTTCCTGGCCATCGGACGAGCAGATGTCGCCCTGTGGGTCGCAATCCTCCAGAACATCGTCGGCGTGGCCCTGGTCTTCGCTCTGCTCCCACTCGGTATTGTCGGCGTAGCGCTGTCGCGGTGGTCGCGAATCGTGACCTGGCCGGTGCGCATTCAGATCCTCCAGAAGCTCATCGGCCTCCCGCCCGGGAAGTACCTCGCGCAGGTGTTTCGTTGTGTGGCGGCAACCATCCCCATCGTGGTCGGGATCGCTCTCCTGCAGCAAACGGCATGGGCGCATGGCGACCAAGCCTTCTGGACGTTTGCCCTACCGCTGGCCGCCGCCGGGATGATTGCCTACATCGCCCTACTTTGGTGGTTCGCCGGATCGGCCAACCGGTCGGTGCTACGCCAGATCTTCGGCCCCGTGCTTCGACGCATCATACAGAGGCTCCGTCCGGCACGGTAGCCGGTCCAGGTGGCCGACCGATCGCCGACCGCTGCGGAGCTCGCGTCAGGCTTGAGCGGCCATGAGCACGTCGAGAATCTCGCGAGCCTCGACCGTCGACGTTGTATACCTGGCAGTCGAGAAGCCGCCGGTGTAGGCCTCGAATACTGTACTGATCTTCCCGTGGTCGTTGTCGAGCACCACGTGCGGGATTCCCAGCAGGGACGCGAGGACATGGGCGTGCAGCCGGTCGACCACCATCGCCTTCGCGGAGCTGAACAGGCCTACCGCGTAGTCGACGTTCCAGGTGTTGAGGTAGGCAAGATCCGCTTCCACCGCGCTTTGGCTCAGGACAGGGAACGGCAGATGGAAACGGCGCCGGCGGGAGACCTTCTTACCATTCGCGCTCAATCGCCCCCTGGTGTCCGCCCATCGCTGGGGGTGCACGTTGTGGCCCCAGTCGGTGACCATCACCTCGTACGAGGCCTCCCAGGATGACGCCGCAGCGAGAAGCCCCGAGGATGCTTCGCGATCGTCTCGGGCGATGACTACTGCGCGGTCCCGGAGTGCTGTGACCGGAATCGACGGATCCCAACCGAGGGCCATATCGTAGGACATCACCTTCTGCACGTCCGGTAGTTGCTCTGCAGCACGGCGATACGACAGTTCGTCACGGACGAGCAGCGTGAAGGCCGGATGAGCGCCGAGGATCCGGTTGGCCTCTGCCGCACGGGCAGGGTCGCGGAATAGGACCGACTGCGTCAATTGCACGATGGGAATGTCCGGTAGGTCCCGGGCGACACGCTCCCGGAAGGCCTGGTGCCCCAGCCAAACGTCACCGAAGTTCCCGCCTCCGCGCAAGAGGACGACGCCTCCCTCCGGCAGCGCTCTACGCAGCCGAGCAGCGCTATACGACTGCATATCGCTCCGATAGCGGATGCTCAGCCCCAACCGCTTCATATAGGCAACCTGGCCCTCCCAGATCATCGAATCACCGACATTGATCAGGGAGGGAGCGTCCAGTAGTGCGACGTCCTGAGCAGAACCGATGGCCTTCGACAGGCTTTCAGCCGTTCGAGCGCGCACATCCTCGAGATGTGCAGCGTCTGCAGGTGTGAGCATGTTTGGAACCTCTCGGTGCATCCGGGCGGGCGATGATGAAAGTCGCGGAGGGGCCGACGACAGAGCAGAACGGCCGGTGCATTGCACCGGCCGTTCTGAGTTCCGGCCCGTCGACCGAATAGCTTGTTACGCTGCGACGCCTGCGCGCTGGCGGCGGATCATCACGAAGACCGCGATGAGCGCTGCGCCGAGGACGACTGCGCCGGCAGCACCCCACACGAGGAATGCCGGGGTGTTGAAACCGGTGTCGGCGAGGCCGCCGTTGCCGGAGCCGCCACCTGCAGCAGCTGCCTTCACCGTGACGGTGGTGGTGCCGATGATCTGCGAGGAGAGGCCGGTGCCGGTGACCGTGTAGGTGCCGGTCGCGTTCGTGGGCAGCGTGACGGTCAGGGAGACCGAGCCGGTCGCCGAGGCGGTCTTCACGAGCGTCTTGGTGTCGACGGCGGCGAGCGTAGCGCCGGTCGCGTTCTCACCGGTCAGGGCGAGCGAGACGTCCTCGTTCGGCTGGAAGGCACCGTCCGTGAAGGTCACGACGAAGGTGCCACCGGGAGTGACGTCGCCGGTGACGACGATGTCGGCGCCGGGAACGTACGAAGCGTTCGCGGCGACCGGAGCGATGAACAGGCCAGCGAGGGCCAGCGCGAAGACCGCGGTGATTTTCTTGAGCATGTGGGTTCCCCTTGGAGACTGGTCGTTGATCAGTGCAGTACTGGCATAGCTGTAGCTACCGTCACAACCAGCGGTGTTGCGACGAAGAATATTGCGCCGGCGCTGATACCCCCCGAAAACGGTTCAAACCCGACAACACGCATCACTGTACGGCAAATTTGCAGGTAAGCGCCAGTTGTTGTGTTTCAGAAAGATGAAGTTTGGGGGTCGAGACCACAAAAGGTTGCTTCGACACGCCGGATGTCGACACCGCCACGTCGATCGTCGTGCTTTCACCAGGCGCCAGTTCGAGTCGGAACTGCGAGAGCGGGAAGTCGCCGTCGAGTGCTGGTTGGACCGGAAGATCCGCACCATCACGCTGGATTCCCTCGGTGTACGACCCTGGAGGAGAGTAGACCGCGACCTTGAAATTGAAGTTGCCAGGCGTGATGCCGTAGATGCCACCACCCGTGATGTAGTCACTCAGCGACGTTGCGGCGTCGGCCGGAGCCGTGTTCGTAATCTTCAGACGCAAACCCAAGACCTGTCCTCCGGCACCGCACTGTGCTATGCCGCTCTGAGTCTCCACATCGAGGTAGTAGCCCATCTTGCTACCGGTCGTGTCGTTGATGTACACGCCGAAGGCATCGGCCCGCTGCTCCTCGGTCGGGAGCATGTCCGTCAACGTGGTTCCGGCCAGGAGCACTTGTTCCGCTTCAGCGGCGTTCCACACCAGTACACGTCGCTCGTCGCCTGACTTGGCGAGTGCCGCCACCAGCTTCGTGGCATCGAAGTTACCGGTCGAGATGCGGTCAAAGACCGCCGCAGAAGCTGCCGCGAAGAAGGCATCCTGCTCTGCCCCGGCCGGGTAGCGCTGGTACACCTGGTTCAACAACAGATCCGCGGCGTTCTCGGTCGTGAGCTGATCACCCGAGGGGAGGTCGATCGGTCCCGTCGCTGCGAGCAGGTATCCCAGGGCGACCGGGTCGATGCTGAGCACGCCATCGACGCGGGTCCCGAACCGTTGGAACCACATCTCCGAGGCAAGCTCGGCGGATACGTCGAACCGCGGCGTCAACGTCACGTCCTGGATGAAGCGCCCAGTGATGTTGCCGTAGATGCCTGCGGTCTCCGTCGACAGCGGCAGGACCGGTTCTGGAAAACGCGGAAAATCACCTGATGTCGCCTGCTGTAGGAGCGAGATGCGGCCCCCGTCCGTGCCGATCAGGGCCAGAGCACCCGGATTACCGCCACTCGCGCGCGGCTCGGCCGGGTTCTGGAACATGATCAAGTAGTTGCGTGGCCCGTCGGCGCCGAGCATCGTCGGCAGCAGATCGATCGCGCGCCGTGCCGCATCGACCGTGTCGGCGGTCTCGGTGAGGACCGGTCCGAGCTGGTCGACCGCCGAAGACACCTGACTGATGAGGCTGGACTGATCGATGCCTCGGACGCGCTTGGCCGCACCCTCGAGAGCATCGTCGGCAGAGCGGACGTCCTGCTGAGCATCGATCATCGGCTGCAGCGGCACCGCACCGTCGACAGGCTTGAACAGGTCGGGGCGAAGCGACCCGGACAGGTTGACCAGCGGAGCGATCGCTCCGACCGCGACCTCGTCGGTCGCGCCCGCCAAGTTCCGGACGGCTGCGAGGTTCGGTCCGATCCACGGCACGATCTCGGCGGCACGCCAGATCGGGTCGCTCGTCAGTGCAGCAGCCTCGCGGGCGTGGGCTGCGAGCTCACGAGCGGTCTTACCTGCAGCAGCTGCGTCTCCGCCGAGCACTTGCTCGCGGACCTGTTGGGCCAAGGGCACTGCCGCTTCCAGTTCCCCCTTGGCGAGGAATGCGCGCACACCGATCCACGCGACAGCCGCCAACAACAGGACGAGCACGCCGGAGACGATGAGCGCGGTCCTGCGGCGCCGAGCACGCAGTCGCTCGGGGTCCGCGTTCTCCCGCCGTCGGGCACGGGAGCGCGCGGTCGTGCTCCGCCGACTTCCGGACCCCTTGGAGGAGGTTCGCGATGGGCCTGAGGAAGGCGAGCGACGATTGTCGGATTCGGGTGCCGGCATGGGGGTTATTCAATCACGACGCCGGTGCCACCGGTTACGGCGGACAAACCGAGCGCGAGGATCGACGCGTTGAACACGACATGCGCGACGATCGCGGGACCCAGCCGGCCGGTCAGAACAGCGAGGCTTCCCGCGCCCAGCCCGACGAGCAGGGTTCCGACCCCGACGACGACCGCTTGGGCGGCGGTGGTGACGGCGAGGAGGTGCAAGATCGCAAAGAGCACTGCGCTGATCGCGACTGCTATCCATCGCCCGCCGCGGAGCATCCCGATGATCGACGGGAGGACGAGCCCGCGGAAGAAGGTCTCCTCGATCATCGGTGCGATGAGGATCACCGAGAGCAACGCGACGACGACGTACACCACCTCGTCTGCGGTCGTGAGGGGCACCGCGTTCCCGGCGGTGGCGGGAAGCCCGCCGTAACCGAGGACCTCGAGCGAGCTCACGACGATTCGCAGAAGGAGGCCCGCCGCAGCACCCCAGAGGAGGTCGATCGGGCGAATGCTCCACCGCACTGCCATCGGAACCGTCGCGCGCAGGCTCGGAACCAGCAGGACGACGAGGAGCGCGACCACCAGTGGAAGCCACACGAGCACGTAGCCACCGAGCGGTGAGAACGGTCCGACGATCCGCATACCACCTGGGAACCCCAGCGCGATCACGATGGTCGCGATGAATCCCATCGTCGCGACGACGAGGCGAGCCCGGGCTGCCTGCGGCTCGTCGCGCGGAGTGGTCTCGCTTCGGTTCGTCACGAGAGCAAACTACGGCAATCGGCCACGCGCATGACACTGACGCTCTGGAACAGGCGTCGGTTTATGGCAGCATGGCTCCCAACGCCCTGTTCGGGGCACGCCTTGGCAGCAGGGTGAACCGCTCTCCTCCTCATCGAACGGAAGCCACCGCGTGGAGCTCAGTGACTATCTCCGTATCCTCCGCAAGTACTGGGTCCTGATCCTCGCGCTCGCGCTGACGGGGTTGGCCGCCTCGGCCCTGTACTCGCTGTCGCGGACGCCGGAATACAGCTCGTCGGCCAAGGTCTTCGTCTCGACGCAGGCGACCGACAGTCTGTCCGAGCTGACCCAGGGGAACACCTATTCGCAACAGCGGGTGAAAACCTACGTCAACCTCGTGAGCACGCCGATCGTGCTGCAGCCCGTCATCGCGGCGCTCGAACTCGACATCACCGCAGGCCAGTTGGCCGGTCAGGTGTCCGCGACCTCGACGGCAGACACCACGATCATCCAGATCACGGCGACGAACGCGGATCCGGTGCTCGCCGCCGAACTCGCGAACACCACCGCTGAGAGCCTCACGGGAGTCGTCGCGAAGATCGAGAGCTCGGAGGACGGTGGTTCCAGCCCGGTGAAGCTCACCCGGGTGCAGGAGGCAAACGTACCGACCCAGCCAGGCAGCCCGAACGTCCCGCTGAACCTGGCCATGGGCACGCTCCTCGGCGTGGCGCTGGGAGTGGCATTCGCGGTCCTCCGCACCACGCTCGACACCCGCATCCGCAATGAGCGTGACGTCGAGTCCGTAACCGACATCCCGCTGATGGGCGGCATCGCCTTCGACCCGAAGGCGAAGCAGCGCCCGCTGATCGTCCAAGCCGACCCGAAGAGCCCGCGCGCCGAATCGTTCCGCAGCCTCCGAACGAACCTCCAGTTCCTCGACGTCAGTGACCAACCCCGCAGCTACGTCGTCACCTCCTCGATCCAGAGCGAGGGGAAGAGCACGACAGCGGCGAACCTCGCCATCGCCCTCGCCGATGCCGGTCACCGAGTCATCATCATCGACGCCGACCTTCGTCGGCCGAAGCTCGCCACCTATTTCGACCTTGAAGGAGCCGTCGGCTTGAGCGACGTCCTCATCCGTCGCGCGACGCTCGAGGACACGATGCAGCCGTGGGGCCGCGGCGCGCTCACCGTCCTCCCCGCTGGCGCGATCCCGCCGAACCCGAGCGAGTTGCTCGGCTCCAGCGTGATGCAGAAACTCATCTCCGGTCTCGAGAAGCAGTTCGACTACGTGCTCATCGACGCACCGCCGCTCCTGCCCGTCACGGATGGTGCCCTGCTGGCCCGCCACACCGGCGGCGCATTGGTCGTCGTCGCTGCCGGCCGGACCCACAAGAATCAGCTGAAGGGCGCCCTTGAAGCGCTCGTCCACGTGAACGCCTCGGTCGCCGGTCTCGTCATGACCATGGTCCCGACCAAGGGCCCGGACGCCTACGGATACGCACGCTACGGCTATGGTGCCGGCTACGGCTACACCGAGGACGTGAAGGCGTGACCGACGCCACGGCGGCGGCTACACGTCCGTTCTCGGTGTTGTTCGTCTGCACCGGGAACATCTGCCGGTCGGCGCTCGGTGCGCAGCTCCTGAAGGCTCGGCTCGATGCCGCAGGCGTCACCGCGGGTGGCCATCTCATCCGCGTGTCGAGCGCCGGGACGGGCATGCAGCCCGAACTCGTCATGCCACCGGAAGTCATCGAGCAGTCGCGTCGGTTCGGTGGAGACCCGAGCGGCCACGTCCCGCGACAGTTGAACCGAGACATCGTCGCCGATGCGGACCTGATCCTCACCGCGACGCGTGAGCATCGGAGCGATGTCGCCCGTCTCCTCCCCCGTGCCTCGCGAGTGACGTTCACCGTTCCTCAGTTCGCGCGCTTGATCGCGGAGACCGAGCCCGCCGTCGATCTCTGGGAGCTCGTCGCCGAGGTGGCCGCGGAGCGCGGTCTCGTCCCACCGCCCGCGAACCCCGACGACGACGACATCGAGGATCCCTACCGTCGCAGCGCCGAAACCTACGAACGGGTCGGGGCGCAGATCGACGCGCTCATCGAGGTCATCGTCACGCACCTGGCGCGGTCCGGTGACCGCCGATGAGCACCAAGCGCGGACGTTCCACCTATCGGTCGGCACCAGCTCGACCACGGTGGCGCGACTCGCTGAGTTCCAGTCAGCGGGTCATCGTCCTCGTCGGACTCGCGCTCTTCCTCATCGTCGACGTGATCCTCGTCGGGCTCGCTCTCACAGCCAACCGGGCGCCGACAGCCGATCGCACGCCGCGCCCCCTCGTCACGTTCAACTCGACCCCGCAGCCCGCACCGTCACCTGGGGCGTCGGCCGAGCCGACGGACGCCACGGCGGTCGACGGCAAGCGTTTCATCACGACCATCGATGGACAGACGCTGTGGCGCGCCACAGCCGGCGCGTGCGCGTCCGCGTCGGCTGTCGTCGAGCGAAGTATCGACGCCGGCGCGACCTGGGCTCCACTGGCGACGAACGCGTTCGACCTCCGTCAGGTGCTCGCCCTCACGACTGGCGAGGACGGAGAACTTGAGATCATCGGAGCCACTGGCGACGCTTGCGCGGTCGGCGGCTTCTCCTCAGAGGACGCCGGCGACACCTGGGCCCCTGATGCCGCGTTGCCCGGCGAGGTCGGCTACCTGACGCCGGACGACAACGCTGCCGTCGTCTCGGGTCAGGGTGTCGGCTTGCCCTGCCCGGCAGTGGACGTGCTCAGCTCGACGTCCACACGGACCGTGGCCGCCTGCGCCGCCGTCCTCGCCGAGTGGAATCCCGCCGCAGAAACGTGGGGTGCGACGCCCTATGCCGGAGTGCACGGCCTCGCCACCGAGGGAGATCGGCTGATGTTCGTCGCCAGAGGCGTGCCCGGCTGCAACGGCCTTGGAGCGCTGACGACGACGGGCATCCCTGCTCCATTCGCCAACGCATCACTGGTCGGTTGTGCCGAAGGCGCCGACGTCACAGCGCCCGCCGCACTGGCGATCGCCGGGACTGGAGCCTGGTTATGGGTCGGCGACACCGTCCTCCGTTCCGGCGATGGCGGCGTCACCTGGGGCTAGGGTTATCCCTACATTTGTCACCAATCCAGGGGTCACCCGCAAAAAGGAGGACAGATGTTGCGCATCTTCACCGATAGTCTCAGCAGCAGTCCCGATACATCCGCGTATCGAAGCACCAAGCTCTTCCCTCGTCACCCGTAGTACTTACGTGTTCCACCACGGAGACCGCATGCTGTCGCAGCCTTCCGTGCCGCTGCCAACGACGCCTGCGAGCACTCCCCCCGACCCAGCTCGCGTTGTCGTGCGCGATTGGCGCCGGGTCTAGGCTCGGCGCCTCGCGGTCACCGACGCGATCGTCCTCATCTGGATCGTCTTCGGAACCCAATTGTTCTGGTTCGATTTCGACCAGGAGACGACCTCGGTCGGTTTCGACATGACACGCGTCGTCGTGAACTACACCGTCATCTCGATCACCCTCATCGTCGCCTGGCTCGTGACGCTTCGCATCTTCGGCACCCGGGAGTACCGAGTGGTCGGAAGTGGGAACGCGGAGTACCGGCTCATCGCCGACGCGAGTATCCGCCTGTTCGGCATCATCGCGATCATCGCCTTCCTCGTGAAGCTCGATCTCGCGCGCGGATACTTCCTGCTGGCCTTCCCCTTGGGGATCCTCGTCCTGCTGCTGTCACGGTGGATGTGGCGCCAGTGGCTGTCCGTGCAGCGCGCCCACGGTCGCTACGCGTCGCTGGTACTGCTCGTGGGATCGGCCGATTCGGCCGAGCACATCGCCAAAGAACTCACCCGCAACACGGACGCCGGTTATCGAGTGGTCGGTGCCTGCGTTCCGACGGGCAAGATCGGCGGAACGCTCGGCGACACGGGCATCCCCGTGTCCGGAACAGTGGACACCGTCCTCGAGGCGCTCGCGGCGACACGGGCCGATACGGTCATCATCACCAGCTCGGACGAGTTGACGCCGGTGCGTGTCCGCGAATTGAGCTGGAGTCTCGAACCGGGGCGCCAGCATCTCATCGTCGCGCCGAGCCTCACCGACGTCGGCGGCCCGCGCATTCACACCCGCCCGGTGGCCGGCCTTCCACTCATCCACGTGGAGACTCCTCGATACGAGGGGCGCAAGCGCTTCTCCAAGCGAGCCTTCGACGTCCTCGGCTCCGGCCTCATCCTGCTCGTCGCCTCGCCCATCCTGCTGGTGGTCGCCCTCCTGGTGAAGTTCACCAGCCCCGGACCGGTCCTGTACCGCCAGGAACGCATCGGCCTGAACGGCGAGCCCTTCAACATGCTCAAGTTCCGATCAATGCGGGTGAACGCGGACGCCGAGCTCGCCGCGTTGCTCGCCCAACAGGGCACGAGCGATCGCCCGCTGTTCAAGGTGCAGAACGATCCACGCCTGACCCGCGTCGGCGCCACCCTGCGGAAGTTCTCGCTCGACGAGTTCCCTCAGCTCATCAACGTCTTCCGCGGCGACATGAGCCTCGTCGGCCCGCGTCCGCAGCGCGAGGGCGAGGTCGCGCTCTACGACTCCGCGGCGAAGCGTCGCCTCATCGTGCAGCCCGGCATGACGGGCCTCTGGCAGGTCAGCGGTCGGTCCGCGCTCAGCTGGGAGGACGCGATCCGCCTCGATCTGTACTACGTCGAGAACTGGTCGTTGACAGGCGACGTCATCATCCTCTGGCGCACCATCCGGGCCGTCGTGGCTCCGGGCAAGGAAGCCCACTGATGCCGGGGCTCATCATCCACGAGTGGATCGAACGTCACGGTGGCTCCGAGAACGTCGTCGATGCGATGGCCGCCGCCTATCCCGACGCCGACATCCACTGCCTGTGGAGCAACGCGCCCGACCGCTTCCCTGGCCACACCGTGAGTGAGTCCTGGATTGCGCGGACACCACTTCGTCGCAGCAAGGCGGCCGCGCTGCCCTTCATGCCGACCACCTGGGCCCGGACCGACGTCTCCGCCGCCGACTTCGTCCTCATCAGCTCGCACGCGTTCGCGCATCACGCCGGCGGACGGCAGGAAGTGGACGGCCCGCAGCGGTTCGTCTACGTCCACACGCCTGCCAGATACCTCTGGGCCCCCGAGCTGGACGTCCGCGGCGGCAACCTCGCAGCTCGCGCACTCGCCCCCGCACTCCGTCGAGTCGACCGCAAGCGCGCGCAGGACGGGGCGACCTTCGCCGCCAACAGCGACTACATCCGCCAGCGGATGGAGCGCTCGTGGGGCGTCGAGGCGGAGGTCATCCACCCGCCGGTCCGTGTCGAGTACCTCCAGAGCGTGCCGTCCTGGGCGGACCGCCTGAGCGCCGAAGACGCGTACCTGTTCTCGACGCTGCCGTCCGAGTACGTCCTCGGTGCATCCCGTTTCGTCGACTACAAACGGCTCGACGTCGCCATCCGCGCCGGCGAACTCGCCGGCCTGCCGGTCGTGCTCGCGGGCGCTGGTCCGCAGCACCCCGAGCTACAAGCCCTGGCGGATGCCGCGACGGTGCCGGTCATCATCATGACGAGACCGAGCGACGAGCTGCTCTTCGCGCTCTACCAGGCGGCGTCGCTCCTCGTGTTCGCGGCAGTCGAAGACTTCGGCATCATGCCCGTCGAGGCGATGGCACTCGGTACGCCCGCGCTCGTGCTCTCCGAAGGTGGCGCGTCCGAGAGCGTGCTCGCCATCGACGGCGGTGTCGTCGTCGACGCGCTCGACGACGCGACGCTGCGCGAAGCGGTCGAGCGCGCCCTCCTCGTCGACATGGCACCGGCTCAGGAACGCGTCAACGCGCTGTTCGGCTCCGCTGCCTTCGCCACCAAGCTCACGGACTGGGTCGGTCACTCCGCCCGCACAGACGGAACCGATCGGACCCTCGCCTCATGATCCTTGCCGACACCAGGTGGAGCGGCGTCCACGGCATCGGTCGTTACGCGTCCGAAGTGCTCCCGCGGCTGAGCGTCGAGTGGTCGGCGCTCGAGGTCGGCGGCAAGCCGTCCGATCCGCAGGACTTCCTCCGCGTGCGCCGGACACCCGGCGGCGAGACGATCTACTCCCCCGGCTACAACGGCTTCCTCGCGCGCTCGCCACAGGTCGTGACCGTCCACGACCTGATCCATCTGCACCCGACGACGAACCGTCGTTCGGTGTACGTCGCGCACTATTCGGCTGTCCTGCGCCCGATCATCCGCAGGAACCGACTGGTGCTGACCGTGTCGGAGACGTCGAAGCGCGCGATCGAGGAGTGGGTCGACGACGATCGCGTCCGAGTGGTCAACGCCGGCAACGGGCTGTCGGAGGCGTTCCATCCGGGTGAGGCTCCGACCACCGAAGACTCCGCCCCCTACTTCCTCTACGTCGGCAACCTGCGGGCGCACAAGAACGTCGACGTGGTGTTCCGTGCCTTGGCTCGTGTTCCCGAAGCGAAGCTCGTCGTCGTCATGAACGACCGTGAGGGCGCCGAGCGTCGTGCAGCGGAACTCGGCGTGGCCGACCGCGTGGAGGTGCGGAGCGGACTGACCGACCCGGAGCTCGCCGACCTCTACCGGGGCGCGGTCGCCACAGTCTTCCCGTCGCTGGTCGAGGGATTCGGGCTGCCTGCCGTCGAGAGCATCGCGTGTGGGACTCCGGTGATCTTCTGGGAGGGCTGCGAGTCGATCGCCGAAATCTCGAGCGGCCAAGGGCTCCCGGTCGGTGATGCGCACGACGATATCGCGTGGAGGAAGGCGATGGATACGGTGCTCTCTGAGCAGCCGCGCGCCACGTCGCTCGCGGCGACCTACAGCTGGGACCGCACGGCGGAGATCGTGTCACGCACGCTGAGGGATCAGTGATGGCCGAGACCCTGACCATCGCGTTCGTCAGCCACACCGACACTTCCGGCACGTTCCGGGTCGGTAGCCACCACCTCGCTCGAGAGCTGGCTCGCTTCGGCCACCGCGTGCTGCACCTGTCCACCCCGGTGTCGCTCGTCCATCGCGTCCTCAGGCGGGGAGAGGCAACGCGAGAGGAGGCCTCTCGCCGTGGAATCGTGTCGGACGCCGACAGCGTCATGCACCTCGTGCCGCGCACCCTCCTACCCGCCGGCATCGCGCCGCTCTCGTTCGCGCCGATCTTCACCAGAGCGTTCGGAACGTCCAGCATCGACCTCGTGTTCGTGGACCAGCCCACGCTCTGGTCCAACGAGCTACGCCGACTTGCGACCACTGTCGTCTACCGTCCCACCGACCTGTACGAGCATGGTGTCAAGGCCAGATTCCAGCGAGCAGCGATCGCGGCAGCCGATCGTGTGGTGGCGACGTCAGGCGCGGTGCTCACAGCGCTGGGGGTCCCGGCGTCAACGCCGTCGCTCGTCCTGCCGAACGGGGTCGAGCTCGAGCGCTTCATCCTCACCGAGGACGATGTGCGTGAGGACCGCGCCGTGTACATCGGGGCCCTTGACGACCGTTTCGATTGGAACGCGGTGCGGGAAATGGCACTCCGCCTGCCGGAGTGGACCTTCGACATCTTCGGACCAGGCCAGGCTGCACCTGAGCCCTTGCCCGCAAACGTCCTGCTCCGCGGGCCTGTCAGCTACGACGACATCCCACTGATACTGCGGCGCGCGCGCATCGGACTCCTCCCGCTGTCGGATGCCCCGGTGAACCGCGGACGGAGTCCCATGAAGCTGTACGAATACCTCGCATCGGGCCTGGCCGTGGTGACCCGGGAGACCGATGTACTGACCGACGATCCGGACACGGGCGTGGTCTCCTACGGTCGTTCGCGCAGCGCGGCCGACGCCATACATGTGGCCACGGCGTCAGCCAGCCCGAATCTACCGGGAAGCGCGGCAGCAGCCGCGGCAGGGTGGTCGGAGAAGGCGCGCCGGCTCATCGGGTTCGCAACGGGCGGGGCCTCATGACCACGACAGCATCGAAGATTCCGACCGCCCACCGCTCAACCGACACGCGTGCAGTAGCGTTGCCGGGAGCCGTGTCCGACAGCGTGGGGAAGGAGGCCGGCGTGATCAAGCGGCTGCTCACGAACCCGCTCTTCTATCTTCTCGCCCCGGTCATCGTCAGCGCGCTCGTCTGGTCGGTGCCCGGGACGTCGAACCAGCTCCGCGGGTTCGATCAGCGGGCGGAAGGTTCCTTCGAGGGATGGACCCTGCTCGTCTGCTTCTACCTGGTCGCAGCGTTCCTCGTCTGGACCGGATTCCGTCTCGGCATCATGGCCGGTCCGAGCGAGCGCATCGTGGAGGCGTCGAGCACTGAGCGATTCGATCGACGATTCTCGATCGTGCTGACGGTGTTCGCGACGATCGGCGTGCTCTACTCCGTGTACCTGGTCCAGCAGCAGACGAACATCTTCGACGCGCTCTCCGCGACGCAGGGAAACCAGCTGAAGGAGTCCATCGGTGGGTCCGCGGGAATCGCGACGCTGCGCTACACCGCGGCTATCTCGGCTCCAGTCGCGCTCTACGTGTGGCGGTTCCGGCACGGACGCGCCAGCCTGGCCATCTGGAACGTACTCCTGCTCGTCATGAGCGCTCTATTCTCGAGCCGCTTGTCATTCATCATGGCCGTCGTCGTGCTGATCTTCATCGTGATCACGCTGAGAGGCGACATCAAGGTCAAGACGGTACCGCTGGCGATCGCCGGTGCAGCGGTCTTCGGTGCCCTCGTCGCATTCAACTACTACCGCAACGCCGGCTTCTACGAGAACCTGGGGATCACGGATCCGGTGTCGATGAACTTCTATCAGGTGGCCGCGTACCTCGGAGCACCGTTCCAGGCGTCTCTCGGTGTCGCGGACGGCATCGCCAACGGGGGATTCACCAAACCTGTGGACGTGGTGTCGGCGGCGGCCATCGTCGTACCGACGTTCCTGCGGCCGGAACGATTCGGCTCCTACGGTTCGTTCGACAGCTTCGTCCAGGTCGCGCCGAACCTCACGACGAACTCCGCCTTCGCGGACACCTACGCCGACTACGGCTGGTGGGGACTCGCCTATGTTCTGGCGACCGTGTTCCTCGCCAGCATGCTCGCCGGGTATGCGTCGCGATTCCGTTCCCTCGTCATCGTGGCCGGGGCGGTCGTCGCCTACGGACTCGCCGAGATGTGGCGGATCTTTCTGTTCCCTCAGGGCCTCGTGCTCTACCTCCTCATCGCGGTACTGGCCGCGACCCTCTTCGGCCTGATCGGCAGTGCACCCCGCGTCGACAGCCGCGTCACGATGAAGGACTCGTACCGACTTGCCCGATAGCAGGAAGGGGCGCCCGGCACCGTCCGGCTCGCCCCAAGACGTCACGACGGTGCTCCTGTCGGTCCGCGAATCGGCGACGAAGATCAACCCCTTCGTCACGATGTTGGTCAACGCCCTGCGAGCGGACCCGACGGTCTCCGTCGAATTCTTCTCCTGGCCCCGGGCGCTCACCGCCCGCTATGACGTGTTCCACATCCACTGGCCGGAGGCGGTGACCCGTGGGCCCAGCCGCATTCGTCGTGCGACCTCACTGATGCTCAGTCTGTTGCTCCTCCTGAGGCTGCGAATCAGGCGGACGCGGATCGTGCGCACGGCACACAACCTCGCTCCTCACGAATCCGGGTGGCCCGGTGAGCGACTCATCTTGAGCGCCTTCGATCGGGCGACTGACGCGTGGATCACCATGAACGCGCACACACCGCTGCCGGAGGGTTCACGAGGACAGGTGATCCCGCATGGTCACTACCGCGATTGGTATCGCGTGCCGGCGCTCACAAAAACGGACGCGCCTGAGCTCCTCTACTTCGGGCTCGTCCGGTCGTACAAGGGCGTCGACAGCCTGGCCGCAGCGTTCTCCCGCGCCGATGCGCTCAGCCACTTCCGTCTGCGGATCCTCGGTAAGCCCGATCCGTCAGGCGTCTCCACGACGCTTCAACAGCTCATCGCCGCCGATCCCAGGATCGAACCGGACTTCCGGTATGTGCCGGATGCCGAGCTGGCGGCAGCGATCGCTCGCGCCAGGCTCGTCGTCCTCCCGTACAAGAACATGCACAACAGCGGCGCCGTGCTGCTCGCGCTGTCGCTCGACACCCCAGTCCTCATCCCTGCGAATCCGATCACCCGCGACCTGCAGACCGAATTCGGCAGCGATGTCGTGAAGCTCTTCGACGGCGAACTCACGAGCGGCGCCCTCGCGGCAGCCGTCGCGGAGCTCCCCGACGACGGCTTCATAGGCAGCATCGACATGTCGTCCCGCGAGTGGTCGCTGATCGCCCGATCGCACGCGAAGCTGTACCGAGAGGTCCGCGCATGGTGACGGAGAACATCTACGGCGTCGCTGTCGAACACTGGAACCCGTTCGTGCCGCGATTCTCGGGACGGATCGGAGCGCGGCTGCCCATCGGACGGCGTCGCAACAACTTCGGCGACCTGCTCGGCCCCGTGATCGTCCGGCGGCTGCTCGAGCAAGCCGTCGGGGATCAGTCGACGCTGCGTGCACTCCCGCAGGACGGCAAACGCCTCGTCGCCGTCGGGTCGATCCTGCATTTCGCACACGATGGTGACACCGTCTGGGGTAGTGGCGTCAACGGGAAGATGCCGGAATCGAAGCACACCTTCGGCAGGCTCGACATCCGCGCGGTCCGCGGGCCGAGAACGTTCGACTTCCTCGAAGCTCGCGGCCTCGAACCCGAGCGGGTGTTCGGCGACCCGGGTTTGCTGGTACCGCGCGTCTTCGACCACCTCCCGGCGCTTTCCATGAAGAAGGCGCACGCGCTGACGATCGTGCCGAACCTGCACGATCACCCGGTGTGGGCGTCTCATCCGGCGACGATCGATCCGACCGGAGACCTGGTCGGCATCCTTGAGCGCATCGCCCAGAGCGAGCGCGTGGTCGGGTCATCCCTCCATGGCCTCGTCGTGGCCGAGAGCCTGGGCATCCCGGCCACACTGATCGCCCCCGCCGCCGAGTCGATGTTCAAGTACGAGGACTATTACGGCGGCACCGGACGGGATTCGTTCCCGGTGACGCACGATCTGCGTGAAGCACTCGCGCAGGCACCTGACCCGCTGGCTTGGGACGCGCAGCCGTTGATCGACGCTTTCCCATTGGATCTCTGGTCCGGCCCCGGACGGTCCTCCAGCTCGACCCATCCCACGACACCCTAGGACGGCCCCATGCACGCCCTCGTCGCCATCGCCAGCTTCCGTCGACCGGATGACCTCCGCATCCTCCTCGACTCGCTCGTGGATCCGTCCAACAAGTCTCAGCACACCATGGATGTCCTGGTCGTCGACAATGATCCCGCAGGGTCAGCAGAGGCGACCGTGCAGGAGTTTCCAGCCGTCCGCTACGTGCTCGAGTCTCAGCCCGGAATTGCGGAAGCCCGGAACCGGTCGTTGGAGGTCTTCGAAGAGGCGGACGGAAACTACGACGCGATCATCTTCGTTGACGACGACGAGTACGTCGGTCCCGGCTGGTACCCCGAGCTCGCCGGTGCCGCGGAACGCTCTTCCGCAGGAGTACTCACGGGACCCGTCATCTCGATCTTCCCGGCCGGAACTCCGCGCTGGGTCACCCGCGGCGAGTTCATGCAGCGGCCGTTCCACGAGGATCGAGAGGTTCTCACAGCGGCGGCCACCAACAACACCCTGCTGAAGCGGAGCGACTGGGAACGGGCAGGTTCGCCGCGGTTCGACCGTTCCTTCTCGTCGACCGGAGGGAGCGACGCCCGTCTCTTCGCCGATCTGCTCCGCGAAGGCATCACCATCGAGTTCTGTCGACCGGCGGAGGTCTTCGAGCCGGTACCGTTCGATCGCATGACGCTCCGGTGGGTGTCACGTCGCGCGTTCCGGAACGGGGTCGTCCTAGCGAGGATCGGCGTGACGAAACGTGGAGCCGCCATGACCTTCGCGCAGGGTGGTTACCTGGCTGCCAGCGGACTCGCATTGAGTCTGGTCGATCTGGTGCGCGTCCGCGGTCTCCATGCCCGATCGTACAACCGGCTTGTGAATGGCCTCGGCGTGATGTCGTCGTTCTTCGGCGCTCGCGTGCACGAGTACAAGCGAGCATGACAACCGGCGAGGGGGTCGCGGAAACCCTCATCGCTCGCTGTTCCGGGGCGTACGCACGCCTACGCTGTCTTAACACGTGAGCGCCGCCCCCGTTCGGGCGTCGGGCTGAGGTCGGAACAGGAGACGTCGATGAGTGAGCATGAGGGTCAGCAGAGCCCGACCGGCGACGCCGCCACCAACCCCAAACGCCCCACCTCCCGCCGCGACTTCTTCCGCGCCGCGGGCTTCGGCGTCGCCGGGTTAGCGGCGGGCGGTGCCGTCGCCGGTGGCATCGCGGCCGCCACCGCGACCAACCCGCAGGAGGACTACGGGTTCACGCCGCTCCCCAAGCGCAGCGAACCGGGGTTCGACCACGTCGTCGTCGTGATGTTCGAGAACCGCTCGTTCGACCACATGCTCGGATGGCTGTACCCCGCCGGAGGCGAACCGGCCGGCCAGACCTTCGACGGCCTCGCCCAGGGCGACTACAGCAACCGCGGCGAGTCCGGCGAGGCCGTCCCCGCCCACGTCTACACGGGTCCCACCGACCAGATCATGGCGCAACCCGACCCTGACCCCGGCGAGTTCTACCCGCACGTCAACACGCAGCTCTTCGGCACCATCGACCCCGAGAGCAACGGCGACCTCCGCAACCCGCTCCAGCCGCCGTGGAACCTCCCCGCCGACACCTCCTCCCCCAAGAACGACGGCTTCGTCAAGGACTACATCGTCAACTCGACGCTCGCCCGCGGACGCAAGCCGACGCCCGAGGAATACTCCACCGTCATGGGCGGCTTCTCCTCCGAGATGCTGCCGGTGCTGTCCACGCTCGCCAAGAACTTCGGCGTCTACGACCACTGGTACGCGGCGGTCCCCTCCCAGACCTTCTGCAACCGCTCCTTCTTCCACGCGAGTACCTCCCACGGCTACGTCACCAACATCGAGGGCGACGGCATCGGCAAGTGGCTGAGCGCACCGGCCGTCCCCACCGTGTTCAACCGGCTCGAGGAGGCCGGCAAGACCTGGCGCGTCTACTACGACGCCCAACAGGTCGTCTCCCTCACCGGTCTCCTGAGCGCACCGTCGATCGAGCAGTACTGGAAGAGCAACTTCCGCAGCATGGAGCAGTTCCACGAGGACGCAGCCAACGGTGACCTGCCCGACTACGCCTTCGTCGAACCACGCATGGTGTTCGACCACAACGACATGCACCCGCCGGTCGTCCGTCCCGACAACCCGAGCCGGGACGACCTCGACCCTGAGCTCGACTCCGCCTACTCCGACATGCGCGCCGGCGAGCAGCTCCTCGGCGAGGTCTACACGGCGATCAAGCACGGTGCGTCGACCACCGGCTCGAACGCGATGAACACGGTCATGCTCGTCACCTTCGACGAACACGGCGGCATCTACGACCACGTTGCGCCACCTGAGGCGACCCCACCGTCCGGCAAGCCGGAGGCGGGCGAGATGGGCTTCACCTTCGACCGCCTCGGACTGCGGGTGCCGACCATCGTCATCTCCGCGTACACGAAGGCCGGCAGCGTCATCAACGAGGAGATGCATCACGGCTCACTCATGAAGACCCTCGCCGAGCTGCACGGACTCGACCCGCTGACCGAACGCGACCGCACCGCCACGAGCATCTTCAACGCCGTGAACCTCACCTCACCGAGGCAACCCGTGCTGTGGCCGACGGTGACGCCCGCTTACGTGCCGCCGAACCCCGAGGCGAACGCCCGTACCGACAAGGACAAGGACCGCAAGCGACCGCTCACGCCGCCGGCACTCGGACTGATCGGGATCCTCCTCGCGAAGTACGAGCCCGGCGCCCCGCTGCCGGACAACTACGCCGACGCGTACGAGGTGCTGACGAAGCACGGCGAAGGCCTGTTCGGCACGCGGGACTGATTCGGGCGGTGGTGCCCTTCGACAGGCTCAGGGACCGAACCGGATCGTGACGGATGCGAAGGCTTCGGTCTTTCGCACCGCTCCCTGTCCCCGAGCACCCCACCCGGTCCCCGAGCACCTTTCCCGGTCCCTGAGCCCCCTACGGTCCCTGAGCCTGTCGAAGGGTGGCGACCCCCGTCGAGAGGTGCGAGCCCACCGACGCGCGACCTCAGAACTGGACGTCCTCCACCGGCGGGAATTCGGTGATCGGTTCATCGCAGAACGGGGCGAGTTCCAGATAGGTCGGCCGGTCGTCCTCGATGAAGAGGAGGAGGAACGCATTCGACGTGCTCGCCTCGAGGACCGTCTGACGCGTCGGGGTCGGCCGATCGCCGCTGTCGGGAGTC
This sequence comes from uncultured Plantibacter sp., assembly GCF_963518075.1. Lineage (NCBI taxonomy): Bacteria > Bacillati > Actinomycetota > Actinomycetes > Micrococcales > Microbacteriaceae > Plantibacter > uncultured Plantibacter sp. Next base: position 45,638 of record NZ_CAUQHZ010000005.1, read on the forward strand.
AGGTCGATCGAGGGACACGTGCCGCAGCCGCACGTCCCGTGCACCATGACGCCCGGGAGCTGTCCCGCCCACCGTTCTCGATCGGAGGCGGCGACGGCCCGGTCGGCACCCGGCTCCGTTCCGCGGGCGATCAGGGCGACCAGGAGGTCACGCTCACGGTCGGCGAGGGGGCGCATATGGCGAGTGTACGCGGGCCACGCGAGAACTCCCTCGCCGCTCGCAGAGCCCGGCGAGGCATCTGAACGCAACAGACGTTGGCTAAATATCCCAGATCAGCGGTGGAATCGGTCGGCGTTCGAATGTCAGTGGCTCATGTTTGGATGGTCCCATGTCCAGCAGCCCACGCGATCCCCTCGGTCCGGTCTCCGCCGACCCCTTGGGCACGCTGCGCGAGACGGTGTCCGAGCTCCTCCGTACCTGGTCGGGCGCGCTCGACCCGATCCGACCGGGCGACGACGCCATCGAGCAACTCGCCGGCATGAACGACGCAGGCGTGGTCCGCGTCCTCGACCAGCTGGGTGCCGTGCAGCACGTGGTCGAAGTCCTGGCCGCTCGCGTCATGGGTTCGGTGTCGGAGCGCTCCCGCGGCGGCATCGTCGGCCACGACCCGTTGGCCCGCAGCCACGGGTACGCGACACCGGCCGTCATGCTCTCGGAACGTTGGCGCATCCCTCGCGGACGCGCCGCCACGATCACCTCGGTCGCCCAGGCGATCACCCCCAAGCGCGCCCTCACCGGCGACGTCATCGAGTGCGACCGCCCCGAGATCGCCGCCGCCATCGAACCCCGGCGCGCTGCCGACACCCACTGCCTGCCGCTGTCCGAAGGCGACAACCCGACGTGCACGGTCGACCACGACGAGACGGCCGCCCCATCCCGCTTCGTCCGGTCCGCACTCAGTGTCGAGGGCGCGGGCATCCTGCTGCGCGAGCTGCGACTGGTGGGCTCCGGTGTCGACGACGAACGCGTCCACCGTGCCGTCAGCGCCGGCATCGAGCACTGCGACGGTGCACCGCTCGCCGAGGTCAACAGCCTCGCCAAGCTCGTCCGCACCAGCCTCGACCAAGACGGCCCCGTGCCGCGCGAGATCGCGCTCCGGAGGCAACAGCGCTGCACCCTCCGCGAACTCCCCGACGGCATGACCGAGCTCCGCGCCTTCCTCGCGCCCGAGGCGGCGGGATGGGTCCGCGCCACGATGGACGCCGTCGTCGGCAAGCAGCTGCGGCAGGTCCGGTTCGTCGATCCCTCCGATGAAACGGCCGCGGCGGCAGCGACCAGCGGTGAGCTGCCCTCCGCGGATCCGCTCGACGACGCCTACGTCCCGCCGGCAGAGATGCCCGACACCCGCACGATGGACGAACGCCGCGTGGAAGCCCTCGTCGGGGTCTTCCGTCACGCCGCGGGTTGCGAGTCGGCGGTCATGGAACTGGCACCCGTCTCCCTCATCATCCGCATGGACGAACCCGATCTGGCCGACGACGGCCAGTGGTCCGACGGCAGGGCCTACATCGATGGCGTCTCCGAACCGATCTCCGCCGGGACCGCACGGTGCATGGCGGCCGACGGACGGATCATCCCCATGGTGCTCGGCGGGCCGTCCCAGGTACTCGACCTCGGAGTCGGCACACGGTTGTTCACCAAGGGGCAGAAGATGGCCCTCGCCGAGCGCGATGGCGGCTGCGCCTGGACCGGCTGTACCCATCCACCGTCGTATACCGAGGCTCATCACCTCGTCTGGTGGTCACGAGGCGGACCGACCGACCTGTCCAACGGCATCCTGCTTTGCAGTTTCCATCACCATCGCATCCACAACGACGGATGGGAGGTCATCGTGCGCGACCACGTGCCCTGGTTCATCCCGCCCGCGCACATCGACCCGCATCGCATCCCGCGACGCGGTGGCAAGCCGAGGCTGCGCGCTGCGTGACGCGCTCAGCACGACCGGACGATTATCTCGACGTCAAACCAATCCACGCCGCCGGACGCTCCGAAGCACTGTTTCCGGTCATTTTCGTTACCCGAACGCGCAAATGGCCGGCGCGCATGGCCTGGGCCAAGCGGTCCCGGCACGTGCGACCGGGCGGAGTGCAGCAATGGAGCTGCCGCTCCGCCTTCCTCCCCCGCTGGGCTCGAACCAAGAACTCTCCCGTCTGCCCTTCGACAAGCTCAGGGAACGGGAACGGTCGCTGTGTCTGTCGACGTGTCAGCGCCCCGGCGGCAGCACGAAGCCCCGCCCTCGACCGGAGTCGTGGACGGGGCTTCGAAGGTGAGACTAGGCCGTGACCTGCGCGCCCTTGCGACGAGCAGCTGCGACCAGCATGCCTGCAGCACCGAGGAGCAGCAGCGCGGCAGCGCCACCGACGAGGACACCCGAGTCCGAGCCGGTGTCAGCCAGCGTCGGGACGACCGGAGCGCCAGCGGCGACCGGGTCGGCGATGACGGCGATGGAGTCAGCAGCAACCCGTCCAGCGGTGTCGGTCACCGAGAAGATGTACGTACCGACCTGGATCCCTTCGCCCTCGAGGGTCAGGCCCGAAGCTGCGAAGCCACCGTTCTCATCGGCGATGATCGTGTTGGCACCGTCGGCAGAGCCGAAGATCTCGCCATTGGGGTCGGTGACCGCGATCGACAGCGTGTCGCCAGGCGTGAAGCCGAAGGCGTTCACGCTGAAGCCAGCGCCGCCCGGGCGCACGTCGGAGAAGAAGATCGTGTCAGGGTCGACGAGCACGGTCGGGACCGCGGGTGCCGGAGCAGCGAAGGTGTAGGTGTCGTTGAGGTAGGTGATCGACTGAACCACGTCGTCGCTGCCCGCGACAACCTTCACACCGAAACCGAGGATCTCGTAGTCGTTACCGAGCGCGGCACTGACCTCTTCGATCGACGCTGGCGTGTTCGCTGCCAGGCCAGGAAGGTCGTCGGTGCTCGCCTGCCACGGTGGTCCGGGGATGTTCGCAGGACCCGCGAGCGAAGCGCTCAGGGTGGTGGTCGAGTCCACATCTCCTGGCACGACACGGACCTGCACCTGGAAGTACGCGGACTTGACCGACGAGACGAAGCCCGCGGAGGTCAAGAGCGTCTGGAACGGGATGGTGGCGGCCTTCGGGGCATCGTACGCGTACATGATCTGCGAGTCGCCGGTCAGCACGAGCCCAGCGTCGGTGATCTCAGCGGGCGCGCCCACCTGATCGGCCGGGAGGGCCTCGTACCAGCCGGTTGCGGTCGCGGGGTCGATGCTGCCCTGCAGCTGATCCGGGGTGACCTGGTAGTCGAATGCGGACGCAGGGCCCGCGAAGAGAAGCGTGGATCCGGCGACAACTGCGAGGCCGGTGGCGAGAGCCGCGATGCGGCGTGACGTCTTCAATTTCACTGAGGCGAGAACTTTCATCTAGGGGTCCGGCAGGCACGATGCACCTGTTGGTTCTCTGAGACTAAGGGAACTCACAGGGAAAGGTAATTAGGGGAACCACTTATTTCCTCGCCTCAGCGACGGCACGAAGCCCCGCCCTCGACCGGAGCCGAGGACAGGGCTTCGAAGGGTGAGGCTAGGCCGTGACCTGCGCGCCCTTACGACGAGCAGCTGCGAACAGCATGCCGGCAGCACCGAGGAGCAGCAGCGCGGCAGCGCCACCGACGAGGACACCCGAGTCCGAACCGGTGTCAGCCAGCGTCGGAACGGCCGGGGCGCCAGCGGCGACCGGGTCGGCGATGACGGCGATGGAGTCAGCGCGAGCGTTGCCGGCGGTGTCGGTCACGGTGAACGTGTAGGTACCGACCTGGATACCCTCGCCCTGCAGGGTGAGGCCCGAAGCCGCGAAGCCACCGGTCTCGTCAGCGATGACCGTGTTGGCGCCGTCGGCGGAACCGAAGATCTCACCGTTCGGGTCGGTCACGGCGAACGACAGGGTGTCGCCCGGGGTGAAGCCCGTGACGGTCACGCTGAAGCCGGCGCCGCCGGGGCGGACGTCGGAGAAGTAGATCGTGTCGGGGTCGACGACCACCAGCGGGTTGAAGACCGGAGCGACGGCAGCGAAGTTGTAGGTGTCGCCGACGAACGACACCGACTGCAGCGTGTCGACCGTTCCAGCCTCGGCGAAGACGCCGAATGCGAGCAGGTTGAAGTCACCGAGAGCGGCGTCAAGTTCAGCGGCCGTGTACACGGCATCGGAGGCGATCCCCGGGACGTCCTGGGTCACGACCCAGTTCCCGCTGAGGTTCGCAGCGCCCGGGAGTTCGGGCTGCAGAACGGTGAAGGTGTCCGCGGCCCCGTCGGCGTAGACGGGGATCTGGAAGTACAGGTCGTCGCCGGTGGATGCGTAGCCGGCACTCTCGGCGAGCGCCGCGAACCCGCCGGCAGCGACGGCGATGCCGTCCCCTTCGTTGAAGCCGTTGATGATCTGCGAGTCACCGGTCATGGTGAGACCGGCTTCGGTCAGGACGGCCGGAGCACCGGGCGTGGCGACACCTTCGTGCCAGCCGGCGTAGGTCGCGTCGTCAGCCGCGACCTGAGTGACCTGGATCTCCGCTGCCGAAGCGGGTCCGGCGATGAGGAGGGTGGATCCGGCGACAACTGCGAGGCCGGTGGCGAGAGCCGCAGTGCGGCGTGACGTCTTCAAATTCACGGAGTTGAGTACTTTCGTCTAGGGGTCCGACAGGCGCGACGTACCTGATGGTTCCCTGAGACTAAGCGAATTCCCAGGGAAAGTTAATAGGGGGAACCACTGATTCTTTTGTCCTCCGCAGAGAGGACACGGGGAGCGAGGGTCGCCCGTGGGCCCTTCGATAAGCGCAGGGTCCGGAAGAAGCGCTCCGGGACCGGGAGAGGTGCTCCGCGGCCACATTTCGGTCACTGAGCCTGTCGAAGTGCACACACGGAACCCCGCCCTTCGACAAGCTCGGGGACCGGAGGGTCGGCGACTCGCGGCTACGCCAGTGCGGCGACCGTCTGGCGGGCGATCTCGAGCTCCTCGTTGGTGGGGACGACGAGGACGGTCACCGGGGAGTCGTCCGTCGAGATCACCCGGATGCCACGCGCACGCTCGGCGTTGCGGTCCTCATCGAGGATGATGCCGAGCCCCTCGAGCCCCTGCACCGCACCCGCGCGGATCAGCGGCGCGTTCTCGCCGACACCGGCGGTGAACACCACCACGTCGAGACCGCCGAGGACCGCGAGGTACGCCCCGAGGTAGTGCCGCAAGCGGTGGACGGTCACGTCGAGCGCGAGCTGCGCCGCTTCGTCGCCCTTCGACGCGGACTCGGTGACGTCGCGCATGTCCCCGGTACCCGACAGCCCCAGCAGACCACTGCGGCGGTTGAGCAGCGTGTCGAGCTCGTCGAACCCGAGCCCCGCCTTGCGATGCAGGTGGAACAGCACCGCGGGGTCGAGGTCGCCGGAACGCGTCCCCATGACGAGTCCTTCGAGCGGTGTCATGCCCATGGACGTGTCGACCGACCGGCCGCCGTCGATCGCGCACGCCGACGCCCCGTTGCCGAGGTGGAAGACGATCTGCTTCAGCTCACCGAGCGGACGATCGAGGAACGCCGCAGCCGCCTCCGACACGAACTTGTGCGAGGTGCCGTGGAAGCCGTACCGACGCACGCGGTGCTTCGCTGCGAGCTCCGCGTCGATCGCGTAGGTGTACGCCGCAGCCGGGATGGTCTGGTGGAACGCCGTGTCGAACACCGCCACGTGCGGGACGTCGGGGAACGCGACCTGCGCCGCGTTGATGCCCTGCAGGTTCGCCGGGTTGTGCAGCGGCGCCAGCTCGGAGATGTCCTCGATGTTGATCTTCACGAGGTCCGTCACCACGGTCGGCTCGAAGAAGCGCTTCCCGCCGTGCACCACCCGGTGGCCGACCGCGATCGGCGCGTGCTCGTCGAGTGACGGCCCGTGCTCGGCGAACGCGTCGAGCATGACCCGGAACCCGGCCGTGTGGTCGGGGATCTCGCGCTCGATGACCCAGCGCTCCTCGATGGGCGGGGTCGTCGCGCCGGCGGCGTCCGGCAGGTACGACCGGTGCTCGGCGGCGCCCGTCGCGTCGCCGATGCGTTCGACGAGTCCGCTGGCGAGCGTCCGCTCCGTCTCGACATCGATGAGCTGGTACTTGAACGACGAGGAACCGGAGTTCACCACGAGGACGGTGGGCATGTGTGTCTGGACCTATTCCTGTTCCTGCGCCTGGATGGCGGTGATCGCGACGGTGTTGACGATGTCCTGCACGAGCGCGCCGCGCGACAGGTCGTTGATCGGCTTGTTGAGCCCCTGCAGCACCGGGCCGATCGCGACGGCACCCGCGGAGCGCTGCACCGCCTTGTACGTGTTGTTGCCGGTGTTGAGGTCGGGGAAGATGAACACCGTCGCACGGCCGGCGACCTGCGAGTCGGGCATCTTCGTCGCGGCCACCGCGGCGTCGGCAGCGGCGTCGTACTGGATCGGCCCCTCGACGAGGAGGTCGGGCCGACGCTCGCGCACCTGCCGGGTCGCTGAGCGGACCTTCTCGACGTCGGCACCCGCACCGGAGTCACCGGTGGAGTACGACAGCATCGCGATGCGCTGCTCGATCCCGAACTGCTCAGCCGTCTCGGCCGAGGAGATCGCGATGTCGGCGAGCTGGGCGTCGGTCGGGTCGGGGTTCACCGCGCAGTCGCCGTAGACGAGCACGCGGTCGGCGAGCGCCATGAGGAACACGCTCGACACCACGGAGACGCCGGGCTTCGTCTTGATGATCTCGAACGACGGCCGGATGGTGTGCGCCGTCGTGTGCGCGGCGCCCGAGACCATGCCGTCGGCGAGCCCGAGGTGCACCATCATCGTGCCGAAGTAGGACACGTCGGTGACGGCGTCGCTCGCCATGTCGATCGTGACACCCTTGTGGGCCCGCAACCTGGCGTACTCCTCGGCGAACTTGAGGCGCAGCACCGCGTCGAATGGGCTGACGATGGTCGCCTTGCTGAGGTCGATGCCGAGCTCGATGGCCCGCGACCGCACCTCGATCTCCTCACCGAGGATGGTGAGGTCGGCGACCTCGCGAGCCAGCAGGGTGCCTGCCGCGCGGAGGATGCGGTCGTCGTCGCCCTCCGGCAGCACGATGTGCTTGCGGTTCGACCGCGCACGCTCCAGCAGCCCGTATTCGAACATGAGGGGCGTGACGACGTCGGCGCGCGCCACGTTGAGCAGCTCGAGCAGGAGCGGTGCATCGACGTTCTGCTCGAACAGTGCGAGTGCGGTGTCGTACTTGCGCTGCGAGTCGGCGGCCAGACGACCACGGGTGTTCATGACGCGGACCGCGGTGTCGTAGGTGCCGAGGTCGGTGCTGACGATCGGCGGGATCTCGCCGAGACCGGAGATGAGTTCCTCCACCACCTCGGGCAGCGGGAACCCACCGTTGAGCACGATGCCCGCGATCGACGGGAACGTGCCGGAGGCATTGGCCATGAGCGCGGCGAGCAGCACCTCGGTGCGGTCGGCCGGGATGACGATGACGGATCCCTCGGTGATGCGTGGGAGCACGTTCACCATGGACATGCCCGCCACGACGACGCCGAGCGCCTCGCGCGTGAGCAGCTCCTCGCTGCCCTTCACCAGGGTGCCGTCGACAGCCTCGAGGATGCTGTCCATCGTCGGGGCGATGAGGAAGGTGTCTTCGGGGATGGCCCAGACGGGGACCATAGCGGCTCCGGCGGCGTGGCCGGCCGGCGCGACGACGGAACCGTTCGCGGAACCGTTCGGGTGGATGGCGTCGCTGATCGCGGCGGTGATCTCGAGGAGCTTGTCGGGATCGGCACGGTTCGCGACGACCGCGAGCAGCTGCGCGTGCGCGTCGGCGAGTTCACCCAGGGCGAGTTCGGCGATGTTGCGCATGTCGTCGGGCGTACGGGCGACGGACTGGCCGAGCTGCTCCCCCGCACCCTGACCGGCGCGACCGCCGAGCACGAGGAGGACGGGTGCGCCGAGGTTGGTGGCGATCCGGGCGTTGTAGCCGAGCTCCGTCGGGCTGCCGACGTCGGTGTAGTCGGATCCGAGGATCACGACCGCGTCGCACTGCGCCTCGATGTGCTTGTACCGCTGGACGATGCGCGAGAGCGCCGCCTCGGGATCGGTGTGCACGTCGTCGTAGCTGACGCCGATGCAGTCCTCGTAGGCGAGGTCGACGCCGTCGTGCTCGAGCAGCAGCTGCAGCACGTAGTCGGGTTTCGTGGTGGACCGAGCGATGGGGCGGAACACCCCGATCCGCTCGATCTGATGGCTCAGGGTGTCGAGGACCCCGAGGGCCACCGTCGACTTCCCGGAGTGTCCTTCGGCAGAGATGATGTAGATGCTTCGCGCCACGGTTTCCAGCCTACGGGGGCGGGCTCTGCGGGGGCTGGGTAAGCGCACAATGTCGTGGTCGCAGGGCGAGCACAGGAGATCGGCGCGAGAGCAGGAGGAAGCAGGTCCCGGTGTCCTGCTGCCGGGCGGATGTCCTGCTGCGGCGCGGGCGGGCGGAGAGCGGGAGCAGGGCGGCGCGGGCACGAAAAGACTCCCCGCGCACCCGCCAGAGCCCGGTTACCCTTGCTGCGTTTCCGCCCTGGGGGAGTTGGCCTGGATGGCGCCACGCGGGGAGCCGTCACCTAGTGTACCCGAGCCGCGACCGGGTTGCGTACGCCACGGTTGAGGCGTTGACTGGCGGATCTGGGACCACTGGCCCCAGACCACCGATCGACCGCCGTCCCCACGAACGGGCGGCGCACCGACCGGGACCGCATCGAACGAGAGGACTCACATGACCGACGTCGTCATCGCCGGAGGACACGGACAGATCGCCCTGCACCTGCAGCGACTGCTCGCCGAAGCAGGACACTCCCCCGCCGGCATCATCCGCAACCCCGAGCAGGTCGGCGAGCTCCAGGGCATCGGCTCACGAGCCATCGTCCTCGACCTCGAGCACTCCTCGGCGGCAGAACTGGCCGACGAACTCGCCGGAGCCGACGTCGTCGTGTTTGCGGCGGGAGCCGGCCCGAACAGCGGCGCCGACCGCAAGCTCACCCTCGACCGCGACGGCGCCATCCTCCTCGCCGAGGCCGCCGAGCTCGCCAAGGTCCCGCGCTATGTGATGGTCTCGTCGATGGGTGCCGACGACTTCGACCCCGACTCGGACGAGGTGTTCCAGGTCTACCTGCGGGCGAAGTCCGAGGCCGACGCCGACCTCCGCGGGCGCGACCTCGACTGGACGATCGTGCGCCCCGGTGGCCTGACGGACGACGCCCCGACCGGAACGATCACCGCCGCGACGACCACCGACCGCGGCTCGATCCCGCGTGCCGACGTCGCCGCCGTGCTGTTCGCGCTCGTCGAGTCGGGCGCGGCGTCCCGCACGCAGTTCGAGGTCATCGGCGGCGAGATGCCGATCCGCGAGGCGCTCGCGGCGCTGTAGGCCCCTGCGCCTCGACAGGCTCGGTGAACGGACCCCCGTTCCCGGGCCTGTCGTCGTCTCCGCAGAACACCCCACCCTTCGACAAGCTCAGGGACCAGAACGGGACGGGCAACGAACACCGCTCCCTGCGCTTGTCGAAGGGCCGCACAACCGTTGGGCACGTCGGCTCCGAAGAGTTCCCTGACCCGCAGCGGCACCGTGTGTGCGCGACCTGGCGCACATATGGAGTTCCTGTGGGCGACACGTCCAGGGGTGTTACCTGTTCGTTATCAGTCCTAGGATCGGGCAACGGGTTCCGGCCCGGACGATGAACGCAGCGCGACGGAGGCCGACGATGGACCAACGCTACGACCCCGCGTTCCAGCGCGGACACACCGACGAGCGCACGCGCCCGAACGCCTCCGACACCGGCCGCCGCAGCCGCCTCGCCTCGCTCGAGGAGATCGCCCCGCAGCTCATCCAGCCGCCCACCGACGGTCGCCCCGTCCGCCCGCCGACCGACGACCGGTTCGACGACGGCCCGCGCGCCCGGCCGTCCCGCGGCATGCCCTCGCAGACCGATCGTCGCATCCACCCGTTCGAAGCCCGGGCCGGCGACACCGCGGCGGTCGCCGATCAGCCTGGGGTGGCGGGTCCCGACGCGCAGCAGACCCAGCTCGACCAGCAGCGATACGAGGAGTACCTCGACGCCGCCGACGCCCACCGGGTCCGCGCCGTCGTCTGGGAGCGAGGCCTCTGGATCGTCGGTGTCGTCCTCACCCTGGGCGGCGGCGTGGGGCTGTGGCAGTCGTTCACCCTGCTGTACCGCGGCTTCGTCGGCGACAGCGGCCCGACCGACAACTACCTCTGGATGCAGTTCCTCGGAGCACTCGCCCCGACCCTCATCACGATCGGCCTCGCCACCATCGTCGCGCTGCTGTTCAAGCGCATGCTCGACCACGACCGCAGGAGCCGACCATGACCGAGCAGAGCAACACCAGCCGCGCCCCACGGGACACCGTCGCCGAACTGAAGCCGGCATTGAACGCCGAGGAGTTCCAGGTGCTGGCCGAGCGCATCCTCGACAACGTCGAGCGCGTCCTCGACGGCAAGCCGTTCGCCGCGCGGATGGCGCTCATCGTGATGCTCGCCGAGGGCCACCTGCTCATCGAGGACGTCCCCGGCGTCGGCAAGACCGTCCTCGCGAAGGCCCTCGCCGCGTCCGTCGGCAGCACCGTCCGCCGCATCCAGTTCACGCCCGACCTGCTCCCGTCGGACGTCACCGGCGTCTCGATCTTCAACCAGGTCGACCGCGAGTTCGAGTTCAAGCCCGGCGCGGTGTTCGCGAACATCGTCATCGCCGACGAGATCAACCGCTCCTCGCCGAAGACCCAGTCGGCGTTGCTCGAGTCGATGGAAGAGCGTCAGGTGACGGTCGACGGCGAGACGCACGCCCTGCCGTCGCCGTTCACGGTCGTCGCCACACAGAACCCGCTCGAGATGGAGGGCACCTACGCTCTGCCGGAGGCCCAGCGCGACCGCTTCATGGCGCGCATCTCGATGGGATACCCGGACGCGTCCGCGGAGCTCGCGATGCTCCGCCAGCGCGACACGGTCAACCCGCTCGACACCATCGGTCCGGTCGCGTCACGCGGCGACGTCGAGCGCCTCATAGCCTGGGCCCGCGGCGTCTTCGTGTCGCCGATCGTCGAGCAGTACTGCGTCTCGCTCGTGCAGGCGACCCGTGTGCACCCCGAACTCCGCCTCGGCGCGAGCCCGCGTGCCACCCTGCAACTCGTCCGTGCGGCCAAGGTCCTCGCAGCGCTCGACGGCCGCGAGTTCGTCCTCCCCGACGACATCGACCAGCTGCTGGCACCGGTCCTCGCCCACCGGCTCATCCCCACCCGCCGCGCGGTGAGCGCCCACGACCGCTCGGGCGTCCAGGCGGTCTCCGAAGTGCTCGCCGAGCTGCTGGAGCGGACACCCGTGCCGCACTCCGGTCGCACCGAGCTGAGGTCCTGAACCGATGGCCCCGCACCGCGACCGCCGGATCGCCGTGATCCGGCACCGGAGGTTCTGAGCCCATGAAGCGTCGCGTGCCGTTGACGAGACGCGCGGTCGGCGTGCTCGTCGCGGCCGGCGTGTGCCTCATCTTCGCGCGCGGGATCGGCTCTCCGGAGCTGCTCGCCGCCGCCGGACTGCTCGTCGCGCTCGTCGCCGCCAGCTTCGGCGCGGTCTACCTCGAACGGCCGTCGCTCCGGGTCGACCGCACCACCCGGCCCGACCTCGTCGCGGTCGGCGGGCGGATCGCCGTCGAGGTCACGATCGCCGAGACGAGCGCGCTCCCCCACGTCCACACGGAGTGGAAGGACCGTGTGCCGCCCGGACTCGCCGGCAGCGCCGAGGGCACCCTGCCGAGTACCGGCGTCGCGGGCATCGGATCGCGCCGGCGAACGGCCGAGTACACCGTGACGGCACTGCGTCGCGGAGAGCACGAGCTCGGCCCGCTCGGACTCACCGTGAGCGACCCGTTCGGACTCGTCGTCCGTCGGCGCGACGTCGGCGGGACGCATGCGGTCGTCGTCCTACCGGAGGTCGTGGTCCTGCCCGAGATCCCCGCGCTCACCGCCAGCCGCGACGGTTCCACGCGTCCGTCGTCGCTGCACGTCGGCGCTGGCGAGGACGACATCATCGCGCGCCCCTATCTGCCGGGAGACGCGATCCGCCGACTGCACTGGCGGGCGAGCGCGCACCACGGTGAGCTGATGGTGCGGCAGGAGGAGCAGCAGAACGACCCCGAGGCGACGGTCCTCCTCGACACCGCCGCGGCCCACTGGGCCTGGCCCGACGACGATCCGTCGTACCTGCCGGCGTTCGAGCAGGCCGTGTCGCTCGCGGCCTCGATCACCGCCCACCTCGTCGACGCCGACTACCGCGTCAACCTGGTCGGCGCCGGAACCGAGGAGCTCTCCCGGGAGATCAGTGCGAGATCCGCGGCCGGTGGCCTGCGGTCCAGCCCCGTCGGCGACATGGGCGACGCGCTCGCCCGCGGCGGGCAGCATCTCGAGGAGGACGATCTCGATGCCGCGCTGCTCGACCTGGCCCTCCTGCGTCCGTCGGTCCGACCCGATCGGTTCCTCGACCTCTCACCCGTCATCGCCGCACGCCGGTCGCAGCCGGTCATCGCGATCCTCGGCGACGTGGAGGAGGGCGACCTCGGTGAACTGACCGCGGTCGCGCACCTCTCACCACTCCCCGTCGCACTGCTCCCGGCCGGCGGTCGGCGTCGGTCCATCGAGCTCCTGGAATCGGCCGGGTGGCGCTGCCACGTCGGCGAGCGCGGCGCATCGTTCCAGGCCCTGTGGTCCGGCACGAGCGGTCCGGTGACCACCACGCTGGCGCCGCAGTCTTCCGGCCGGGGCGGTCGTGGTGGTCGGGGTGGGCGCCAGGGTGCCGGAGGTGCGTATGTCCGTCGCTGAGGATCGCCGCGCGGCGGCCGCCGCCCGTGGCCGAGTGTCGTCTCGCGGAGGCGTGCCGGCGGGGGTCCGTCCTGGTGTCGGCTCGTCGAACCCACGGCGACCGTCCCTCGGCGGAACCAGTGGCGGCTCCTGGTCGGGAGGCGCCGGCGGACGCAGAGAGGACCCGCGCGACACCGCGAACGTCGGCGACCTGCGTCTGGGACTCGCCGCCTTCCTGCTCCTCGCGACGGGTGGCCTCGGATTCGGGCGGGTGCTCGACGCGCTCGACTGGTGGTTCGTCACGAACCTCGTCATCGCGATCGTCCTCGCCACGGCGATCCTCCTCCGCCGCACGAGACTGCCGGCGGTGTTCGTGTGGCTCGGCGCCGGCATCGCATGGCTGCTGACGATCACGCTGTTCTTCGCCAGTGAGACGGCGATCATCGGCATCGTCCCGACCCCGACGACGCTCGGCGCCTTCGAGCGATTGCGTGACGCCGGGTTCCAGACCTTCCACGACGGCTCGGCCCCACTCGACACCGACGCCGGCGTGGTCTTCGTCATGGCCGCGGGCGGCAGCCTCGTCGCGCTGGCGGTCGCGTGGCTCGTGCTCGGCCGCCACGCACCGGTGCTCGCGGCCGTCCTCGTCTTCGCCGTGTACGCCGGGCCGACGGTCGCCGTGTCGTTCCCGCTCGATCCGTGGGTGTTCGCGCTCGTCGCCCTCTCCTTCCTCTGGCTGCTCCGCGAGGACGTCCGGCGCCGCGAGGTGCTGCGAGCGCTCGCCTCGGCCCGGGCTGCCGGCGACGGACGCGGCGCCGGACCGTCGGCGATGACCGGTGTCGGCCGCTTCGGAGGCCTCGGCCCGGCCGTCCTCGTCAGTGCCGTCGCGGTGGTCGTCGCGCTCCTCACACCGGCCGTGCTCTCGGACCTCGCCGTCCGGGACGTGACCGCTGGCGCCCGCGGGAGCGGTCCGTTCGTGAACGGCATCAACCCGCTCATCTCACTCGGCCAGAGTCTGCGGCGCCCCGCGAACACCACCGCGCTCGAGTACACGACCACCGCCGACGAACCGCCCTACCTCAAGGTCACCGACCTCAACGAGTTCACCGGCACCGTCTGGGGGCCGGACAACTCCGGCTACAACGACGGCAACACGCTCGACGCCTTCCCCGCGCCGGCCGGACTCAGCGAGGCGATCCCGGTGGAGACCTTCGAGACGACGGTCACGGTGGACTCGCTGTCGAGCCCGTGGCTGCCGTTGCCGTATCCGACGCAGCAGGTCGACGGGCTCCGCGGTGATTGGCGGTTCGAGGCCGCCGGGCTGACGGCGATGGCGGAGCGTGGATCCACCCGCGGGCAGACCTACACGGCGACGAGTACCGCGATCCTGCCGACCGCACAGCAGATGCGCGACGTCCCGCCGGTCGCCGACCCGGCGTCAGCCGCCCCCTATCTCGAGCTGCCCGACGACCTGCCGCAGATCATCCGTGACACCGCTGCGGACGTGACGGCGACCGCCTCCACCGACTACGACCGCGCGATCGCCCTGCAGCGCTACTTCCGCAGCACCTTCGAGTACTCGGAGTCGGCACCCGTCGAGGAGGGCTTCGACGGCAGCGGCGCCGAGGTCATCGCGACGTTCCTGGAGCGCAAGGCCGGCTATTGCATCCACTTCTCGTCCGCGATGGCCGTGATGTCGCGCGTCCTCGGCATCCCCGCGCGCATCGCCATCGGGTACCTGCCGGGCACGACGATCGACAACACCCCGGCGAACCGCGACACCTACATCGTCACCTCGGACCAGTTGCACGCCTGGCCGGAGCTGTACTTCGAGGGCGTGGGCTGGGTGCCGTTCGAGCCGACGGCCAGCCGCGGGGTCGTGACGCAGTTCAGCGACGCGAGCACGGCGACGCCCGGCAGCGGATCGGTGAGTCCCGACAGCCGTCCGGCTCCGACCGCGGCGCCGACCCCCACCCCCACCGCGGACGCGCTCGGCGGACCGACCTCGACCCGGTCCGACGGGGCGTTCACCGCCGCCCTCGTCCCGCTCGCGATCCTGCTCGGCGTGCTCGTGCTGCTCGCCACCCCGTCGATCGCCCGGGGTCTCCGGCGTGCGGCCGGGCGTCGGCGTGCACTGGGCGACGGGACCTCGGCGGGCTGGGCCTGGGCGGAGTTCCTCGACACCGCCCGCGACCTCGGTTTCCCCGTGACGTCGGCGGAGTCACCCCGTGGATTCGCGTCGAGGCTGCGCGGGCAGTTCCGGATCGAGTCGCCGGCCGTCGACCGGCTCGTGGCGGCGGTCGAGCGGGAGAGCTATGCGCCGAGCGCTGGTGGTGCGGCGAGCGCCGGTTCGGTCGACGCAGCGTTGGCTGAGGCGAAGACGGCCCTGCGGTCGGCGAGTCAGCCGCTCGAACGCATCCTCGCGGCAGTCCTCCCGCGGTCGCTCGTGCTGCGGCGTGACCAACGGGTGGACTGGCGGCCGCCTGCTGCGAGCTGACGCGAGTGGTGCTCCGTGCCGGTGTGTTCGACTCAGGGCGTTCCTGCTCGGCCGGAGGCGGCCGGGCTCGGCCCGGGCTCGGAGCGCGACACCGGGGGGGGTGGCGCGCGGCGGTCCGGGAACCAGGTATGCTGCTATCTGGCCGTTTTTCACAAACTGCCTTGGAGAATTCGCCTAGTGGCCTATGGCGCACGCTTGGAAAGCGTGTTGGGTTAACGCCCTCGGGGGTTCGAATCCCCCATTCTCCGCCAGCTTCACCATGAACGCCCCGCCCCGTGTGGGGCGTTCTGCGTTTTCGGGCCTCCCCAGCGACGTATCTCCGTGGTGCCAGCGCGGTGCGCTGGCGTGAGCGCGGGTCGCACGCGTGAGCGCGGGTCTCCGGAGGGGCGCGCTCAGGGCTACGACCCGCGCCCACGCCGAACTCGTTGGTTTCGTGTCAGCGCACCGCGCTGACGCCGAGTCCGCCCAACTCACGTCAGCGCACCGCGCCGAGCAGATCGATAATTCGATGGTTGACAGTTAGAACTCGAAGCGTTAGCGTTCTAACCATGGATGACGAGACACCCGATTTCAGCAGCACACTCCAACTGCTCCGCTGGATCGCGTGGGCACAACGCAAAGCCGGCGAAGACTGGATCCGCGCTCGCGAACTCACGCACGAGCAGGCGTTCGTCCTCGGGTACCTCGTCCAGCATCCAGGCTCCATCCAACGCGACATCGCCGAGGTGAGCCGGACGAGCGCCGCCAGCGTCTCGAGCCTCCTGCAGGGACTCGAACGCCGAGCGCTCGTGGAACGACGCGCCGAAGCGGGGAACGCCCGCACCAAGCGGGTCTTCGCCACGCAGCGCGGCACCGACCTCATCGCCGGGTTCGAGACCGCGATGGCCGATGCCGACGACATCATCCTCACCCCGTTGGACCAGAGCGAACGCGACACCCTGCACGCTCTGCTCACGAAGCTCACGGCGCACCTGCCGCAGCCGACCCGCTGATCACCGCTCGGGAACCCGAGCTCCCTGACCACGCGCCGAGACCACTCGCCGCGTCATCCGCCGACCGCCGCACGCGATGGCGACGGCGAATGCCACGACGGCGCTGTCCGTCGCGCCCGGACGCCTGCTGAGCCCGACCGCTCGGCCCGCGCCGGACGACCACCCCACCAACGAACCCTCGCCGCGCCGGCGCTCGTCGTCGTGCCCGGAACCTGCCCGAAACGGAGCCTGCCATGCACCCCGAAGACCACATCGATCCCACAACCGGAACGCCCCTCCCCAGCAGCACCGCGCCGTCGACGGCCACCGCGCCACCGACCGTCACCACAGCATCGGCCGACACCGCACCATCGGCCGACACCGCGACATCGGCCGACCACGCACCATCGACCGCCGCCGACACGGTCGGCAGCAACCGCTGGTACCTCGCGACCGCCCCGATCATCCGGGCACTCATCCACCTGTGCGTCCCGATGGCGGCGGCCCTGGTCGTCAGCGCCGTCTACAACCTCATCAACGCGGGTGTCGTCGGCTCGCTGCACGACACCACCCTGCTCGCCGCGATCACGCTCGGAGCCCCGATCCTCGGACTGATCATGGCGATCGGCGACCTGTTCGGCGTCGGCGGCGGCGCGCACATCTCCAGGCTCCTGGGCGCCTCCGAACACGACCCGGCACAGGCCGGAGACATCAAACGGGCCGCCTCCTTCTCCGTCTGGGGCGCGTTCCTGACGGGCGCCGTCCTGGGCGGGATCGGCCTCGTGTTCCTCGGCCCGCTCGTGTCGCTGCTCGGGGCGGACGCGGTCACCGCACCCGCGACCTCGGCGTTCATCGGCGTCATGCTCGCGTTCGTCCCCGTCATGGCGACCGCGTTCTGCCTGGAACAGCTCGTGCGGGCCGAGGGTGCCGCCCGTCAGGTGATGATCGCCCTCATCGCGTCGGCCGTGGCGAACCTCGTCCTCGATCTCGTCTTCATCCTCGGGTTCGGCTGGGGCGTCGCCGGCGCGGCACTCGCGATGGGACTGGCGAACCTCGGCGTCCTCGTCTACTTCGTGGCGTGGCTGCAGCGCAACAGCGAGCACGTCAGCCTGGCACCGCGCTGGTTCACCCTGTCGCCGACGATCCTCAAGCCGGTCCTCGGTGTCGGGGTCAGCACGCTCCTGCAGTCGGGGTTCCTCATCGTCACCGCGCTCGTGTTGAACACGTTGGCCGCGGCCTACGGAGACGCCCCGCTGGCCGCCATGGGCGTCGCGGTCCGGATCGCCCAGGTGCCCGAGTTCCTGGTCATGGGCGTCACCTTCGGTGTGCTCCCGCTGCTCGCCTACGCGTTCGGCAAGGGCGACGGCGCGCGCCTCCGGTCGGCTCTCCGCGCCTCGGCGCTCACGGTCGGTGGGATCTCGGTCCTCTTCGCCGGCGTCGTCCTCGTCCTGCGTGAACCGATCGTCTCCGCGTTCATCGCCGACCCCGCCGTCCTCGGTCTCGGCGTCGCGATCCTCGTCGCCCAGCTCACCGCCATGATCGCCAACGGGTTCACCGGACTCATCACCTCGCTCTTCCAGGCGACCGGGCGAGCACTCCCCGCGGCGGTCATGGCCGTCACCCAGGGCGTGTTGTTCGTCCCGATCGTCCTCCTCGGCAACCTGTGGTTCGGACTCGGTGGCATCGTCTGGTCACTCACCGTCACGGAGGTCATCGTCTTCCTGGTCGGTGTCCTGCTCTGGCTCGGCTCGCGACGCGCCATCGACCGCGGGCTCGCAGCCGGTTCCCCGGAGCGTGCCGAGGCCCAACTCGCCGACGCCTGACGGACTGCCAGCGCGGTGCGCTGACGCGAGCGCGGGTCACACGCGTGGGCGCGGGTCTCCGAAGGGCCGCGCCCACGTCCATGACCCGCGCTCACGCCGATCGCAGCGATCTCACGTCGGCGCACCGCGCCGGCACCCACACCACCGCGCTCGGGTCGGCGCACCGCGCTGGCGACACCCCGCCGGGCGCGCGGGCCGTCTCGGGAGCATCACCCCGTCGAGGCGTCCAGGGGTATCCGCATCACCGCGTTCTCGATGAGCACCCCACGACGCTCGACCCGCTGCTCGCGGACCACGACGGAGCCGTGGCGCTCGAACACCGGCTGCGCCGTCCGACTCGCCTGCACGGTCACCTCGTGGAGCCCCACCGCCCGGGCTTCGTCGAGCACCTGACGGATGAGCGCGGACCCGACGCCGTGTCGTCCCGCGTCCGGATCGACGAACAGCATGTCGAGGTAGCCGATCTCGACGTCCAGATCGGTGAAACCGACCACCGCGTCGTCGAGCTCGGCCACCCACGTCGTCACCGCGGCACGTCGGTCGGCCCAGTCGTCCAGCACGGCGACTGCCGGTTCGTCCGGCACCCATGCGGCGAGCTGCTCGGCCGTGTAGTGAGCGGCTGCGGTCACCCGCACCGCGCGTTCGAAGATCGACCTGGTCGCCCGCGCATCGGTGTCGCGGTAGCGGCGGATCCTGAGGTCGTCGAGCACGCGCGTCAGCCTAGCCGAGCGCCGGGACTCCGCGAGCAAGCGACCTCAGCCCTCGAGCGCTGGAATCTCCGAGAGGTCGGTGTACACGGGGATCCCGCGCTCACGGGCGATCGCGACGTCGGTGTCGGCACCGGACGACTCCCCCGGCAACCGGAGCACGGCGTCGCAGTGCTGGAGCAGCCGCCTCGCCGTCTCGTACATCACGTCGCCGTCACCCGACGCGGTGTCGATCCCCCGCAGGATCGGCAGCGCGACCCACTCCCCGATCATCGGGACGTGACCGAGCGCGTAGATCGGCGCCGCAGCAGCTTCGAGTCGTTCCAGGTTGCGGGCGATGGCGTCGGGATCACCGCCGGTCCCGGAACGGTAGGGGCCGGCGATGAGGATGAGGAGTGGCGTTGTCATGTCCAGCACTGTAGCGTTAACCGTGCACAATCGTGCAACATCATGAAGGAGCACGCATGTTGAGCGCCCAACGCCGATCGCACCTGATCGACCTCCTCGACCGCGACGGGCGGATCGTCGCGAAGGACGCCGCCGCTGCGCTCGGACTCTCCGAGGACTCGATCCGCCGAGACCTCCGCGAGCTGGCCGAAGCCGGCCTCTGCGTCCGCGTCTACGGCGGTGCACTCCCGGTCCCCGCGGCCGACCGCTCGTTCCACGATCGGCTGTCCCTCGGGACGGCGAGCAAGGAGCGCGTCGCCCGCATCGCCGTCGAACGGATCCGACCAGGCAGCACCGTCATCATCGACGCCGGCACCACCGCGCTCGCCCTCGCGCGACTCCTCCCGGACGACCCCACCCTCACCGTCATCACCCCGAGCCCGGCGGTCGCCCTCGCCGTGGCGGAGCACTCGCCGGCGCGCGTCATCATGATCGGGGGCGAACTCGGACGTCACTCCATGGTCGCGGGCGGCGCTCTCGCCGCGGAGGCCATCCGTCACCTGAGCGCCGATGCCTGCTTCCTCGGCGTCACGGGCTTCCATCCCGAACACGGCCTCACCACCGGCGACCTCGACGACGCCGCGACGAAACGCGCCCTCGCCGAACGCAGCACCGACGTGTACGTGCTGGCGAGCGAGGAGAAGGTCGGGGCCGTCTCCCGGTACCCGGTGCTCGACCTCGGCGAGGTCACCGAGGTCATCGTCGATCCACAGACGCGCGGATAGGACCGGTCGACGCGGGCCGGGGGTTCAGACGCGCGGGATCGTCAGGATCGCGGGTAGGTCTCGGCGAGGAACGCGGCGTAGCCACCCGGGGTCCGGCCACGTCGCCGACCCGAAGTCTCGACGGGTGCATCCGGCGTCGGCACGACCCTCAGACCCGCCGCGCGGGCGCGCTCGACCAGATCGACGTCCTCGTGCTCGGCCAGCTCACGGAAGCCGCCGAGTTCGTCGAGCCGATCGGCACGGACACCCAGGTTGGCCCCATGCACGTTGCCCGGCAGATGTCCGGGCGGGTGGGTCTCCATCCAGCGCTCGATGTCGCGCTCGGAGAAGTCCGTGAAGTCGGGACGGACGGTCCCGAGGAGGACGTCGACACCGTCGTCGAAGGCACGGGCGTGCACGGAGAACCAGTCCTCCGGAACGCGCGAGTCGGCGTCGGTGTTGGCGATCCAACGTTTTGAGACGCCTGCAGCATCCGACCCGGCATCACCCGATCGCCCAGCGGCCGCGACACCGGCCCGCCGGGCCGCCCCGACACTGCGCTCGTCGATGACGACGGTGACCGCCTCCTCGGGATCGAAGCCTGCCAACCGCTCCCGGACGATCCGCGCCGTGTCGTCGCGACAGTCGTCGAGCACCACGACGATCCCCACCTGCAGCTCGGGACGAGGACGCAGCACGGCGGCACGCGCGACGAGCAGCGCATCGAGGCACGCCCCGATCAGCTCCTCCTCGTCGTGTGCGGGCACGACGGCATCGATCCGTCGCAGCATCAGCCCGTCAGACCGTCCACCGTAGCGACGCTCGCCTCATCGGCGGGCACGAGGACGTCGAGCAGGAAGTCGTCCTCGACGTGCTGGACCGACCGACGGCCGGGCCAGCTTTCGAGCAACCGGCGATGGACGAACTCGGCCGAGGTCGTGGCGTGGTCGTCGGGGTGCCGCCAGTGACACGCGACGATACTCCCGCCGGGCGTGAGTGAGCCGAGGAGGTGGTCGATGACCCGGTCGAGGTCGGTCGCGGACAGGTAGTAGCCGACCTCAGACATCACCACGAGGTCGAAGACACCACTCGGCCAGTCGTCCGGGAGCGTCCCCCGTTCGAACCGGGCAGCGGGCACCCGTCGACGGGCGATCTCGAGGGGCGCCTCGGCGATGTCGACACCGAGCACGTCGTCGCTGCGGTCCGCGAGCCGCTCCGTCAGGACACCCGTCGCGCAGCCGAGTTCGAGCACCGAGCCGTAGCGCTGGCGCGGCAGGGCGGCGAGGAGGACCCGACGTTTGCGCTCCTCATACCAGGACCCGAAGTCCCAGCCGTCGGGGTGGTCGCGGTAGTGGTCCTCGAACGACTCCTTCGAGCGCGAGGTGGTGTCGGCAGTCACGACGGTGTCCGTCGCGGTGGCGTTGTCGGTGGCGACGTCGGTGTCGGAGTCCGCTGCCGCACCCGCATCCGGGTCGGAACCCGGCGCGAGATCCAGCGCACGCCCGTTCGGGAACAGCACCTCGAACCGCCGTGCGTAGTGCTGCAGGTGGTGGTGGTCGACGATCGCCTCGTCGCCCGGCGCATCCGAGAGCGGCTCCGTCTGCGAGGGGTAGGCGTCCATCGCGGCGATCTTCGCCCCGTGCGCCGCGGCGTCAAGCGGGACGATCCGCGCCTCGGCCCACGGCAGGGTCGCGTCGTCGGTGTCGGCCCAGTGCCAGAGCCAGATGGGGAACTCCACGAGCGCGAGGTCGAGCTCGGTCGCGAGGGCCGTGGTGAGTTCGCCCGCGATCCGGTGGTCGCGGTGCCCGTCGCCGCGCCAGGGGGCGACGATGAGCGGTCGTGATCCGGCAGTGGCGACGGCTGCCCGCAGTCGCTGCGCGATGCGCGCGCGTTCGGCGTCGAGGCCGCCGTCCGGGATGTGCAGGACGTCGAACCCGACCGTCGGGTGGAGACGACCGACCGCGTCGACGAACTCCGCCTCCCGGCGCGGGGCGAGTTCCTCGGGGGTGGTGGTCGGCGAGTCGGGGTGCGATCCCTCGCCGAGGGTCACGAGGAGGACCTCGACCGGGATCCCGGCGGCCGCGGCGGCCGCGATCAGCCCGCCGGCTCCGAGCGACTCGTCGTCGGGGTGCGGCGACAGCGCGACGACGCCCGTGGCATGTCGCCAGCCGTCCCAGACGGGCAGGTCGAGCTCGTGCAAGCGGGTCGCCCAGGCGGCTGCCGACGTGCCGGGGTCGCGGTGGTCGAAGGCGGGCATCAGTCGGCCTCCACCAGCATGCGGCCGTAGCGCGCGAGGTCGCGGTCGCCGTGGTCCTGCTGGACGTAGAGCTCGAGGTCGGACATCCGAGCGAGGTAGGCGGGTTCGGAGGTGAGCGGGCCGGGGCCGAGCGCTCCGAGCACCCCGGCGCGGATGGCGTCGACCCGACCGCGGACCGTCGACCGCACGCGCTGGGCGAGGCGCGGGCCGGCCGTGTCGTCGGCGTGGCCGTGTTCGATGGCCTGGGCCGCGTCGGCGATCGCCTGCTCGGCGATCGAGAGGTCGATGGCCGCGGCGCCGAGCGTGCGCAGGAGGAGGTCGGAGTCGGGTCGCGTGCGTGCCGCGGCGAGCAGGCGGTCGACGAGCGTGATCGCGCCGCCCCACCAGCAGGCGGCGACGCCGATCCCGCCCCAGGAGAAGCCGGGGCGTCGCAGGTACCACCCGTCGTCGCCGACCGGGGAGGCGGGGACCCCGTCGAAGCCGACCGGGCCACTCGGGACGAGCGGCAGTCCACGGGCGAGCCAGGCGCTGTCGTCGGTCGTGACCCCTGGATCGGTGAGTGCGACGGCGAACAGCCGCCGCTCGCCCGGCGCGGTGTGGGCGGTGACGAGGGCGTCGCTCAGGTGGGAGGCGAGGGAGCACCACGGCTTGGTGCCGGTCAGCTGCCAGGCGTCGTCGACCAGGGTCGCGTCGAGACGCAGCCCTGGTGCTTCGGCCGCGAAGACGCCCCAGGTGGAGACGGTCGGCGGTTCGAGGTCGGCCTGATGCAGGATGGCCAGTGCGTCGAGGTGCGGTTCGACGACGCGTGCGAGCGTGACGTCGGCCGCCGCGATCGCGCCGAGTCCCGCGAAGACCCGCCCGGCGGTGTGCTGTTCGAGCGGGCCGACGAGTCGCACGGCTGTGGAGGTGAACGCCAGGCGCGACTCGATGCTCGCCAACGATCCCGTCGCCGCGTCGTGCAGAGCGTCGAGGTCGAGGGAGGTGCCGCTGGAAGGCCAGGCGGTCGACTGCAGACGGATCATGCGATCCGCGTCTGGTGTCGGGGTTCCATCGGTGCGCGCATGCGACCTCCTCGCGTCGTGGAGGTCCAAGTCTCGCACCGCCACGCGCCGCCGCCCGACCCTGGACCGTGACCATCGACCCTGGTAGTGCGTCAGCGCGGTGCGCTGACGCGAGCGCGGGTCATGGACGTGAGCGCGGGTCTCCAGAGGGGCGCGCTCGTTCGCCTGACCCGCGCTCACGCCGATTCCCTCGGGTTCGCATCAGCGCACCGCGCTGACACCGGTTACCGGCACCTCGGCTCAGCGCACCGCGCCGGCACCTCGCTCGGGCGATGTGCCGGGCACCGGCTCAGTCGCGGAAGAGGGCGCTGTAGGCGTTGATCGCCGGCTGCCCACCGAGGTGCGCGTAGAGGACGTTGCTGGACGCCGGGATGTCACCACTCGTCACGAGGTCGATGAGGCCCGCCATCGACTTCCCCTCGTAGACCGGGTCGATGATGACGCCCTCGAGCCGACCGGTCAGGCGGATCGCCTCCATCGTCGACTCGACCGGGATCCCGTAGAGGTCGCCGGCCCATCCTTCCAACACCGTGATCTCGTCATCGCGGAGCTCGCGTTCGAGGCCGATGAGCTCCGCCGTGTTGCGGGCGATACGTGCGACCTGGTCGCGGGTCTCCTGGATCTTCGCCGACGCGTCGATACCGATCACCCGGCGCGGTCGGTCCTGCCCGGCGAACCCGGCGATCATACCGGCGTGCGTGGACCCGGTGACGCTGCAGACGACGATCGTGTCGAAGAACACCCCGAGTTCACGCTCCTGCTGTTCGACCTCGGCGGCCCAGTTCGCGAAGCCGAGACCACCGAGCCGGTGGTCCGACGCCCCGGCCGGGATCGCGTACGGGGTGCCGCCGCGTTCGCGCACGTCGTCGAGGGCGCGCTCCCAGCTCGACTTGAAGCCGATGCCGAAGCCCGCGGGATCGAGACGGACCTCGGCACCCATGATCCGCGACAGCATGATGTTGCCGACCCGGTCGTTCACGGAGTCTGGCCAGTCCACCCAGTTCTCCTGCACGAGCACCGCCTGCATTCCGAGCTTCGCCGCGACCGCCGCGACCTGACGCGTGTGGTTGGACTGGTAGCCGCCGATCGACACGAGCGTGTCGGCACCCCGCGCGATCGCATCGGGGATGAGGTACTCCAGCTTGCGGGTCTTGTTGCCGCCGTAGGCGAGACCGCTGTTGACGTCCTCGCGCTTGGCCCAGATGGTCGCGCCGCCGAGGTGGGCGGTGAGGCGGTTGAGTTCGTGGACGGGACTCGGTCCGAAGGTGAGGGGGTAGCGGGCGAAGTCGCTGAGGGACATGTGGTGGCTCCTGGGTCTCGGTGGTGCGGCGGGATGTCGGGGAACGGGTCGGGTGGTGGGCGCTGCTCAGTCCTCGTCGAGGTGGGCGAGGACGAGGTCGGCGAGGGTCGTCCAGTTGCCTCGGACAAGGGCGGCCGCCGCGTCGACGTCCCCCTCCGCACAGCGCTCGATGACGGCGTCGTGCTGCGCGATCGACCCGCGTGCCGCGACCGAGGAGAACCGCAGCCGTTCGATCCGCCGCAGCAGCGGGGTGACCGCCTCGAGCGCATCACGGATGAACGGATTCCCGGCGACGTCCACAGCCACGGCGTGGAAGGCGTCGTCGGCCGCGAGCGCGGCCTCGGCATCGTCACGCTGGAGGGCGGCTGCGAAGTCACGGTTCGCCGCGCGCATGCGGTCGAGGTCGGCCGAACTCAGGTGCGGTACCGCCTCACGGACGGCGAGTTCGTGCATGGCGGCGGCGACCGCCTGCGCCTGCAGCGTCGCCCGGCTGTCCAGTGGGGCGACGACGGTCGACCGTCCGGGTTTCGCGATGACGAGCCCGCTCCGGGCGAGACGCAGGACGGCCTCGCGGATGGGCGTGCGGCTCACACCGAGCCAGCGTTCCAGTTCGGTGTCGACGAGCTTCTCGCCCGGAGTGAAGGTCCCGTCGACGATCGCATTGCGCAGCGACTGGTAGACGTCGTCGCGGAGGAGCGCTCGGCGATGCGGGTTGGCTTGAGCGGGAGCGGGCATGCAATATATTGCACATCGCAGGCGTGAGAAGTCAAGTGTGCCGGGGCAACAAAGCGGACCGGGTCGAAGAGTGGGGCATTCGTCCTACTTGTCCCCCAGATGGCGGATTGTCCGCCCACTGAAAGCAGGCCACGATGGTCGACGGGGGTGAGTGCGTGGTGCGACGGGGTGATGAACCGGTGACGGTCAGACCGCATCCTCGCGTGCTCTGGAGTGCCGTCCTGAGCGCCGCCATCGTCGTCCTCCCCGTCTGGGGCGTCTCGCTCTGGCTCGTCGGCCCGGCCCCGAGTGTCGAACGCACGTGGGTCATCACGCTCGGCATCATCGGCATGGTCGTCCTGCTCGGCGTCGCCGTCCTCTCCCGTCGCCAACGCATCGTCGTGCGGCACGACGGGTTCGTCGAGCAGCCCATCGTCGGGCGGCAGCGGTTCGTTCCACGGGAAGCGATCGGCCGCAGTCTGCTCTTCGAATTCCGTGGTCGGGGGCTGCACGCGAGCTCGCAGTTCTTCGTCTGCGACGCCGAGAACCGACCGCTCCTCCGCATGCGCAGCAACCGATGGAGCACGGACAGCATCGCGGCCGTCGTCGCCGCCTACGACGGCCCGGTGGAGCGACCTCGCCAGCCGGTCTCGCTCGACGATCTCCGCGAGGACCACCCCGACCTCCTCACCCCGCTCGAGCGCCTGCGCTGGGCGCGCGCCGAACTGCTCTAGCCGAACTGCTGTCGCTGAGTCGGCCTGGCCCGGCTACCGCGACGGAGCGCGAGGGCGTCGTCGCACCACCCGGCATCCGGCTCGGGCGGGATGCAGCTCGAGTCAGAGTGTCTTCGCGTACCAGTGGGCGCCGGGGTCGCCGTCGACCCGGGTGAAGCCCGTCCGCTGGTAGAACTGCTGCGCCCCGGTGTTGGAGACGCCGACGCCGAGGTGCACGCCCGGGACGCCGCGCTCCGCGAGGAGCTCGCAGAACGCGTCGATGAGCCGTCTGCCGACACCCATCCCCTGCGTCTCCGGCAGCAGGTCGATGTGCAGGTGGGCCGGATACTGCGCGAGGAGCTCCGGGGCCAGGCCGCCGCGATCGGTCGCGGATCGGACGATGCCGCGTTCCCCCTCCGAGGCGGCACCGGAGGCCGCGGCCGCCGCGTACTTCCCCTCGACGGTCGGCCACCAGCGCTCGATGAACCAGCGGTCGAAGGCGGTCGTGTCCGCGGTGCCCAGGATGTACCCGATCGGACCCGAGCCGGCGTCGACGAGCAGCGCCAACTCGGGCTCGTGCTCGACGTAGGGCAAGGCATAGATGTCGGGCAGGAGGTCGTCCGTGCTGAACTGCCCGGTCGCGTCCGCCCCTGAGTCGCCCGTTCGGGTGCAGATCGCCGCCACGGCGGCGCGGTCGGACGGTCGGTACGCGCGGATCTCGGTCACCGCGCCAGCCTAACCGGCGTTCCCCGGTGCTGGAGCCCCATCCTCGCCGTTCCTGAGCCCCACCTTCCCGGTCCCTGAGGCCCACCCTCCCCGACCCCTTTCCCGGTCCCTGAGGCCCACCCTCCCCGACCCCTGAGGCGCACCCTCCCCGACCCCTGAGGCACACCCTCCCCGGTCCCTGAGCCTGTCGAAGGGCGACGTTCCTTCGTGTGCCCTTCGACAAGCTCAGGGACCGATCGAGGCGGCGATCGACGCGGCGATCGAGGCGCGACCCAGCGACCACCCCAGGGACCGCCCGAGGCGCGACCCAGGCACCGGGTCCGATCGGGTTGCCTAGGCTGAGTCCCGTGACATGGCGACCAGGAGGCATCGAAGCGGCCGTCGAGCAGTGGCGGCTCGTGCCCGACGGCGAGCTCATCGTGACACCGTCGAGCCGGTTGCTCCCCGTGACACATCACGGACGACCGGCGATGCTCAAGGTACCTCTCGTCGAGGAGGAGGCGCTCGGCGGGCGGCTGCTCGCGGCGTGGGGCGGCGGCGGGTGTGCAGCGGTGTTCGCGGGCGATGACCACGCGATCGTCCTGGAACGCGCGACGGGCGGCCGAGATCTCGCCTCGCTGACCCGCGCAGGCGACGACCTCGGAGCCGTCGCGATCCTGTGCTCCGTGCTCGACACTTTGCACGCGGTGATCCCCACCCCGGCGCAGATCGATGCCGGTGGCGTCATCGCCGAGCTCCCGACGCTCCGCCGGTGGTTCCGCGAGCTGCTCGCCAACGATGCATCCGCCGTGGGCGCCCTCCTCGGCGATCCGGCGAGCGCGGCGTTCCTCGAGCGTGGGCGGGAGCTCGCCGGTCGACTGCTCGACACCACGACGCCTGCCGACGTCGTCGTGCTCCACGGCGACCTCCACCACATGAACGTGCTCGAGTTCGCACCCGGCGACTGGCGGGCGATCGACCCCAAGGGCATCGTGGGCCACCGCGCCTTCGACGCCACCGCGCTGTTCAGCAACCCCGATCCAGCGACGGCGCGGAACCCACGGCTGTTCGCCGAGCGGGTGGACGTCATGCGTCGATCGCTCGGCCTGCCGCGAACCGTCCTGCTCGAGTGGGTGGCCGCGCGCTCCGCACTGTCCGCCGTGTGGTCGCTGCAGGACGGGCTGCTCGACGACGCCCGCGCCACCATCGAGATCGGTCGCCTCGCCGAGGACGGCCTCCGGTAGGTTCGCGCCCTTCGACAAGCTCAGGGACCGGGACACCGCTCCGGTCCGAGCGATCGCTCACGGGGCCGGAGAACCGCTCGGGGACCGGGACACCGCTCGCAGGACCACGACACCGCCTGCAGGAGCAGGACACCGCTTGCAGGACCGAGACACCGCTCCGAAGCCCGGACACCGCTTGAGGACCGCAGCAGCTCAGCGGCGGCGACGCGTCCCGAAGATGCCCTCGACGACCCCGGTGAGGATCGACCGCGTCGCCTTCGACCCGAGGATCTCCTCGAGCGGACTCTTCGACGACGTCGACGACGACCTCGTCGACGTCCGACGGGTCGTGCCGGCGGTCTTCCGGAGCAACCGTTCGTACTCGGCGTCGGCCTTCTTCTGGGCCGCAGCCTGGGCCTTGTCGGCGGCGGCCTGCTGCTTCGCGAGTTCCGCCGCGATGCGCTGCCGCTCGAGTTCGGCCTCGGCGGCGAGCGCGGCCTGGTTGGCCTCCTCGAGCTTCGCGGTCAGGATCTCCCTCGCCGACTCACGGTCGACGGGCGTCCCGTACCGCGCGAGCAGCGGTGACGCCGCGATCGCCGCGTCGATCGCTGTGTCGGCACTGGGCGACATGAGTCCCTGCGGCGCCCGCAGTCTCGTCCACGCGACCGGCGACGGCGCCCCCTTCTCGTTCATCACGGTGACGACCGCCTCACCCGTACCGAGCGAGGTGAGGACCTCTCCGAGCTCGTAGCCGGAGGTCGGGTAGGTCGACACGGTCGCCTTGAGCGCCTTCGCGTCGTCCGGGGTGAAGGCGCGGAGGGCGTGCTGCACGCGCGACCCGAGCTGCGCGAGCACCTCGCCCGGGACGTCCTTCGGCGTCTGGGTGACGAAGAAGATGCCGACACCCTTGGACCGGATGAGCCGGACCGTCTGCGTGATCTGCGCGAGGAAGTCCTTCGACGCGTCGCGGAACAGCAGGTGCGCCTCGTCGAAGAAGAACACGAGCTTCGGCTTCTCGGGGTCGCCCACCTCGGGGAGGGTGTTGAAGAGGTCGGCGAGCAACCACATGAGGAACGTCGAGTAGAGGGCCGGCTGGTTCTGGACGCCCGGCACCTCGAGCAGACTGACGATGCCCTTGCCGGTCGGGTCGAGGCGGATGAAGTCGGCGGTGTCGATCTCGGGTTCGCCGAAGAAGACGTCGGCGCCCTGGTCGGCGAAGGTGATGAGCTCCCGCAGGATCACCCCGACGGTGGCGCCCGACAGCCCGCCGAGCTCCTGCAGTTCGCCCTTGCCGTCGTCGCTCGCGAGGTAGGTGAGGACCGCGCGCAGGTCACTCAGGTCGAGGAGCGGCAGACCCGCTTGATCGGCGTAGTGGAAGACGAGACCGAGGCTGGACTCCTGCGTGGCGTTGAGACCGAGGACCTTGCTCAACAGCAGCGGGCCGAATGCGGCGATGGTGGCGCGGATCGGGACGCCCTTGCCGACGCCGCCGAGCGCGAAGTACTCCGTCGGCGTGGCGGCCGGCGTCCAGTCCTGGCCGATGCCGCGGGTGCGGTCGAGGAGCTTCTCGTTCGACTCCCCCGGGGTCGCGATGCCCGAGAGGTCACCTTTGATGTCAGCGGCGAACACGGGGACGCCGGCGGCCGAGAGCTGCTCGACGAGGCCCTGGAGCGTGCGGGTCTTCCCGGTTCCGGTGGCGCCGGCGACGAGCCCGTGCCGGTTCATGACGCTGAGCGGGATGCGGACCTGCACCGCGGGCACCGGTTCCCCGTTGACCAGTGCTCCCATCTCGAGCGCCGGGCCGTGCACGACGTAGCCGTCGCGGATCTTCAGCACGTCGTCGAGGCTGAGCGGTCCCGGGCCGATGGTGTCGGCGCTGAGGTCATCGGTGCCGGGCGCGGTGCTGCTGGCGTCGCCATCGACCGCGTCGTCGGTCGGAACGTCCGCCCGGACATCGGCTGGGGCCTCGGCGGCCGCCGCGTCACTCGCGGAACCGGAGCCCGCCGCCACCGTGGCCCCGCCCGACGCGGCGAGCGCCGCTGCCGCCTCGGCCGCCTTCACTTTGGCTGCGGCGAGTGCCGCCTGCGCCTGGGCGGCTTCGAGCTCGGCCTGGGCTTGGGCGGCGGCAGCCTGGAGTGCGGCGATCTGCGGGTCTGATGCTGCATCACTGGGCGTCATGTGCCGAGCCTAGCGACGCGTCCCCCACCGGTCGAGGGGTCGCGCGGGGCTGGACGACTGCTCCGATCACCACTGTTCGCGGGTGCGCTCCTGGTCGACGACGGCGCGGAGGTCGGACAGTCGGCGCATCCCGGCCAGCGGTTGCGCCATACGGGTGTTGTGCCGGATGCGCGGTTCCACGCGGTCGAGGAAGGCCCAGTATCCGGCGGTGAAGGGGCAGGCGTCCTCGCCCAGCCGCACCTTGGGATCGAAGACGCACCCACCGCAGTAGTCGGACATCTTGTCGATGTACGCACCGCCTGAGGCGTAGGGCTTCGTCGCGACGATGCCGCCGTCCGCGTGCTGCGACATGCCGATGACGTTCGCGGGCATCACCCAGGGGGTGCCGTCGACGAACATGTCGATGAACCAGTCGTTGAGTGCGACCGGGTCGTACCCGTGCTGCATGGCCCAGTTGCCGAGCACCATGAGCCGCTGGATGTGATGCGCCCAACCGTGGCGACGCATCCCGTCGATCGTCTCGCGGAGGCAGTTGGACTGAATGGCGGCGGCGTCGAGTTCGCGGAACTGACGTGGGAGCGGCTCGTGTGCTCCGAGGGCGTTGTGACTCGTCCGGTACGGCTCGCCGAGGTGCCAGTAGAGATGCCAGACGTAGTCGCGCCAGCCGATGATCTGGCGGGTGAAGCCCTCGACGCTCGACAGCGGCGCGCGACCGGCGTGGTACTCGGCGACCACGGTCTCGACGGCGTCGCGCGGGTCGAGCAGGCCGAGGTTGAGCGGCGCGCTCAGCAGGGAGTGCGCCATCGTCCAGTCGCCGCCGAGCATGGCGTCCTCGAACGGGCCGAAGTCGCCGAGCCTGGTCTCGATGAAGTCCGCCAGCGCCGCCTCCGCCTCGGCCGCCGTGGCCGCGAAGCGCCGGGGCCCGTCGTCGCCGACCAGCTGCACCAGTCCGTCGCGCTGCCACCGGTCGAGGTCCTCCCGGACCTGCGCGTCGATGTCGTCCTCGTCAGGCCAGAGCGGCTCGGGCAGACCGAGCCGGGCGGCTCCCTTCGGCGGCGGGTTGCGGTTGTCGTGGTCGTAGTTCCAGCGGCCGCCCTCCGGCTGGTCGCCGCGCATGAGGATCCCGGTCCGCTCCCGCACCGTGCGGTAGAAGTCCTCCAGGAGGAGCCGCTTGCCGTCCCGCGTCGACGCCCAGGCCGCGAAGTCCGGCTCCGAGGTCACGAAGCCGCGGCTCGGGAGCACCCGGAGGCCGCGCTCACGGACGAAGCGCCGAGCCGTCCACGAGGTCGGGTCGATCACCTCGAGGTCGGCGCCGAACTCGACGACCTCCTCGTAGCGGTCGACCTGGTGGAACTCCGCCCGGTCGCCGAGTTCCGCCGCACGATGTCGGATGGCCGAGAGGAAGAGGTGCGCCTTCGCCCGGTGCATCGGTCGCTTCGTGAAGGTGGACCTCGATTCGATGAGCAGGATCGGTCCGCCGTCGTCGAACGCCGGACCGAGCTGGCCGGTGAGGATCCATCGCCGACGAGGAGTCGCGTCAGCGTCGTGCTCGGTGCTTCGCCGACCGGTGGTGTCCATCGCCTCAGCGTACGTGGGGCGACGGACACCACCGGGGGCTTGCTCAGCCTGGTCCGATACTGCTCGGTTCTGTTCGGCTCGTGACCTATCGGCTCACAGCGCTCAGAGTGTGGCGGCGAACGGGTCCCAGTCCTCGGCGACGAGCGGAACCGGCGCGACCCGGCTCGCCACGTCGACGGTCTGGCCGGACACCACGGACTCGTCGATCGAGACGAGCGTGTCGAGCACGTGGTAGCCGAGGGCGCCCGAGGCGAGCGGCGTGCCGCCGGAACGGATCGCCCGGGCGAGGTCGAGGACCCCGGTCCCGCGGCCGGCGAGGACACCCTCGGTCGGCACGACCTCCCACTCCGGGTCCTGCTGCATCCGCTCGATGGGCGCCGCACGGGTGATCCGCACCTCGCCCGTGAACATGTTCGGGTCGGGGATCACGAGCGTCCCCTCGGTGCCGGTGATCTCGACGACGCCCATCTTCGCGAGCGGCGACTCGAAGCTGAAGACGCTCTGGCTCACGCCGCCTTCCACGAAGCGGGCGATGGCGCTCACGTGCGTCGGCACCTCGACGGCGAACTCGGTGCCGACGCGGTCGCCCTGCTGGATCGTCCGCGTCGCACGCCCGCGGGAGCCGGCCGCCGACACCGAGGCGACCGAACCGAACACCTGCACGAGCGTCGTCAGGTAGTACGGCCCCATGTCGAAGAGCGGCCCGCCACCCTTCGCGAACAGGAACTCCGGGTTCGGGTGGAAGATGTCCGGCCCGGCGTACTGCATGACGGTCTGGGCGGTGAGCGGCCGACCGATGTCGCCGCGGGCGATGGCGCGACGCGCGGACTGGACGCCCGGGCCGAGCACCGTGTCCGGCGCGATGCCGACGAGGAGTCCTGCGGCGTCGGCCTGCTCGAGGAGCGCGAGCCCGCTCGCACGGTCGACGCTGATCGGCTTCTCCGTCCACACGTGCTTCCCGGCGGCGAGCACCTGCGACGCGACCTGTGCGTGGACGGCGGGGATCGTGAGGTTCACGACGAGCTCGACGTCCGGGTGCGCGAGGACGTCGTCGGCGGTCCCCCACTCGCCGACGCCCCACTTCTCGGCCTGGGCCTTCGCGCGGTCGACGTCGAGGTCGCCGAGGATCACGACGCGGACGTCGGGGAACGAGGTGAGGTGCTCGAGGTAGGTGTCGCTGATCATGCCGGTGCCGA
Source organism: uncultured Plantibacter sp. (assembly GCF_963518075.1). Lineage (NCBI taxonomy): Bacteria > Bacillati > Actinomycetota > Actinomycetes > Micrococcales > Microbacteriaceae > Plantibacter > uncultured Plantibacter sp. The sequence continues at coordinate 78,559 of NZ_CAUQHZ010000005.1, forward strand.
TGAACCCGACACCGACCGGGCCGCTGCCCTGCGGTGCGCGCGCCGTCGCGCCCTGCGCTGCCGCGGCCGCCGTGCCGTGCGCTGCCGCGGCCATCAGCGGACCACCGCTTCGGTCGAGACGAGCTGCTCGGCGACGAGCGCGTCGACGCTCGCCTGGATGCCGTCGAAGATGTCGCCGGCACCGTAGTGGTCGAACTCGATGATCGCGAAGCGTGCCGAGGGGGCCGCTGCGATGGACTCGCGCAGCGGGACCTCGCCCTGCCCGAACGGTCGCTGGTCGAGACTCGTCGGCACGAAGGGTGCGGCGCCCGGTGCGAACGGGTCGGCGGGCAGCAGGCCGTCCTTGACGTGGAGCGCCTGCACGCGGTCGCCGAGGCGGCCGAGCAGCGCGGGGACGTCCTGACCGGCGGTCGCCGCCCAGAACAGGTCGACCTCGAGCGCGACGTCGTCACGCAGCTGATCGGCGAAGACCTCGAACGCGCTGCGTCCGCCGAACGATGCGACGAACTCCTGGGAATGGTTGTGGTAGCCGACGCGGAGGCCGTGGTCGGCGGCGCGCTCCGCTGCGGCGTTCAGGCGGGACGCCGTGTCGGCGACGGCGGCTTCGTCGAGCCAGCGGTCGGGGCTCACGAAGGAGTCGATGACGATCTCGAGGCCGAGTGTGGTCGCGGCGGCGAAGACGTCCTCCTGTGAGGCGACCGGCATGACCTGGTCGCCGAAGCGGATCTCGTCGGAGAGGAGGGTCGCGTGCCCGGTGCGGGCGGCGAGACCGTGGCGGTCGAAGGCCTCACGGAGTTCGGGCGCACGGGAGACGAAGTCGAACGCCTCGACCTCGCGCAGGCCCATGCCGGCGAGCCGGGCGAGGGCGTCGTCGAGGCCCTGGTCGAGGTGCTCCTTGATGCTGTAGAGCTGCACGGAGAGCGCTGGTGCGGTCATGGTGTTGTCGTCCGTTCTGACGCCGTCGTTGGCATCGCTGGTGGTGGAGTGGAGCTGGTGATCGGGGTGCGGGAGGCTGTGACCTGGTTCACCCACGGGTCGCGATCGATCCGGTGATGGTCCCGTCGGCGTTCCGGGTCATGCGGTGTCGGACCGGCAGGATCGTCAGCGCGCCGAGCACGGCGATGACACCGGCGCCCCAGAACAGGGCCGTGTAGTTGTTGCCGACCGCGCCGAGTCCGAGGAGGAACGCGCCCACCGCGCCGGCGAGCGACTGCGGCAGGGCGTTCGCGATGTTGAGGACGCCGAGGTCCTTCGCTGCGTCGTCGGGGTTCGGCAGGACGTCCACGACGAGGGCGGTGTCGACCGCGACGTACACGCCGTACGCCGCTCCCATGATCGCCTCGACGACGTAGAACATGGGCACCGTCGTGGTGTGGGCGAGCAGGATGAGTCCGACCGCGAACACCGCCGTCGACCCGATGACGAACACCTTGCGGTTGAGCATCCGGTCCGACAGCCAGCCGCCGAACTTCGCGGTGATGACGAGCGCGATCGTGTAGATCAGCACACCCATGGTCAGGGTGTCGACCGCGCCCTGCTGCGACAGCCCGACCTCCTCCTGCAGGAAGAACAGGCGGAACGCGACGAAAAGGAACGAGGCGAGCGTCAGGAGGAACCGCGAGAGCCAGACCCAGCCGAAGTCGGGGTGCTTGAGCGGGTTCACCCAGAAGGTGAAGAGCAGGCCCTTCCACCCGCCGACGTCCGGACGGGTGGTGATCGCGCGGTCGGGCAGGACGAAGCAGTACAGCCACACGGTGATGAGCGCGAAGACGGCCGGAGCGACGAAGAGCAGCAGCATGTCGGTGACGAACCAGCTGGCCACGAACGCCGCCGCGAGGATGCCGACGTTCTGCATGACTCCGACGTTCGCGGAGACGCTCCCCCGCTGCTCCGGCGGGACCTGGTCGGCGATCGTCGCGAGGAGCGGGCCGAGGATGGCGTTGCCGGTCAGCTGGGCGAGGCACCACCCGGCGATGAGGACCGGGACGTTCGGTGCGAGGGCGACGATGGTGAGCGAGGCGACGAAGCCGATGGCGCCGAGGAACATCCACGGGCGACGGCGACCGAAGCGAGAGAGCGTGAGGTCGGAGAGTCGGCCGATCACCGGGTTCGCGACGAGGGCGAACAGGGCGGCGATGGAGAGGACGTTGCCGTTGACGACCGCCGCCTGATCCCCCGGGACGAGCTGCTGCGTCTTGAGGGCGAGGCTGACGGTGACCGGGGCGAGCAAGGCCACGAACAGACCGAATTGGGCGAGCGCCATGGTGGTGACGACCCGTTTCGACGCCCGTTCCGTCGGTCCCGACGGGCCGGTGACGAGGCTGACGTAGGGGCCGCTCGAGGCACGCTGACCGGTGGGCTTGGGGCGGCGGGGTGGGTTGGACATCCGAGTTCCTCTCAACGCTGAGCTGCGGACCGGCTCTGGCCCGCGGGTGGTGCTGTCCTGGCAGGATCAGGAAACCGATCACTGCACGGCTTTGAGTATAGGCGCGAAACCCGAGTGGTCAATAGGTTTTCAAAAATCCCGTCGGTGGGACTGCTGCCAGCGCGGTGCGCTGACGCGAGCGAGGCCCAGTCGCGTGAACGCGGGTCTCCGGAGGGTCGCGCTCACGCGGCCGGGGCGCGCCCACGCCGATTCAGCAGCACTCGCGTCACCGCACCGCGCCGGGCCCCTCAGACCCGCGCCCGGGTCAGCGCACCGCGCCGGCGTCACCGACGAGGAGCACCCAGGCGCGCTCGAGGTCACCGGCCATGTCGACGGAGGGGTCGAGCGTCCACTGCACCTGCAGACCGTCGGCGAGGGCGACCATGACACGCGCCACGTGATCAGGGTCGAGGCCCGCGGCGACCCGCCCGGAGGCCTGGCGATCCCGGACGACGTCGGCGATGCTCCGACGCACCGCTGTGACGTGATCGACGAAGAACCCGCGCACCGGGTGCTCCGCATCACCGGCGGCGGCCGCCATGGTCAGGTACAGCTCGACGAGACCCGGGACATCGCTGTTGTGGCGCATGACCGCGACCAGGCCCTCGATCGCGTCCTGCGACCCGGCCGCGGCGAACTCCTCGTAGTCGACGGCGTCGCGCTCCCGCAGGATCGCCGCGAACAGGTGCTCCTTGGATTCGAAGTAGTGCATGAGCCCCGGCAGGCTGACGCCGACCTCACGCGCGACCTCGCGGAGCGACGTGCCGCGGTACCCCTCGCGCGCGAACACCGCGAGCGCGACGCGCAGGATCTCCTCCCGACGCGCGACGCCCTTCGCGTAGGAGCCCCGTGCCGTCATGTGCCGATTGTAGGGCCGCGCGACGACGGCGGCGGGAGGGATTCCCCACCCGCCGTCGACGTCGACACGTCCACAACGCAGGACGGGTCCGGCGCGCCGCCCCGCGATCGCCTCGAGCGCGGCAGACCCGCCGTGATCGTCCTGCGTTGCGAACGTCGAAACCACTGACTCGCAGACCGGGGCCCGCAGCCCGCTTCCCGACTCAGGCGCCGAGCGCGACCGCCGTCCACGACACGGGCGGGAGCGTGATCGTCAGGGTGCCGTCGGCGAGCGACGCGCTCTCGTTCGCGACGAGGCCGACGCGCTCGCGGTCGTCGATCGTGTTCTTCGCGTAGACGTCCTCGTCGTGGATGCCGTTCGCCTCGACGATCGAACCGACGCCGAGCGCCGAGACGTCGACGGTCACCGTGATGGCCTCGTCCTGATGACGGTTCACGAGGAACACGGCCGCGGTCCCGGCCTCGGCGTCGTAGGTCGCGACCGAGTCGACGAGCGGTGCGTCGCCGTGGACCTTCGTGGCGTAACTGCCGACCTCGATGCGCGGCGAGAGCACGACACCCGATGCGAGCCGGCTGGTGACCGAGAACGGGAAGAACGTCGTCTGCCGCCAGGCGCCGCCGCCCGGCTCGGTCATGATCGGGGCGATGACGTTCACGAGCTGCGCGAGGCTCGCCGACCCGACGCGGTCGCTGTGCTTGAGGAGCGTCATCAGGAGGTTGCCAAACACGACCGCGTCGGCGACCGAGTAGACGTCCTCGATGAGTCGGGGCGCGTAGGCCCACTCCTCGATCGTGCCCTCGATCGCGTTCCACTCGTCGAGGTACCAGACGTTCCACTCGTCGAACGAGAGCTGGATCTGCTTGTCGGAGTGACGCTTGTGCTGCACGTGATCGGCGGCCGCGACGACCGTGCGGATGAAGTACTCCATGTTGAGGGACGACGCGAGGAACGACCCGAGGTCGCCGTCGCGCTCCTGGTAGTACGCGTGGCAGGAGATGTAGTCCACCGAGTCGAAGCTGTGCTCGAGGACGGTGCGCTCCCAGTCGCCGAAGGTCGGCATCGACGAGCTCGACGAACCGCAGACGACGAGTTCGAGCTTCGGGTCGACCATCTTCATCGCCGACGCGGTCCGCGCGGCCAGCTTGCCGTAGTCGTCGGCAGACATCGCGCCGACCTGCCACGGCCCGTCCATCTCGTTGCCGAGACACCACATGCTGATGCCGTAAGGCTCGGGTGCGCCGTTCGCGATCCGCTGGTCGGACAGCGCCGTTCCGCTCGGGTGGTTCGTGTACTCGAGGAGGTCGAGCGCTTCGAGCACCCCGCGCGTACCGAGGTTGACGGCCATCATCATCTCGCTGCCGGTGAGCTTGCACCACTTGGCGAACTCGTCGACGCCGACCTGGTTGGTCTCGAGCGAGTGCCAGGCCAGGTCGCGGCGCACGGGACGGTGCTCGCGCGGCCCGACGCCGTCCTCCCAGCGGTAGCCGGAGACGAAGTTGCCGCCGGGGTAGCGGATGGTGCTCGTGCCGAGTTCCGTGACAAGGTCCACCACATCGCCGCGGAAGCCGTCGGCGTCGGCGGTGGGGTGGTCGGGCTCGTAGATGCCGTCGTAGACGCAGCGGCCCAGGTGCTCCACGAACGAGCCGAAGATCCGGCGGTTGACGGGGGCGACCGTGACGTTCGGGTCGATGGCGATGCGTGCGGTGGTCATGCGTGATCCTCTCCGGGGACGTCGTCGTCCAGACTTCTACAACGTTGAAGGTAAACGTTGTAGAAACAGTCTCGTGTGCCGATCGACAGCTGTCAAGACACGTTCGGAGATGGGGATTCAGCTCTGACGGACGAGGGCGTGGTCGACTCACGTCGTACCAGTTCGAAGTCCGCGTAGACCCGACGGGGTGGCACGTCGTCGACACCCCCGGCGATCCGCTCGACGAGCAGCGACACGGCGGTCCGGGCGATCTGCTCCCGCCCAGGTGCGATCGTCGACAGCGACGGCAGGGAGTACCGACCCTCGTCGATGTCGTCGAAGCCGATGACCGCGACCTCGTCGGGCATGGCGACGCCTCGTTCGCTCAGGACGCGCATGGCTCCGAGCGCCAGGGCGTCGTTGAACGCGACGATGCCGTCGAACGCGACACCCTCGTCGAGCATCTCGCGCATCGCGAGCGCTCCGTCGAAGCGACCCCAGACCGGGACCTCCCGGACGAGCGCCGGATCGAACACCATGCCGGCGGCCTCCAGCGCCGCTCGATACCCGGCGAGACGCAGACTGGCCGAACCGACGATGTCGGCGCGGTGCGCTCCGAACGCGACGATCCGTGTCCGACCGAGCCCGATCAGATGCTCCGTCGCGGCACGCGCTCCCTCGGTGTTGCGCATCGTCACGTGGTCGTTCGGCGCGTTGAACATGCGCTCACCGAGGAGCACCATCGGGATGGTGACCTCCTCCACGACGGCGAGATCCTCGTCGCCGAGGTGGAGCGCGCTGTAGAGGACACCGTCGACCGCACGGAGTCGCGCACCGCGCAGGAGCTCGGCCTCGCGTGCCCGGTCGCCGCCGCTCAGCTCGATCAGCACCGACAGCCCGAGCTGGTCGGCGGCGTGCATGACGGCGTCGGCGAGTTCGGCGAAGTAGGAGTTCCGGAGGTCGGGGATGATCAGGCTGATGACGCCGGAACGACCGGAGCGGAGCCCGCGTGCGGAGAGGTTGGGCCGGTAGCCGAGTTCGGCGATCGCGGCGAGCACCCGCTCCTTCGTCGCCTGCTTGATGTGGGGGTAGTCGTTGACGACGTTCGAGACGGTCTTGGCGGACACCCCGGCGAGCTTCGCCACGTCGTGCAGGGTGGTCGCCATGATCCTCCTCGGCGGCGGCATCCCCGGCCGCCCAGTACGCACTCTACAACGTTGAAGGAGCGGCCCTGGATCCGGGCTCGTGAGCGGTGACGGAACCGGTGGACTCCCTCGGGACGACGCGGAAGCCACTGACGATCGCACGCGGTGCCTCCGGCTGCCCGGGCGCGGCGATCCGCTCGATGAGGAGCTCGACGGCGCGCTCGGCGATCTCCTCGCGGCCGATGTCGACGGTGGACAGGGTCGGGAGGGCGTAGCGCGTCTCGTCCAGGTCGTCGAAGCCGATGATCGCGACGTCGTCGGGGATGCGGAGACCGGCGTCCTGGAGGACGCGCATGGCACCGAGGGCCATCGCATCGTTGAAGGCGACCACGCCGTCGAACGGCAGGCCCGCGGCGATGACCTCGCGCATCGCGTTCGCCCCGTCGCTGCGGTGCCAGCTGACGACGGTGCTGACGTAGGCGGGATCGGCCGGGATGCCGGCGGCTTCGAGCGCCTCCCGATACCCCTGGAGACGGAGGGCGGCCGGCCCGAGGGTGTCGTGCGGGTCGGTGCCGAGCGCGACGATGCGGCGTCTGCCCTGCGCGAGCAGGTGTTCGGTCGCCGCGCGGGCGCCGTCGACGTTGGCCATCGTCACGTGGTCGCGGTCGCCGTCGAACAGTTGCTCACCGAGGATCACCATGGGGCCCTCCGGGAGGAGTGCACTGTCGTCGCGGTCGAGGCTGAGCGGGCTGTAGAGGATGCCGTCGACCAGCTGCATGCGCGGCCCACGGAGGATCTCGAGCTCGACGTCGCGACCGCCGGCGACCTGCTCGATGAGCACGGAGAGCCCGCGCGCACGCGCCTGACGCATGACCGCGTCGGCGAGCTCCGCGAAGTAGGCGTTGCGGAGGTCGGGGATGATGAGGCTGATCACGCCGGACCGGCCTGAGCGGAGGCTCCGGGCCGAGAGGTTGGGGCGGTAGCCGAGCTCGGCGATCGCGCGCTCGACCTTGGAGCGGGTCGCGTCGCTCACGTGCGGGTAGTCGTTGACGACGTTCGAGACGGTCTTGATCGAGACGCCCGCGCGTGCGGCGACGTCGTGCATCGTGATCGACACGCGTCTCCTCCCCCGGCCGGCTCCCGGCTGTCAGCAGACTACCGCTCCGCCGGCACGGGGGGGGGGGGCCGCCAGCGCGGTGCGCTGAGGCGAGCGCGGGTCTGTGGCGTGAGCGCGGGCCTCCGGAGGGGCGCGCCCACGCGGTGGACCCGCGCTCACGCCGGTCCGGGCGGTCTGGGGTCAGCGCACCGCGCTGGCGCCAGGACGGAGCACGAACGACGAGCGGTAGAGGACCGGCATCGAGGGACGGGCGTCCACGCGATCAGCCGTCGGTGAGCGGGACCCGTTTCTTCGGCTCGGTCGACATCCGGTGCAGCAACGGCACGGCGATGATGAGCGCGACACCGGCACCGAGCAGCAGCCCGCCGATCGTGTCGCTCACCCAGTGGGCGCCGAGATAGGTGCGCGACAGCATCATCAGCAGCGTGTAGGCGACACCGATCAACCACACCCAGACCCGCGGGAAGATGATCCCGAACGCGACGGCGATGGTCGCCGCGTTCGCGCTGTGCCCGGAGGGGAACGAACCGAAGTCGGCGTGGACGAGGATGTCCTCGGGCCGTGACCGACCGACGATGTTCTTGATGATCTGCACTGCTCCGGCACTCAGGGCGGAGACGAGCGCGAAGTACAGGGCGGCCCATGGACGGCGCAACAGCAGCAGGACGGCGATCCCGAGCAGCGGCACGACGAAGATCGCGACGACCCCGCCGCCGAGCCAGTTCATGACGAGCGCAGCCTGGACGAGCCACGGCGAACGCTCCTCGAGGACCTCCTGCATCCACTCCTCGTCGAACCCGAACGGGGCGTTCGGACCGCGCTGGAAGAGCAGCACGCCGAGCAGGAGGACGAGGACCACGGCGATCGCGCCGCTGATCAACGGCCACCGCCGGGAGACCTTCGCGGCGAGCTTCGGATCGGGCCGGATCGACGCCGGGTCCGGATCCATCGCGAGCGAACCCGACTCGTCGAGGGCTGGCGAGACCGCCTCGTGCACCTCGGGAGCCGGTGCAGCTGCTGGGTCGTCGTGGTCGTCGGGTGCCGTCATCGTCCCATCATGCCGTGTCGGGTATGTCTCACGCGTGGGCTTGCGCCGAGAGGATGTCGTGCCGATCGCCGCGCCGATGCGCCACCGGACGCGTGCCGACGGGCCGTGACAACCGACGTCCGGCGAGCACGACCAGCGAGCCTGGCGGGCGATACTGGAGCAGTGACGACCGACGCCCGAACCGCTGCCCTCTCCGACGACGCACGGTGCCCCTGCCTGTCCGGTGAGACGTACGGCGCTTGCTGCGGTCGCCTGCACCGAGGCGAGTCGTCGGCGGCGACCGCGGAGGCGCTCATGCGGTCGCGGTTCTCGGCCTTCGCGGTCGGCGACCCGGAGTACCTGTTGCGCACGTGGCATCCGTCGACCAGGCCGGCATCGCTCGAGTTGGACGGCTCGCTCCGCTGGTACCGGCTCGACATCGTCGCGACCTCCCGCGGTGGGCTGCTCGACACCGAGGGGATGGTCGAGTTCGTCGCGCACCACAAGGTTCCCGGCGCGCGGGGCTCCGCGGGGAGCCAGCACGAACGGAGTCGGTTCTTGAAGGACACCGGCGCGTGGACCTACGTCGACGGCGTGGACCCCTCCTCCTGACCGGGACCCACCCGCCCGGTCCGGCCCCGATGCCGGCGTCAGCGCGGTGCGCCGGCCCGAACCGCCCGGGACCGGCGTCAGCGCGGTGCGGCCACGTGAGCGAGCCCGAACTGGCGCGACCGCGGGTCGCAGCCGTGAGCGCGCCGCTCCGGAGACCCGCGCTCACGCCACAGACCCGCGCTCACGTCAGCGCACCGCGCTGGCGCAACCCGCCAGGTCAGCCGGCGAGGGCCGGGACCTTCTTCGGCTGCACGATGAACCAGAGCGCACACACCGACACGACCGAGGTCGCGGCCATCACGGCACCCATGGGGATCGCGGTACCGATCCCGAGCACACCGACGATCGGCGAGATGAGCCCCGCGAGACCGAAGTTGAGCGCCCCGAGGAGCGACGCCGCCGTCCCGGCCTCGTGCCCGTGGTTCGCGAGTGCGAGCACCTGCACCGCCGGGAAGCCGAAGCCGCACGACAGGATGAAGAAGAACAGTGGCACCAGCACACCGAACAGCCCGACGTCCGCCATCGTCAGCGCGACGATCGTGACCGCCGAGATGAGCTGCACGATGGTCGTGCACGCGAGGATCCACTGCGGCCCGTACCAGCGCATGAGGCGCGACGAGATCTGCACCCCCGCGACGATGCCGAGCGAGTTCACCGCGAACAGGAGACCGTACTCCTGCGCGTCGAAGTCGTAGACCTCCTGGAAGAGGAATGACGAGCTCGAGAGGTAGGCGAACAGGCCCGAAAAGCTCATGCCGCCGATGAGGGCGACACCGACGAACACGCGGTCGCTGAACACCGAGCGGTAGCGGTCGCGGACGGTGCTGTGTCCGGCGTCGCGACGCCGCGCCGGAGGCAGGGTCTCGACGATCCAGAGCGACACCGCGATGACGACGAACAGTCCGTAGGCGGCCAGGAACACGAAGAGTCCGCGCCAGTCGAGGACGAGGAGGAGCTGCGACCCGATGACGGGGGCGGCGATCGGCGCGAGCCCGTTCACGAGTGCGAGTCGCGACAGCATCCGCACGAGCGGCTTCCCACCGAAGAGGTCGCGGACCATCGCCATCGCGACCACACCACCGGCCGCCGCACCGGCGCCCTGCAGCACGCGGAACACCATGAGCCATCCGATGTCGGGCGCGAATGCGGCGCCGATCGAGGCCGCGATGTGGATGCTCGTCGCGAGGATGAGCGGGAGACGCCTGCCGACCTTGTCGCTCCAGGGCCCCATGAAGAGCTGGCCCACCGCGAAGCCGATCGTGGTCCCGGTGAGGGTGAGCTGGATGAGGCTGACCGGGACGTCGAGGTCCTGTTCGAGGATCGGGAACGCCGGCAGATAGAGGTCGATGGTGAACGGCCCGAGCGCGGTGAGCGCGCCGAGCACGAGGATGTAGACGAGGCGCTGCCTGCCCGAGAGCGAGTCCCCGGGGTGGACGACGGTGATTCCTGCGGTGTGCACTGGTGAACGGATTCCTAGCGAGGTGCGGGGGGGGTGGAGGAGTGGTCCGAATCGATGTCGAATCGATTCGAGAAGTGGCGTCAAGGTTAGCAGCCGGGGACGCGTTTTCGCGACACCCCAGGACGACCGATCGGCGTCGACCTCGCTCCACAGGCCCTGGGGAGCAGGGTCGTCTCACCGACTCCCAGGTGACCGCCCAGCATCCGTTTCACGACGTTCGCTAGGCTGATCCGGCTGCAGACGAACCGGTCGCGGTCCGTCTGCATGAAGCCCGATCCACCCCGCACAGACGCCCGATGCAGGCCCCGCAGCCGCCGACGGAAGAGAGCCATGCCAGACCACTCCCGAGCCCCGCTGCCGTTCCAGGTCGACCTCCGCGGAGTCGTCGACCTGCTGAGCCGCCACATCTACTCGGGACCGCGCGTCTACCTCCGCGAGCTCCTGCAGAACGGACGCGACGCCGTCGCAGCCCGTCGCGTGGACGACCCGACGGCGCCTCCCGGCAGACTCCTCATCACCCCGCACGTGCCACCGTCCGGCTCGGAGGCGGGCTCGCCGTTCCGATTCCGTGACGACGGTGTCGGGCTCACCCGCGACGAGGCCGCAGAACTCCTGGCGACGGTCGGCCGCAGCTCCAAGCGCGGCGACCTCGACGAACTCCAGCGCGGCGACTACCTCGGCCGGTTCGGCATCGGTCTGCTGAGCTGCTTCATGGTGGCCGACACCATCACCGTCCGCAGCCGCTCGGCTCGTGGCGGTCCGGCCATCGAGTGGATCGGCGACGCCGACGGTACGTTCACGATCCGAGAACTCGACGACGCCGCGACCGCCGCCATGCCGATCGGCTCCGAGGTCGTCCTCGATCCACGCATCGACGGTCCGATGCACGACGGCAGTCTGCTCGGGCACGGTTCGGTGCTCGGCCTCGCCACGACGTTCGGACGCTTCCTCGACCTCGACGTCGAGGTGGTCGATCCCTCCGCCCCCGACCACCCGGTGCGCATCAACGTCGACCCGGTGTTCCGGACGGCTGAGGCGACGACTCGCGAAGCGCTCCTGGCGTTCGGGGAGGACCTCCTCGGGACGCGCCCGTTCGACGCCGTCGAGATCGTGGTGCCCGGCACCGGCACCCGGGGCACCGCCTTCGTCCTCCCCTCACCGCCTCCGCCGGGCGCCCGGCAGGCGAGCCGCGTCTACCTCGGCGGCATGCTGCTGAGCGAACAGATCGACGACCTGCTGCCCGAGTGGGCGTTCTTCGTCCGCTGCATCGTCGACACGACGGGGCTCCGCCCGACGGCTTCGCGCGAGCATCTCGTGCAGGACGACGCGTTGGAGTTCACCCGCGAGGCCATCGGAGCAACCCTGCGACGGTGGATCCTCGACCTCGCCCGCCAGCGGCCGCACCGACTCCAGGAGTTCATCGGCGTCCACCAGCTCGGCATCAAGGCGATCGCCGCTCACGACGACGACCTCGCGAGTGCCGTCGTCCGGTGGCTCCCGATCGAGACCTCCGCCGGCACGACGACGATCGACGAACATCTGTCGCAGACCGGCGTCATCCGATACACGGCATCCCGCGACGAGTTCCGTCAGATCGCCGCGGTCGTCGATCCGGCCTCACCGATCGTCAACGGCGGGTACGTGTACGACCAGGAGATCCTGGAGCGGCTGCCCCACCTGATCGACGGCGTTCGGGTCGAACGGGTGACGGTCGCCGACGAGCTCGACAACCTCGAGCCGCCCCACCTGGACGACCTCGCCGCGACGACGGCACTCGAGGACCGCGCCAGCCGCGTGCTCGCCGAGGTCGAGTGCCGGGTCTCGGTGCGCCGGTACCGGCCGGACGACCTCGCCGCGCTGTACGTCGCCGACCCGTCCGTGCTCCGACGGCTCGAGCGGCACCGGGCCGCCTCGGTCGCACCGGGTATCTGGTCGCAGGTCGTCGGAGCCGTCGACTCCTTCCTCGCCGACGCCGGCCCGGGAGGCACTGAGGCCGACACCGCCGCCCGGCTCTGCCTCAACTGGAACGCGGCGCTCGTCCGCCGCCTGGCGACCCTCGACGACGACCTCGTGTTCGAGCGCAGCATCCAACTGCTCTACGTCCAGGCGCTCCTCGCCGGGCACCGCCCCCTCGAAGCGCGCGACCGCCGCATGCTCGACGCAGCCATGACCGACCTGATCGGCCTCAGTGTCGGTCTCGACGACAAGGAACTCCGATGACCGACACCACCGCCACCCCTGTGAACGACATCGACCCCGACGCGAGCATCCAGGACCTCCTCGAGGAGGCCGACACCCTGCCGTGTGGTCCCGCCGAGCGAGCCCTGCTCGACGAGGCGCTCCGGCGAGCCGAGGCCGCCGGCGACGAGGAGGCCGCGTACGCGACCCGCATGCGGTTGACCCAGTCGGCGCACATGACGGGCGACACCGACGCCATGTTCAGCTCCTTCGGCTGGTGCGTCGGCAAGCACGACGCAGACCCGGAGCGCTTCCCGATCACGGTCGACGGCTGCGACCTGCTGTTCCAGTACAAGTGGATGGCCGGCCGGCTGTCGACGAACCCGACCTTCTCGCTCGCGCAGATCGAGGCCATGCACGAGGACATGCGCGCGCGGTACGCGGCAGCGGGCGCCACGATGAGCGGCGTGGTGCAGTCGCAGTTCCACATCGCGACGGTGACCGGTCGCCTCGACGAGGCCGCCGCGTTCCTGGAACGCCGCTCGACCATCGAGGACGACCGGTACAGCCACTGCGAAGCGTGCGTGCGCAATGAGGACGCCTGGTTCCACCAGCTCCGCGGGCACGACGACGACGCGATCCGGATCTACGACGAGATGTTCGAGAACCGCATGAGCTGTGGCGAGGAACCGGAGACGAGCGAGGCACAGGCGCTCCTCCCCTACCTCCGCGCCGGCCGGTTCGACGACGCCAAGGCGGCGCACCAGCGCAGCTACCGGGTCGCCCGTTCCAACGCCGACGGATTCGGCATCATCGCCGACCACCTCGTGTTCTGCGCCGTCACGGGCAACGAGGCGCGCGGCCTGGCGATGCTCGAACGCCACCTGCGGACCCTCGTCAACGACCCCATCAACCTGTCCGGGCACGCCGACGGGCTCATCGCGGTCGGCGTCCTCCTGGATGCCGTCGCCCGAGCCGGTCACGGGGATCTGCCCGTCCGCGGTGCCGACGCCCCCGACCTCGCCCGGTACCTCGGCACTGAGTCGACCGACGCCGCCGACTGGACCGTCACCGCGGTCGCGGCTCGCGCCTGGGCGGCCGCCGAGCACCTGACCCGTGCCTTCGACGAACGCAACGGCAACGCCTTCCGTACCGAGCGGCTCGAGGCCGCGCGGGCACTCGCGACGGAGCACTGGGACCTCCCGCTGTCGGTCGAGGGGTTCGCCGCCCCCGTCGCCGAGCCGGAGCCGGCGACCACGGCCGCCGAGTGGCGTGAACGGACCTCCGCGCTCCTGCAGAGCGCCGATCCGCGGGCTGCGATCGTCGCCGCGGAGCAGGGCCTCGCGCTCCTGGCGGGCGACGCGGATCCCGACGAGAACCTCCGCGCCGGACTCCTGGGCGCGATCGCACAGGCTGCGGTCATCGAGGGTGACGACGACCGCGCCGGGACGGCCTGGACCGACCGCGGTGCGGCGCTCCGTGCAGCAGGACGCATCGAGGTCGCCGACGTCGAGGCCCGCTTCGGCGTTGCCCTGCTCGGCACGGCGACCGAGGACCGGCTCACCCTCCTGCTCGCCGAGCTGGACGACGCCCGTCTCGTCCCCGTCGACGCGGACCGGCTCATCCACACGCTCGTCGTCACGGCGCGCCATGCGTTCGAGCTCGCGGGAGCGCAGACCGAGCAGGAGTCCGCGGAACGGTTCATGGGGATCGCCGACCGGCTCGCGGGTGAGGCCGTGCTCGCCGCCGCGGTCGACGATCCGGGCGAGGCAGGCCCGCCGGCCCGCCTCCTGCACGCGCACCTCTTCGCCGTGACCGGCCGGATCGAGGAGGCGGCAGAGCTCCTCGACCCGCTCCTCGAGCCCGGGCAGCGGGCGTCGGTCCGACTCCCGGCATTGACGCTCCGCACCCGGATGCTCGGCGGGGCAGGGGCCTTCGCCGAGGGGGTCGCGCTCGCCGACGAGCTCGTCGCGCTCCAGACCCTCCTCGGCAACCGGCTCGGCATCATCCAGGCGTGCACCCTCTCCGCAGCCCTCCTGAGCGACGCCGACCGCGATCGCGAGGCCGCGGCTCGAATGCAGCTCGCGATCACCCACGCGAAGCGGGCGGAGTACGCCGACCTCGACTCGCTGACGCTCCAACTCGCGCGGTACCTCCAGTTCGCGGGCGATGCCGCCACGGCGCTCGAGCACTACGACGAGGTCTACCAGGCGAAGCGTGAGCACGCCGCGCCGGGTGAGCTCGCGGATCTGCTCGCCAACATGGGTGAGGCCGCGCGCATGATCGGTGAACACGGCATGGCGTACGGCGTGTGGCGTGCCGCGATCGACGACGCCGCGTCCGTCGGGAACGACCAAGTGGTCATCCGCACCGGCTTCGGGTTGAGCACGCTCCTCATCCAGTTCGAGGACGACGACGCGATCGAGGTCATCGACCAGGCACTCGCCGCCGCTCGGCGCCTGGGCGACCCGCAGCTCCTCATCCAAGCGCTCCAGCGCGCGGCGAGCGCACGGGCGGCCTTCGGCGACGACACCGGGCTGCCGCTCTACTCGGAGGCTCGTGACATCGCCTCGGCGCACGAGGCGGCGTGGCTCGTGGCCGACATCACCGATTCGGAGGCCCGCTCGCTCGGTGCGCTCGGACGCGCCGACGAAGCGGCGGCGACGGCTCGGCTCGCCGCTGCGGGGTTCGTGGCCGCCGGTGACGAGAACGGCGCGGCGGTGGCCGAGGTGTTCGCGGCGAGGTCCCGGGTCGCCGTCGACGACCACGCCGGTGCCGTCGACCTGTTCCGTTCGGCTCGCGGACGCCTCCCTACAGGCTCGCCCGACTGGACGACGGTCACGGCCGAGCTCGCGGACGCGTACGAGCGATTGGAGCAGCACACCGATGCGGCACTGCTCCGGGCCGAGATCGAGGAGTGATCGGGACCGTCCTCAGCGCGCCGACGGCACCGCGAGGACGGTCTTCGGACCGCGCCTAGGGCAGTCGCGCGAAGGCGCGGACGGGGAAGGTCGCGAAGTCCTCGACGAGCGGTGGCGTCGCGGTGAAGGCGGCGCCGCTCGCGGGGAGCTGCTCGAGCCCGGTGAGGTGCTCGACCACCTGGATCCCGGCTTCGAGGAGCAGCGAGTGGGCGGGGCGTGCGCCACCGGATCCCGGCTCGGTGTCGTCGATGTTGATGGAGTCGATGCCGACCAGCACCACGCCCTGCTCGACGAGGTACCGCACCCCGTCCTCGGCGAGGTAGGGAGCGTCCTTCGTGTAGGCCTCGGTCGCGAAGTGGCGGTCCCACCCGGTGTGCAGGAGGACGGCGGACCCGCGCAGCTCGCGGTCGAGGAAGACGTTCGCGCCGATGCCGCGTTCCGTCGAGTCCTGGAGGTGGAACACCTCGGCCGGGAGGTCGACGAGCTGCTCGAGCGTCAGGCTCGCGAGGTCGCCGCCGCCGGCGTAGCGGTGGTACGGGCTGTCGAGGTAGGTGCCGGTGTTGCCGACCATCTCGATGATGTCCATCGCGAACTCGGTGCCCTCGGCGTACTTCGGGCGAGAGTCCTCACGGGTGAGGAACGGACGGATCACGGGCTCCGGCAACCCCGGGTAGGTGCGGAGGCCGGCACGGATCGGGTGGCTGAGTTCGACGAGCGCGCCCTCCGGACGGGGGCGCACGGCGTTCGCAGCCGCTGTGGTGTCGGGGACCTCGAGCCCGGCCGCCGCAGCCGCCGCCAGGATCCCGCGGGAGCCCTTGTGCTGCTCGCGCACGATCTCCAGCTTGGTGATGCGGATCTCGCCGACCATCGCGAGACCGAGGTGCGTGACGAGCAGCCGACCGACCTCCTGCTGCTGCGCCTTCCCCTTCACCTGCGCGATGGCGGGCGGCAGGTCGAGGCGGAAGTCCTCGACGGCGAGACCGCCGCCGTTCAGGAAGCTGACGGTGGCATCGAGGACGGCGCGTTGTTCGGTCATGCCCTCATTCTGACGGGTGCCGCGAACCCTGCCGAGGGATTCCCGGCCATGGGCCACCGATATCCGGCCACGACCGTGCGGTTCCGTCGACTGGACGGCTGAGTGCACTCCATAAGCAGCCCTCATGAGGCTTTTGTACACAGGGCTTGCATATCACATATCTCATGCCTATCCTCGATATGCAAGGACGGCTGACGAACCCGTCCGCGGACGAGGAGAGCCCCCATGAAGCACCAACGAACCCTGTCGATCGCCGCTGCAGCCGCCACGCTGGTCGCGCTCTCCGCGTGCACGGGCGACGCCGGGGGCGAGCGTGTCGGTCGCTGCACGATCGCCGACGAATTCGCCGCTGGCACGCCGGTCGACGCGACGCCGTCCGGCGAGATCACCTTCCAGACCACCGCGCTGAAGGCCTCGTTCTCCGACTACTTCACCGAGCTCATCGAGGACTTCGAGGCCGCCTACCCCGGCACGACCGTCATCTGGGAGGACGACCCTGGCGACGGCAGCTTCGCCACTCGGCTCGTCGCGGACGCGCAGGCGTGCTCGCTGGCGGACGTCGTGAACATGCCGCTCGCCACCGCCGGCGGGCTCCGCGAACAAGGCTTCCTCGCCGACCTCGACGCCGCGTCACCGGGCATCGGCGCCGACTTCATCCCGAGCCTGTGGGACAGCCTGGTCCTCCCCGGCGACGACCACCACTACGTACTCCCCTGGTACTGGGGCCTCATCGGCCTCCAGACGTACAACACCGAGCTCATGCAGCGCGCCGGGCTCGACCCGGAGCAGCCGCCGACCACCTTCGAGGAACTCTTCGACGCGGCCGATCAGGTCGCCGAACGGTCGAACGGCGAGTTCAGTGCCTTCTCCGCGAGTCTCGGTCTGCGACTCCCGCTCGAGTGGCAGCTGCAGGAGGCCGAGGTCATCGCCGACGACGGTTCGGCGTTCGTCTTCGCCGACGATCCGGCCGTGCAGGAGTGGACCGAGCGCATGACGCGACTCGCGCTGGCCGGCGGCATCCCGAAGGACTCGATCGCGTCCGACGACGAGCCCACCGCCCTGTTCACCCAGGGCGCGACCGTCTGGGGCTCACCGAACGCCTCCTCGCTCCGGTACGTGCAGGAGGGCAACCCGGGCGTGTACGAGCACGTGGGCGTCTCGTCCCTCCTCGACCGCCGCGGCACGGCGATCGCCGAGGTACAGACCATCGGTGTCCCGAGCACGAGCACCAACCCGGCCACCGCCATCGCGTTCGCACAGTTCCTCCTCGCCGCCGAGCAGCAGAACCGCTTCATCAGCGACCCACGCATCCAGAACTTCCCGAGCACCACCGAGTCGCTCGGCATCCCGAAGCTCACGGACATCACCGGTACCGCACCCATCGACGAGGCGAACCGTGTCGCCGTCGACCTCGCCGACGAAGCGGAGATCGTCACCATCGTGCAGTGGAGCGACGCGGTCGCGAACGCGGTCAACGCCGAGCTCCAGCTGGCGCTCACCGGGAAGAAGGCACCGCGTGAGGCGCTCCGGGCCGCCCAGGACGCGGCCAACCGGGTCATCGGAGCCGATGCTCGATGACGACCGCGATCCACCTCAACGGGGCGGCGCGTTATCGACCGCCCTGGGTGCCGCTGCTGTGGTGCGCACCCGCGCTGCTCATGATCACGATCTGGAGCGTCGGGCCCTTCGTCGGGACCATCGCGCTGTCGTTCACCGACACGTCCCCGCTCGGCATGGGTGGAGCGTTCGTCGGCCTCGACAACTACCGGTCGATCCTGCAGGACCCCGCGTTCTGGTCCGCGACCGGCAACAGTGTGCTGTACGCGATCATCGCCGTCCCGTTGCTGGTCGTCCTCCCACTGCTGCTCGCGCAGCTCGTCCACACCCGGCTCCCCGGGATGGGGTTCTTCCGCTCCGCCTACGCGGCTCCGATCGTGGCGTCCGTCGTCGCGGTCGGGCTGGTCTGGCAGAACCTCCTCGGTGAACAGGGGCCCGTGAACACGATGTTCCAACGGGTCGGTCTCATCCAGCAGGCGGTGCCGTTCCTCTCCGAGGGGTCGCTCATCCTGCTCAGCGCCATCGCCCTCACGGTGTGGCGTGGGCTCGGGTGGTATCTGATCTTCTACCTGGCGGCGCTCTCCAACATCCCCCGTGAGCTGTACGAGGCGGCCGAACTCGACGGCGCCGGCCCGACACGACGGTTCCTCACCATCACGGTGCCGGGCACCCGCCTCACGATGCTCCTCGTCGGGCTCCTCGCCGGCATCGGGTCGCTCCGCGTGTTCAGCGAGGTCTACCTGCTCGGCGGCGCCACCGGTGGCCCGGGAGGCGAAGCGCGGACACTCCCGTTCTTCATCCGCGACGCAGCGCTCGACCCGATCACCGGCAACGCGGGCTACGGCGCGGCCGCGAGCGTGGCGCTCTTCACGCTCACCGCCGTGTTCGCCGTGCTGGCTCAGCGCTTCGGTGGGGAGCGGGACGCATGATCGCGCACATCGGGCAGCCACCCGCGCGACCACTCCTGCGGCGTCGGCGTCGGCGCTGGTCGAGGACGACACCGGTGCGGTACGCGCTCCTGCTCCTCGTGCTGCTCATCTCCGTCGGCCCGTTGCTGTGGCAGTTCCTGTCGTCGCTCAAGGGCTCCGGCGAAGCACTCTTCGGACGCGACGCCACCCTGTTCCCGCAGTCGCCGACGCTCGACGCCTACGTCACGATCTTCCGGCAGATCCCCATGGACGCCTACCTGACGAACAGCGCGATCGTCTGCACCCTCACCATCGCCTCCCAGGTGGTGTTGCCGACCGCAGCCGGGTACATGCTCTCCCGACGCGGCTGGCGCGGGCGGCGGGTCACCTTCACCGTGCTGATCGTGTCGATGGTCGTGCCCTTCGAGTCGATCATGGTGTCGCTCTTCCTCATGACCCAGGAGCTCGGCCTGCTCGACACCCTCGTCGGCGCATGGCTCCCCGGTGCTGTCTCCGCGATGAACGTCCTCATCATGCGGGCCGCGTTCACGGCGGTGCCCGACGAGATCGAGGACGCCGCCTTCCTCGACGGAGCCTCGGAGTGGCAGCGGTTCACCGCCCTCTTCCTGCCGTCGTCCATCGGCGCGATGCTCGTCGTCGTCGTCAACTCCTTCATCACCGCCTGGGACGACTTCCTCTGGCCGCTCCTCGTCCTGCGGAGCGAGTCGTCGTTCACCGTCTCGCTCGGACTCGCACGACTCTCGGCGTCGTCGTTCGGGTTCGACCCCAGGGTCGTGATGGCCGGATCCATCATCGCCGTCGTCCCGGTCCTCGTGGTGTTCATCGTGCTGCAACGATGGTTCCACCGAGGCGTCGCAGCAGGAGGAGTCAAGTGAGTCAACAGTCGCACCACCGCCAGCACCGTCCCGTCCCGACCGAGGGCCAGTTGCGCTGGCAACAGGACGGCTTCGGCGTGTTCTTCCACTTCGGCGTCAACACCTTCGCCGGCAAGGAGTGGAGCGACGGCACCCTGCCCGCCTCGAGCTTCGATCCGAGCGACCTCGATGTACGGCAGTGGGTGCGCGTGGCGGCCTCGATCGGCGCCCGATACGTCATCCTCACCGCGAAGCATCACGACGGGTTCTGTCTCTGGCCGACCGCGACGACCGACTACAGCGTCGCATCCTCTCCGTGGCAGGACGGCCACGGCGACATCGTGGCCGAGCTTGCAGCGGCCTGTCGCGAGGCGGGCCTCGGACTGGGGCTGTACCTCTCGCCGTGGGATCGCCACGCTCCCGAGTACGCCGACGAGGCGCGCTACGCCGAGGTGTACGCCCGGCAGCTCACCGAACTGTGCACGAATTACGGCGAGCTCGTCGAGCTGTGGTTCGACGGCGCCGGGTCCGAGGGGTACACCTACGACTGGCCCGGCATCACCGCCATCATCGAACGACTCCAGCCGCAGGCGATGGTGTTCAACATGGGCGCCCCGACGATCCGCTGGGTGGGTAACGAGAACGGTCTTGCCGAAGACCCGATGCGGTACGTCGTCGACCACACCGACTTCAGCAACTACACGGTCGTCACCAGCCGGTTCGAGGAGGCCCTCTACCTGCCGCCCGAGTGCGACGTCTCGATCCGCCGCGGCTGGTTCTGGCACCCGGACGACGAGCCGAAGTCGGTCGAGCATCTGCTCGCGATCTTCTACCGGTCCGTCGGACTCGGAGCGAACCTGCTCCTCAATCTCCCACCAGACACTCGCGGACTCCTCCCCGACGCCGATGTGGAACGGGTGACCGCCTGGGCCGCGGAGCGCGACCGACGCTTCGCACAGCCGATCCCGGGAACGCTGACCACCGATGGGACGACGGTCACCGTCACGTTCGCGGGGCAGGTCACCATCGATCACCTCCGGCTGCACGAGGACCTCGCAGCCGGACAGCGCGTCGACCGCCACGAGGTCCGGACAGCGGACGGCCGCGCGCTCGTCGAAGCCGGTTCCGTCGGCGTCTCGAGGGTGCACGTGTTCGAACCGGTCACCACCGACCGGCTGACGATCGAGCTCGTCCCCGACGTCACCGACGAGGCGGGCCGCGCCGGGGAGCCACCGGTACCGACACTCCTCGCGGTCACCGCGTTCCACACTGGCACGAGCACCGTCCCCGAGCTGCCGGTCGGATACGAGGCCCCGACGGACGCCCCCGACTGAGCGGGCAGGGCCGGCCTCGACGCGGAACTAGGCTGGTGAACGTGCAGGCACTCCCCGAACCACTCGACACGAGTGCGCTCACCCGGCCGCTTCCCCGTCGCGAGGTTCGAGAGCAATGGCGAGCCTTCGTCGCCGAACAGCCCGACGCCCTCGACCGCATCGGGCGGGCGCGCCGGATCACGACCACGATCGGCACGGTGGGCGGACTGCTGAGCATCCCGCTCTTCACGCTGATCGGCGTCCTGGCGCTCGCACAACACGGCGCGGATGCTGCACGACTCGCCTTCGGATTGGGAACGCTCGCGCTGGCCATGGTCACCGTCGCCGTGATCCTCGTCCGGACGACGGTCAGGGTCTGGTCACGCAGGACCATGCGACGCACGCACCTCCGTCTCGTCGCCTTCGCCGAGGCGAACGGATTCGACTACCTGGTCGGCCCCGTTGCGGCGCCGCGCGACATGCCCTGGCGGAACCGCGGTGCACTGAACCTTCACCGCGTCCTCCGAAGCCGCCAACCGCGCGGCATCGAGATCACGAATTACGAGATCACCGGAAACCGGAAGAACCTCGCGGCCCCCTTCGGCGGCTACTGCGCGCTCCGGATACCGATCGCCCTGCCACACCTGGTGCTCCGCGCGCAGGACGGCCGACGCCGCGGCATGAGCTCCGCGAGCGCCCCGGTGGGCACCCAGCGACTGGAGCTCGAGGGCGATTTCGACCGACACTTCCACCTCTACTGCCCGATCGGCTACGAGGCGGACGCGCTCTACCTGTTCACGCCCGACGTGATGGCGCGCCTCCTCGACCACGTGCGCGGCTTCGACGTCGAGATCGTCGACGACTGGCTCCTCCTCGTGACCACCGACGACCTCGTCACGACGAAGGTCGACGATTGGCAGGACATCGCCGCCGCTGTCGACGCCGTGGACGACCGTGTCGAGCGCTGGGCCCGGTGGCGCGAGACCCGGGGCGACCGACGGAGCACCGAGACGGTCGCACCGGCGCCCGACGCGATGGTCGGCCGCGTCAGCACTCGCGGCCGACGCCTCAAGCTCCGTATGAGTACCGACGACATCCTCATGTGGAGCGCGCTGGCGCTCTTCGCTGTCGGCGCCGTCGTCGGGCTCCTCCCCTAGCCCGTCCGGACGGGTACGGGTCAGTCGCCGTACTCGTCGAGGAAGGTGTCCGACTCGGCATCGAGCGCACATCCCTCGGCGGCGGCCTCGGCCGGGATACGGTCGCCGGCGTCGACGATGCTGCTCGCCCGCTCCGCGATGCACCGTTCCATCGCCCGCTCGGCGGCCGCCGGGTCGGCGGCGGTGAACCCGCCCGTCGCTGCGACGATCGCGAGGACCGCTCCGACACCGGCGACGAGGACGGTCCCACCGATCGCGAGCTTCCATCCGAGCCTCGTCGGCTCGGCCGTCCTCTGGTCGCCCGGTTCGTGCTGCTCCGTCCGCGTGAACACATCCGTCATCGGTCGACCCCCGTCGTTCAGTGCGCCACCCCCGGCGCGTCGCCCCAGGCTAGCAAGCGCCGTCGTCGCACCGCACGATCGACGACAGCACGACGCGAGACGGCCTCCCGCTGGTGGGCAGGAGGCCGTCTCGGTCGGATCGTCCCGAGGCTAGAACCCCTGGGCCAGGCGGTAGTACGCGTTGTTCCAACGGACCTCGCGCTGGAAGTCGCGCGTGGTGGTCGACTCGTCGATCACGAGGAGCTCGGTCTTGGCGATCTCCGCGAAGTCGGCGAAGACCTCGACCCCGACGGCGGTCGACATGACGGTGTGGTGCGCGGCGCCGGCGGTGAGCCAGGCAGCGGCCGAGGTCGCGAAGTCCGGAGCCGGCTTCCACACGGCGCGCCCGACGGGCAGCTTCGGCAGGGCCTCGATGGGCTGGACGACCTCGACGACGTTCGCCGTCAGCCGGAAGCGGTCGCGCATGTCGCTCATCGCGACGACCACGGCGGGGCCGGAGTCGGCCGTGAAGACCAGGCGCACCGGGTCCTCCTTGCCACCGATGCCGAGCGGGTGCACCTCGAGGGTGGCACGAGCCGAGGAGAGCGTCGGGCTGACCTCGAGCATGTGCGCCCCGAGGATGAGCTCGTTGCCGGGCTCCATGTGGTACGTGTAGTCCTCCATGAGCGAGGCGCCACCGGGGAGGCCGGCGCCCATGACGGACGCGGCACGCACGAGGACGGCCGTCTTCCAGTCGCCCTCCGCGCCGAAGCCGTAGCCGTCGGCCATGAGGCGCTGGACGGCGAGGCCCGGCAGCTGACGCAGCTCGCCGAGGTCCTCGAAGCTCGTCGTGAACGCGGCGAAGTCGCCGGCCTCGAGGAAGGAGCGCAGGCCCAGCTCGATCGCGGCGCCGTAGCGGAGCGACTCGTGCCGCTCGCCACCCTTCCGCAACTCGGGGACGACGTCGTACAGCTCCTCGTACTCGGCGACGAGCGCGTCGATGTCGGCGTCCGTCGACGCGTGCACGGCCTCGGCGAGCTCGTTGACGCTCCAGGTGTTGACCTGCACCCCGAAGCGCAGCTCGGCCTCGGTCTTGTCGCCCTCGGTGACGGCGACGTACCGCATGTTGTCGCCGAAGCGTGCGAGCTTGAGCTCGTGCGTGGCCGCCCAACCGGCGGCGGCGCGCTGCCAGGTGCCGACCTCACGCTGGACGCGCGGGTCGGAGACGTGGCCGACGACCGTCTTGCGGGCGACGCCGAGACGCGTCTGGATGTACCCGAACTCGCGGTCGCCGTGTGCCGCCTGGTTGAGGTTCATGAAGTCGAAGTCGATCTCCGACCACGGCAGCTCGACGTTCGCCTGCGTGTGGAGGTGCAGCAGCGGCTTCTGCAGCGCGTCGAGGCCGGCGATCCACATCTTGGCCGGGCTGAAGGTGTGCATCCAGGTGACGAGACCGATGACGCTGTCGTCGGCGTTCGCGTCGAGCATGGCCCGACGGATCGACTCGGAGTCCTTGAGGACGGGCTTCCACTCGATCCGCACGGGGACGTCGGCGGCGGCGCCGAGCTCGGCGGCGATGGCCTGGGACTGCTCGGCGACCTGACGGAGGGTCTCCTCGCCGTACAGGTTCTGGCTGCCGGTGAGGAACCAGACGGTGTAGTGGTCGAGCGTGGTGGTGGGCTTCGGCATGGGTGGGTCTGCTTTCTGAGTGGGTGGGCCCTTCGACAAGCTCAGGGACCGGAGTTCGGTGCGGCGGTCCCTGCCCTTCGACAGGCTCAGGGGCCGGAGGTAGTTCTGGTCAGAGCGCGCCCTGCGGCGCCTGGCCGTAGACGTTCTGGTATCGGTCGAACAGGGCGTCGATCGCCTCGGTCGGCATGGGCTTCGGCTCGCCGAGCTGACGCGAGATGTGCACGGTGCGGGCGACGTCCTCGACCATGACCGCGGCCTTCACGGCGTCGCGGGCGTCCTTCCCGATCGTGAACGGCCCGTGGTTCTGCATGAGTACGGCGCGCGACCGGTGACCGGTCAGCGTCTCGACGATGCCGCGTCCGATCGAGTCGTCGCCGATGATCGAGAACGGACCGATCGGGACCTCTCCGCCGAACTCGTCGGCCATCGCCGTGATGACGCACGGGATGGGCTCGGCGCGTGCCGCCCAGGCCACCGCGTAGGTGGAGTGGGTGTGGACGACGCCGCCGACCTCGGGCATATGCCGGTAGACGTATGCGTGCGCCGCGGTGTCGCTCGACGGCGACCGCTCAGCGCCGGGCGTGCCCGGGATGACGTTGCCGTCGAGGTCGCAGAGGATCATGTTCTCGGGTGCGAGGTCGTCGTAGTCGACGCCGGAGGGCTTGATCACGAAGAGGTCGGCTCCCGGCACCCGCCCGGAGACGTTGCCGCCGGTCCAGATGACGAGCCCGTACCGGACGAGCTCGCCGTGCAGCTTGGCGACGTCGGACCGGACGCGCGCGATCGCGACCTCGATCTCGGGCGAGTAGGTGTTCACGCGGTGGCTCCTTCGAGGGCGGTGGTCTCGGTGTCGGTCGACAGGCCGTCGACGCCGCCACCGAGGGCGGCGCGGCGGATGCGCTTCAGGCGCTTCATGACGTCGTTGGCGCCGCGACCGAAGTAGTCGTGCAGCGTCGCGTACTCCGCGTAGAGCAGGTCGTACGCGTCGGCCGCCGCCTCGTTCGGCGTGTAGACGGCGCGGTTCACCTTGCCCATCGCGGCGCTGGCGGCCGGGACGTCCGGGTAGGCCCCGGCGGCGACGGCGGCGTGGATGGCCGAGCCGAGCGCAGGCCCCTGGTCGCTCGCCGTGATGGAGATCGGCAGGCGGAGGATGTCGGAGTACGTCTGCATGAGGAAGGGGTTCCGCTGCAGACCGCCGGCGACGATGAACTCGGTGACGGGGACGCCCGAGGCGTTGAACGTCTCGACGATCTTCCGGGTGCCGAACGCGGTCGCCTCGAACAATGCGCGGTACACCTCCTCGGTGCGGGTCGTGAGCGTCAGGCCGAGGACGGTGCCGGAGAGCTCGTGGTCGACGAGGACCGAGCGGTTGCCCGAGTGCCAGTCGAGGGCGACGAGGCCGTGCGCGCCGACCGGCTGGTCCTGGATGAGGGAGGTGAGGTGCTCGTGGATGCTGACACCACGCGCCGCAGCCTCCTCGGTGTATCGGGCGGGGACCTGGTTCGCGACGTACCAGGCGAAGATGTCCCCGACGCCCGACTGCCCGGCCTCGTAGCCGTAGAGGCCGGCGATGATGCCGCCGTCGACGACGCCGCACATGCCCGGGACCTCGCGGAGGACGTCGCCGTTCATGACGTGGCAGGTGGAGGTGCCCATGATCGCGACCATCTGGCCGGGCGAGACGGCCTGCGCCGCGGGTGCCGCGACGTGCGCGTCGACGTTCCCGACCGCGACCGCGATGCCCTCGCGGAGACCGGTCCATCCAGCGGCCTCGGCCGACAGGGTGCCGGCGGCGGCGCCCAGCTCACCGATCTCGTTCGCGACCTTGTCGTCGGCGAAGCGCTCGAAGGCGGGGTTGAGGGCCGCGAGGAACTCGTGGCTCGGGTAGGCGCCGTCCTGGTAGATGCCCTTGTAGCCGGCGGTGCAGGCGTTGCGGACGTAGGTGCCGGTGAGCTGCCAGATGATCCAGTCGGCCGCCTCGACCCAGTGGTCCATGCGCTCGTAGAGTTCGGGATCCTCCTCGAGGAGCTGGAGGCCCTTGGCGAACTCCCACTCGCTCGAGATGAGCCCGCCGTATCGCGGCAGCCAGGACTCGCCCCGCTTGGCGGCGAGCTCGTTGATGCGGTCCGCCTGCGGCTGCGCGGAGTGGTGTTTCCACAGCTTCACGTAGGCGTGCGGGCGGTCAGCGTACTCGGGCAGCTCGTTGAGCGGCGTCCCGTCGGCGATGACGGGGACCATCGTGCAGGCGGTGAAGTCGGTGCCGATGCCGATGACGGCGGCGGGGTCGATCCCGGCGGCCTCGACGGCGCGCGGCACGGCGGACTGCATGACGGCGACGTAGTCGGCCGGCACCTGCAGCGCCCAGTCGGGCGGCAGCGCGGCGCCGGTGGAGGCGAGCTCCCGATCCATGACGGCGTGCGGGTAGTCGAGCACCGCCGACCCGAGTTCGGCGCCGTCGGACACTCGCACGACGACGGCTCGGCCGGACAGCGTGCCGAAGTCGACGCCGATCGTGTAGGTCTCGGCGTGCGTGGCTGTCGCCTGCTCGGGGGCGCTGGCGGCCGGGTTCTGCTCGGTGTTCACCGGTGGGACTCCTTCGTCGATCTGGTGCTCGGTTGATTCGCGATGCTGTGGTGAAGCGGGTGGGGGCGGCTGCTCGGTCGGGTGGATCAAAGCGCCGCACTCCAGTGTACAACGTTGTATATTGCCGTGGCCATGCACAGGACGACGCGAACTCGACTCATGCGAGACCGCCCATCGCCTCGATGACGGCGCGTGCGTCGAGCGGCTCGGAATCCGGCGCGTCAGCAGCGCCGACGGTCCCCACGATCCGGCCCGCGCGGACGGCGACGACCCGGTCGCAGACGGCCGCGAGCGCCGCCGGGTCCTCGCTCGAGACGACGACCGCCCGGCCGGACGCCGCGAGCGATCGGATCAGGGCGCACCGCTCAGCCCGCCGGCGTCCGTCCTCGGAGCCGGGGGCGCCCGTCGCACCGAACGGTTCGGCGAGCAGCACGGCGCGTGCCCCCGTGTCCGCGATGATCCGGAGCGACTCGGTGAACTGGTCGGCGTCCGGCCCGCGGTGCACGCCGGGGAGTGCGGCGACCAGGCCGCTCGGCACGGTGGTCGCCCGGTAGTCGCGGCGCGCGTCGGCAACACCGAGCCTGACCATCCTCGTGAGGGCGTCCGGGGAGACACTCGACGGCACTCCGCCGAGGAAGGAGAGGTCGAAGCGGATCGGATGCTCGGTCGTGTAGAGCACCCCCGCGGCGCGCGCCAGGTCCGTCGTCGAGACGTCGACCGCCGCACCGTCGAGCGCGACCGAACCGCGGGTCCGTGCACCGTACGATCGCCCGAAGATGCTCAGCAGCACCTCCCCGGCACCGGAGTCGGGCGGACCGAACAGCCCGAGCACCTCCCCCGGTGCACAGGCGAAAGAGAGGTCGTCGACGACGGTCCGCTCGGGGTCCGCCGGGTGGCTCGCGGTCCAGTGTTCGACGGCGAGGCCGGTGCCCGACACCCGATCCGTAGGAACCGTCACGGTGCCCGATGTCCACGAGCGGGCCCCGGCCGGACCTGCGGCGTCGAGGGCGAGCGCACCATCGGCCAAGGCTTCGAGCACCTCGCGTTCACCGCTGTCGGGAGTCAGTCGGATCGAGGGTGAGTGGGCACCGCCGACGGCCAGCACGGTCGCGGTCGATGCGACGCCCGCCAGCCCGGTGACGGCCCCGGTCGCGAGCAGGACGCCGGGTGCTGGGCCGGCGGTTCGAGGAACTCGGGCCACCTCGACCATCGCCTGCCGCCAGCGCTCGACCTCGTCCGCTCGAAGCGCGGGTCCGCTGTCGTCGATCACGATGAGCGAGGCCTCCGCGGCGACCGCCCTGGCCAGCTCCACGAGCCGACGCTCCACGACCGACAGGGCACCGGCGGGGTCCGCGGGTGACCGGTCGAGCCCGACGACACGCAGAGCGTGGTGGATCCGCGCGGCATCGCTCTGCGCCACGGACGTCCGGTCGGCGGACGGTCCTCGGAGGAGCCGCATGACCGTCTCCCGCAGGCCCGTGGCACGCTCGGAGCCGAGCAGCACGTTCTCGCCGATGGTCTGCGACCAGCTGATGGCCTGCCCGGCCGTCACGACGGCCACCCCGGAGGCGCTCGATGCGGCCCGGGACGACAACCGCGCCGGTCGACCGGCGACGAGCGCCGTCTCGGAACCGGACGACCCGGTCACGCCGCGCGGGGCGGGAGCCGTCCCGGACAACCGCGCGATCAGGTGCCGGAGCGCGGAGACCGGGCCGAGCACGGCGTGCACCGTGCTGAAGGGCACCTCCAGCAGCGGCGTGCCGTCCCGCAGGACGGCGAGCGCCGGCATGGCCGATGAGGACTCGGGCGGGGCGGTCGCCTCGCCCCCACGCACGGAGGCGAGGGCACCGGCCAGGTCGCCGGTGCTCTCGCCTCCGTGGTGGATGTCCATGCGTCGGATCGATCCGGGTTCCGCTGTCGCGGACCTCGGGATCAGCGTCCGCCGCTGCGGCGCTTGTTGTAGACGTCGAACGCGACGGCCAGCAGCAGCACGAGACCCTTGACGGCCTGCTGCCACTCGATGCCGAGGCCGATGATCGACATACCGTTGTTCAGCACACCGATGATGAGACCACCGATGATCGCGCCGCCGATGGTACCGACGCCACCCTGCACCGCGGCTCCACCGATGAAGGCGGCGGAGATAGCCTCGAGCTCGAAGCCGTCACCGGCCTTCGGACCGGCGAGGTTCAGGCGGGCCGTGAAGATGAGGCCGGCGAGCGCCGCGAGGAAGCCCATGTTGACGAACAGGAAGAAGTCGACCTTGCGGGTCTTGATGCCGGACAGCTCCGCGGCGTGACGGTTGCCGCCGATCGCGTAGATGTGGCGGCCGAAGACCGAGCGGTTCATGACGATGCCGTAGACGAGCACGAGGACGGCCAGCACGATGAGCGTGACCGGGATGCCCTTGTACGCGGCGAGGGCGTACACGAAGAAGCCGATGCCCGCGATGATGAGGACGAGCTTGGCGACGAACCACGGGAACGGCTCGGTCTCCTGGCCGTACTTCTGACGGCCGAGGCGCGTGCGGACCTGCTGCACGACGAGGCCGACGACGGCGATGACGCCGATCCCGAGCGTGAGCGGGTCGATCGGGAAGTCACCGAACACGTCGTTCAGGAAGCCGTTGCCGAGCGCGCGGTACTCCGCCGGGAAGGAACCGATGTTGGCGTTGCCGAGGACCACGAGCGCGAGGCCGCGGAAGATGAGCATGCCGGCGAGGGTCACGATGAACGCCGGGATCCCGACGTAGGCGATCCAGAAGCCCTGCCAGACACCGACGAGCGCGCCGATGGCGAGCGACAGGATGACGGCGATCCACCACGGCATCTGCATCTGCACGGCGAACACACCGGACACCGCACCGACGAAGGCCGCGACGGAACCGACCGACAGGTCGATGTGGCCGGCGATGATGACCATCACCATGCCGATCGCGAGGACGAGGATGTACCCGTTCTGCACGATCAGGTTGGAGATGTTCTGCGGCCGCAGCAGGATGCCGTCGGTGATGACGGCGAAGAACACGACGACGAGCAGGAGGGCGATGAAGATGCCGTTCTTGCCGAGGTCGCTGAGGATGTGGGTCAGCCAGCTCGTGAAGCGGTTGGTGGCCGGGTTGACGAGGCCGCCGGCGGCGGTGCCGTCGCCTGCCGGGACGGTGGGTTTGGTGTCCAGATCGGACATTGCGGTTCTCCTTCGATCCGTCCGCGCCCGCGTCAGCGGGGCTTCTCCATGGTCATGAGCTTGAGGAGCGCTTCGGGGTTCGCTTCCTCGATCGGCAGTTCGCCGGTGATGCGGCCCTCGCTGAGGGCGTAGATGCGGTCGCAGATGCCGATGAGCTCGGGGAGCTCGGAGGAGATGACGATGACGCCCTTCCCCTCGGCGGCGAGGCGGTTGATGATCGTGTAGATCTCGTACTTCGCGCCGACGTCGATCCCACGGGTGGGCTCATCGAGGATGAGGACGTCGGGGTCGGAGTAGATCCACTTCGAGAGGACGACCTTCTGCTGGTTGCCGCCCGAGAGCTTCCCGGTCTTCGCGAGCACGTTCGGAGCCTTGATGTTCATGCTCTTCCGGTACTCCTCGGCGACCTTGTACTCCTCGTTGTCGTTGACGAGTCCGCCGCGTTCGAGCTTCTTCAGCGAGGCCATCGAGATGTTCCGCTTGATGTCCTCGATGAGGTTGAGGCCGTAGTACTTGCGGTCCTCGGTGGCGTAGGCGAGGCCGTTGTCGATCGCCTCGGACACCGTGCGCGTGCGGATCTCGGTGCCGTTCTTGAACACCTTGCCGCTGATCCGGCTGCCGTACGACTGACCGAACAGGCTCATCGCGAACTCGGTGCGGCCGGCGCCCATGAGGCCGGCGATGCCGACGATCTCACCGGCGCGGACGTTGAGGTTGACAGCGTCCACCATCACGCGGGTCGGGTCCTGCGGGTGGTGGGCGGTCCAGTCCTCGACGCGCAGGATCTCCTCGCCGATGTTCGGCGTGTGGTCCGGGTAGCGGTGCTCGAGGTCGCGGCCGACCATGTCCTTGATGATGCGCTCTTCGGTGACGTCGTTCTTCACGATCGTCTCGATGGTCTTGCCGTCGCGGATGACCGTGACGGTGTCGGCGACCTTCTTGATCTCGTTGAGCTTGTGGCTGATGATGATCGACGTGATGCCCTGCTCCTTGAGGTGCAGGATCAGGTCGAGCAGGTGGTCGGAGTCCTCGTCGTTCAGCGCTGCGGTCGGCTCGTCGAGGATGAGGAGCTTCACGCGCTTCGAGAGGGCCTTCGCGATCTCGACGAGCTGCTGCTTGCCGACGCCGATCTCGAGGATCTTGGTCGTCGGGTTCTCCCGCAGGCCGACCCGGGCGAGCAGTGCTGCCGCCTCCTGGTTGGTGCGGTTCCAGTCGATGAGGCCGAGCGGCCCCTTCAGCTCGTTGTTGAGGAAGATGTTCTCCGCGATGGAGAGGTAGGGGCTGAGGGCCAGCTCCTGGTGGATGATGACGATGCCCTTGGACTCCGAGTCGCGGATGTCCTTGAACTCCATCGTCTCGCCCTCGAAGACGATGTCGCCCTCGTAGGTGCCGAACGGGTAGACGCCGGACAACACCTTCATGAGCGTCGACTTGCCGGCGCCGTTCTCACCGCAGATGGCGTGCACGGTACCGCGCTGCACATCGAGCGTGACGTTCGAGAGGGCCTTGACGCCGGGGAAGGTCTTGATGATGTTGCGCATCTCGAGGATGCTCGTGGTCTCGCCTGACACCGTGTCTCCTTACAGGTGATCGTCGTTGAACCGGGCCCTCCGACAGGCTCAGGGATCGGAAGTGATTCCGTTCCCTGAGCCTGTCGAAAGGGGTGTTGCAGGACTGACTAGCCCTTGATCTCGTCTTCGGTCCAGTACCCGGAGTCCACGAGGACCTCCTTGATGTTGTCCTTGACGACGATCTGCGACTCGAGGAGGAAGGACGGGACGACCTTCTTGCCGTTGTCGTAGTCCTCGGTGTTGTTGACCTCGGGCTTCTCACCGTTCAGCACGGCGACGGCCATCTTGACGGCCTCGGCAGCGAGCTGGCGGGTGTCCTTGAAGATGGTCGCGTACTGCTCGCCGGACTCGATGGCCTTGACCGAGTCGAGCTCGGCGTCCTGGCCGGAGATGACGGGCCAGCCGTCGCCCACCGAGTAGCCGGCGTCGGTCAGCGCCGAGATGATGCCTCGCGAGATGCCGTCGTAGGGCGACAGGACCGCGTTGACCTTGCTGCCGTCGGAGTAGGTCGACGTGAGGATGTTCTCCATGCGCTTCTGCGCGGTCTCACCGTCCCAGCGGAGCGTTGCAGCCTGCTCGAAGGAGGTCTGGCCGCTGGCGACCTTGAGGGTGCCCGCGTCGATGAACGGCTTCAGGGTGTCCTGAGCGCCGTCCCAGAAGAACGTGGCGTTGTTGTCGTCGGGCGAGCCGGCGAACATCTCGATGTTGAACGGACCGGCGGGTGCGCCCTCGGTGGGCTTGCCCTCGAGGTCGACGAGGCCGAGGCCGTTGAGGACCGAGTTGGCCTGCTGCACGCCGACCTTGTAGTTGTCGAACGACGCGTAGTAGTCGACGTTCTCGCTGTCGCGGATCAGGCGGTCGTAGGCGATGACGGGGATGTCGCCGTCCTTGGCCTCCTGCAGCACGCTCGTGAGCGTGGTGCCGTCGATCGAGGCGATGATCAGGACGGAGGCGCCCTTGGTGATCATGTTCTCGATCTGCGAGACCTGGGTCGGGATGTCGTCCTCGGCGTACTGCAGGTCGACCTTGAAGCCCTCCTTCTCCAGCTGCTCCTTGACGGCGTTGCCGTCCTGGATCCAGCGCTCGGAGCTCTTGGTGGGCATCGCGACGCCGACGAGCTTGCCGTCGCCTTCGCCGCCGCCCGATCCGCCGCTTGCACCGCCGGAGCAGCCGGCGAGCGACACGATCATCGTGCCTGCGGCCAGCGTGGCGAGGAGCATTCTCTTCTTCACTGTGTGGTTCCTTCCCTAGGGAGTTGCTTGGACGTCATTGTCATGCGCAGGTCTGTCGGCATCGATGTGTCCAGCTCATCGAGGCCGCTCGTCGGTTACGTGGCGTTCGCGGGTGCGGGTGCGGGCGCCTCGTCGTGGTGCCGGCGAGGGTGCAGGGAGAGGTGGCCGGCGGAGAGCCGGGCCGAGAGGGAGCTGTGGTCGGATCGATCGGTGCCGTGGATCGGGAGGCGGCTCATCGCCGACCTGCTCGCTCCATTGCGCTTCGTTCCCACGTCGACTTCCTCGTCACTCCGAATGTGACCGTTCACATTGTGTGTCACACGATAGCCCCAGACCTCCACCTGATGTCAAGTCGGGATGGGTCTCATTTTCATAACCGGCGATTGCCGGGGCATGGTCGCGCTCTCAGCGTGCCCGTGCAAGCACGTGCCGGGGGCGCAGCTACGCCCCGATCGGCATGGCCGGAAACCGGGGATGTGCCCGGCAGATCCCAGTGGACGCCTAGAGTTCGGCGTCGATCGCGCGGATGACGTCCCAGGCGCCGTCCTCGGAGTTCGACAGCACGACGACGTCGATGGCGTCGGCGGCGGTCGGGCCGAAGTAGGTGCGCACGATGCCGCTCGCACCGGGGTTGACGCCGTCGAGGTACATCGATCGCACCTGGCCGTCCTCGTCGACGTCGAACTCGAAGCCGAAGCCGTAGGAGATCTCCTCGTCGACCTCGACCTGCGGCGAGGTGAACTCCTCGGTCAGCTCGGCGGTGAGGATCTTCGCGTCGCGGGCGGCGCGCAGGAAGGTGATGAGGTCGCCCGCGGTGGACTGTGCACCGGCGTCCGGGCCGCCGAGCGGTGGGAACGCCTCGGCGTTCGAGTGCCAGACGCCGTCGTCGTCGACGTCGCCCCCCTCGGCCAGGCCGGGCTCGCCCGTCCGGCGGTCGACGAAGCCCGAGTGGTCCATGCCGAGGAGCGCGAACACCTGCTGCTCGACGAGCTGGCGGTAGGGCAGCCCCGTCACCCCCTCGAGCGCGAGCCCGAGCAGCACGTAGCCCGCGTTGACGTAGTTCGCCTCCTCGCCGGGGGCCGCGAGCGGCTCCTTGTCGGCGAAGAGCGGCAGGAGGTCGGCGGTCTCGCGGATCGACGAGGCCGGGCGCTCCGCCCAGAGATCGTCGTAGCTCTCGCCGGCGGTCTCGTCGGCGTCGTCGGCGATGCCGGAGGTGTGGGTGAGCAGGTGGAGCAGCTGGACGTCGCGGCGGATGGTGGTGCCGTCGAGGTCGATGTACTCGTGGATCGACTCGTCGAGGTCGATGTGTCCGGCGTCCACCTGCTGGAGCACGGCGGCGGCGGTGAAGAGCTTCGTGATGGAGGCCGTGTCGAAGCGGGTGTCGAGCGTGATGGGTTCGTCGCGCTCCCTCGAGGCGAGGCCTCGGGCGGCCTCGAAGAGCGTCTCGTCACCGCGCTTGACGAGCACGACGCCCGAGAAGTCGGTGGCTTCGATGACGCGGGCGACGCTTTCGGTATCCATCCCCCAACGGTACCGTCGCGGACCCCTCCGTGGCTCCACGCGCCCTGGGGGACCCGATCCGTCGGGGGGGGGGCTGACGCGTGTGCATAATGGGTGCAGCACGAAATGTGACCGTGCACATCGAGGTCCGAGGAATCCGTGAGCGACGACGCCGAACGGGGGCGAGCCCCCAATATCCGCGATGTCGCGCGCCTGGCCGGGGTCTCCCACCAGACGGTCTCACGGGTGCTCAACAATCATCCGAGCATCCGCGACTCCACCCGCGACCGGGTCCTCGCCGTCATGGACGAGGTCAACTACCGTCCGAACCGGGCCGCCAGGGCACTCGTGACGAGTCGGTCGCGGACGATCGGCGTGCTCGCGAGCCAGCGGTCGCAGTACGGTCCGGCGAGCATGATCCAGGCGATCGAGAACGCGAGCAAGGACGCCGGGTACCTCGTCAGCACGGCCAACCTGCCCGACGTCTCCGACGCGTCGATCGTCGCCGCCGTCGAGCATCTGCTCGCGCAGTCGGTCGACGGCATCGTGGTCATCGCACCGCAGGTCCGGGTGTTCCGGGCGATCGAGGAGCTGCAGGTACGGGTGCCGTTCATCGCGGTGCAGTCCGGCGGTGACCTCGACGACCACTCGATCGGCGTCGACCAGGTCGCCGGTGGACGCTTGGCGACGCGGCACCTCATCGAGCTCGGGCATCGGAACATCTACCACCTCGCCGGCCCGCAGGACTGGATCGAGGCGGAGGCGCGCATGCACGGCTTCCTCGCCGAGATGAGCGCGCAGGACGTGCCGACGACCGCGCCGATCCTCGGTGACTGGACCGCCGACTTCGGCTATCGCGCCGGGATCGAACTCATGCGGGTGCGCGACTTCACCGCGATCTTCTCCTCGAACGACCAGATGGCGCTCGGTCTCATCCACGCGATCCGCGACGAGGGGTACGACGTGCCCCGGGACGTGTCGATCGTGGGGTTCGACGACATCCCGGAAGCGCCCCACTTCTGGCCGCCGCTCACGACGGTGCGGCAGGACTTCGACGAGCTGGGGCGTCGTTGTGTCGCGCGGTTGCTCGGCAACCTCGAGGTCGACGCCGTCGGCTATCGCGGAACGATCGAGCCGGAGCTCATCGTGCGGAAGTCGACGGGTCGCCCGGCCTTCTGACCCTCGTGTCGTCGTGGTGTGTCGTGGTGGCGCCAGCGCGGTGCGCTGACGCGAGCGCGGGTCACACGCGTGAGCGCGCCCCTCCGGAGACCCGCGCTCGAGTCCACGCCCCGCGCCCACGCCTGTTCGGGTGATCTCGCGCCAGCGCACCGCGCTGACGCCGGGTGAGCACATCTCGCGTCAGCGCAGCGCGCTGACCACCAGGCCGACAGCCCCCAGGGCGACGATCACCAGGCGGCGGGGTCCGCGATGAGTCGATCGAACGCGAGTTCCGCGGCACCGATGAGCAGGAGGTCCTGGCCGAGTTCCGCACGAACGATCGTGACGTCCTCGAACGGCGGGACGAGCGCCCGCTCACGGACCGCATCGTGCAACTCCTCCGACGCCAGTTCGAGCACGATCCCGAGATGACCACCGAGGACGACGAGTTCGGGGTCGAGGATGTTCACCGTCCCGGCGAGCGCCCGTCCGAGCGTCCTGGCCTGCCGGACGACCTCCTCCCGCATCGCCCCGGCCGGATCGGCCGCGATGCCCTCGGCGAGCGCCGCTTCGAGGACCGCGTCGTCCCCGGCGGCGAGACCGGCGACACGAAGGAGCTCGCTGCGTCGCACGGCGTCTTCGAGCGCATTGCCGGCGGTCGTCGCCGAGGTGTGGCCGAACTCCCCCGCGTAGCCGCGCGCACCACCGACGGGTCGGCCGCCGGCGATGATGCCACCACCGATACCGCTCGCGCCACCGTTCAGGTAGACGAGGTCGTCGATACCGCGGCCCGCCCCGAAGGTCCGCTCCGCCCGGGCGCCGAGACTCGCGTCGTTGGCCGCGAACACCGCACGACCGGTCGCGGCACGCAGCCGTTCGACCAAGGGCTCGTCGACCCACCCGAGGTGCGGTGCGAGCCGGACGACCCCGTCGGCGTCCCGGACGAGACCGGGGACCGCCAGCCCGATCCCACCGCCGCCGCGAGCTTCTTCGGGCAGGCGGTCGGCGAGTTCCGCGACCAGTTGCGCGATGATCGCCGTCGCCTCGGCCGCCGTCGGTGTCGTGTCGACCTCGCGACGCACGCGCTCGAGGACCTCGCCGCCGAGTCGCACGGCCGCCACCGTGATCGCGTCGAGTTCCGGGTTCGCTGCGAAGGCGACGGCTCGCGGGCCGGCGGAGACGAGTGGCGACGGCCGGCCGACACCCTGCCCACCGACCGGGACGGACTCCGTGACGATACCGATCGAGGCGAGTTCCGTGACGAGCGCGGCGACCGTGGACCGGTTGAGCCCGGTCGTCCTCGTGAGCGCCGACCGCGACTGCACGCCGCCCTGATGCACGAGCTCGACGATCCGGCCGAGGTTGCGACGGCGCACCGAGTCGAGTCCGCTCCCCATGCCGGATCCGCACGCTGGACCCGCCCCGGCCGCTGTCGACTCGCTCACACGCACACCCTCTGCTCGATCCCTCCAGTGTCCCCTATCCGAGCACACGCCGGTTCGCCCGCCTCCGGCCGCGGATGGTTGACTGGACGGATGCCCGCCGCCTGGACACTCCGCCCCGCCACCATCGACGACTCGACCTGGATGGCCGAATTGCGTGCCGTCGTCATGCGACCCGACCTCGAGCGCCTCGGCCGCTACGACGAGACCCGTGTGCGTCAGCGCTTCCT
Source organism: uncultured Plantibacter sp. (assembly GCF_963518075.1). Lineage (NCBI taxonomy): Bacteria > Bacillati > Actinomycetota > Actinomycetes > Micrococcales > Microbacteriaceae > Plantibacter > uncultured Plantibacter sp. The sequence continues at coordinate 115,749 of NZ_CAUQHZ010000005.1, forward strand.
CGGCGGATATCGACCGGAACACACCTCGGTGATCGAGGTCGAGGGCATCACGGCCGGGCTGGTCGCCCTCCGCCCGGAACCCGACGAGCGGTGGCTGGAGCACTTCTATCTGGCGCCCGAACACCAGGGCGCGGGCCTCGGTACCGCAGTGCTCGCACGGCTCCTGGCCGACGACGGCGACCCGCGCCCGTTCCGCCTGAACGTCTTGCAGGGCAGCCCGGCCCGCCGCCTCTACGAGCGCCACGGCTTCACGCTCGAACGCGAGGACGAGGTCGACGTCTGGATGGTCCGCGGCGCGGGAGCAGGAGATCGGCACGGTGGCAGGACGTTCGGCTGAGTGACGTCCTGCCACCACGCGGATCTCCTCCTGCGACGCCGGCACCGGCACCGGCACCGGCTAGCGGGTGAGCAGCGCGACGCCCGAGCAGCTCAGGCGGGCTGGCGGACCGTGGTGACGATGTCGACGAGGTGCGGGTCGGCCGGCGCGGAGCCGAAGCCGAAGCGCACGGGCGGGTCGAGTCGGGCGAGGGTGCCGAGGTCGGCACCGGACCAGCTCGCGGTGGCGGCGGTGATGCGGCGGGCGCCGGTCACGCCGTAGTACTCGCGTCGACCGTTGCCCGCGGAGCCCGCCGTCCGGGCGCCGGGTTGGAGCACGCGGGCGAGGGGGTCGATCGTCTGCAGCCAGACGGGGTTCACGGCCACCGGTTTGGGGACGACCCGGAGCGCACGACCGAGCGGAGAGCTCCCGCCGATGCGGAGGGTCGTGTCGAGCGGACCGCCCACGAAGCGGAGCCCCGTCGGTAGGCGGGTCCAGCCGACGGTGCCGATCTCGACGTCGTCGAAGGTGTACGTGGAGGAGATGAAGTCGGCGATCTCCTGGGTCGGCGCGAGCAGCAGGCGTTTGCCGCGGGAGTCCTCGATCATCGCGTCGGCGAACGAGCCGAACGGCGAGGTGGACCAGAGCCCGAGGACGATGCGGACGCCACCCGTGGTGCCGTAGCCGGCGATCCTCCCGGAGAAACGAAGGTCGGTTGCGGGCATGGGATCACCCTAGTCGCCCCTCCTGCGGGAGTGTCCGTGAACGGGGGTCCACGGCCCGGCCCCCGTGCCGGTGGACAGGCGCGGGAGCACCACCCGGTTGACGAGGTCGGCGCGATCCGCTTCCGTGGGAACATGCCGACCTCGCTGCTCCTCCTCGCCGACACCCACCTGCCGAAGCGGGCGAAGGTCCTGCCGGACGCGGTCTGGGCCGCCGTCGACGCAGCAGACGTCGTCGTCCACGCGGGTGACTGGGTCGACGAGGCGACCCTCGACGCCCTCGAGACCCGAGCTGCCCGCCTCGTCGGTGTCTTCGGCAACAACGACGGCCCAGGTCTCCGCGCGCGCCTTCCCGAGGTCGCGCGCTTCGAACTCGACGGACTGCGGTTCGCCGTCGTCCATGAGACGGGGGCGGCGACCGGTCGCGAGCGACGGGCCGACGAGGCCTTCCCCGACACCGACGTCCTGGTCTTCGGACACAGCCACATCCCGTGGGACTCGGTCTCGCCCACCGGCCTGCGTCTGCTCAACCCCGGGTCGCCGACGGACCGCCGTCGTCAACCGGAGTGCACGATGATGACCGCTCGGGTCGAAGACGGCGCGCTCAGGGACGTCCGGGTCGTCCCGGTCTCCCGCTGAGGCGGATCAGCCGCAGTACTCGCTGTCGATCTTCGCTTCGTCGCGGACCACGATGCCGTCGACGAGGTCGTCGGTCACGGAGAAGTTGATCCAGTGTCCGGCGTCGTCGGTGACGGCGTAGAAGACGGCGTACTTGCCCTGCTGCTCGGTGAGCGCCGGGTAGGCGGCCCGGAGTTCCTCGAGGGTGGATCCGACGCCGACGCCCTCAGCGGTCTTCGGTGAGGCGGCGACCGCCGCAGCCGCAGGCCCGCCCCACGCCTGCAGGACGATCTGGCCCACGACGCCGGTGCTCTGCGGATCGGGGAGCCAGACGGAGGGCAGCCCGTCGGCGGCGTAGGCGGTCACCCACGGGCACGCCTCCTGCATCGCGACGGTGAAGGCGGTCATGAACGACGCCGTGCCTTCCATCGGCGCACCGACCTCGATCGGGCCGAGCCCGGTGAACGACACGATCCAGGACGCGGGATCGGCGAGGTCGGGACCGGTGGATGTCGGCGTCGGCGTCGGCGTCGGTGTCGGCGTGGCCGTCGTGGTGACGGTCTCGGTCGGTGCGGGCGTCGATGCTCCCGCGCCGCCCGAGCATCCGGCCAATGCGAGTGCTGCTGCGATCGCCAGGACGGTGCCGACCGGACGTCGGTGTGCTCGTGTGAACGACATCATTCCCCCAAATGTGTGCTCGGATCAGCCCATCCTCGCACACCATCCGGTCCCCTCCCGTGCCCGCGAACTGTCACTCCGACACAGTTCCAGCCGTCCGGACCAGCGCCGAGTGACAGTTCGCGGGCAGGGGGAAGGGGAGGAACTCAGGCGACGGAGGCGGGCTGCAGCACCGGCGCCGGGCGGGGGACGGTGCTCGTCAGTTCCACGACGCGGTGCTCACGACCGGCGACGATGATCGCCTCCATGATCTCCAACACGTGGAACGCGAGGTCACCCGATGCCCGATGCGGTCGGTCCTGTTCGATCGCCTCGGCCAGGTCCGACAGGCCCACCCCGCGCCCGGCGTCGACGAAGCCGGCGCTGTCGGGGACGGCACGCCAGGTGCGGTCGTCGGCCGTCGCGATCTCCACCGGGTCCGAGAACCGGTTCGGGTCGGGCACGGCGACCGTCCCGCCCGTCCCGTAGACCTCGAAGAGCGGCGCGCGGCTCGCCCACACCTCGAACGAGACCGTCACGGTCGAGACCACCCCGTTCGCGTGCTCGAGGATCGCGGTGACGTGCGTGTCGACCTCCTCGTGCACCGGGATCGGCGTCCCGGCCAGCGCTCCGGTCGCGACCGACCGCTCACGATCCGACCGCGCGACCGCGCCCGACACCCGCACGACGGGACCGAAGAACGACACGAGGCTCGTCAGGTAGTACGGCCCCATGTCGAGGAGCGGTCCGCCACCCGGCTGGTAGTAGAACGCGGGGGCCGGGTGCCACAGCTCATGTCCCGGGGCGCTCCAGGCGACGGCTGCGGCGATCGGCCGACCGATGGCGCCGCTGTCGAGCACGGCGAGCGCCGTCTGGACCCCGGACCCGAGGACGGTGTCCGGCGCGCTGCCGACGCGGAGGCCCTTCGCCGCCGCGAGCTCGAGCACCGGTCGCGCCTCGGCGGTCGACAGCGCGAGGGGCTTCTCCCCGTAGACGTGCTTGCCGGCCTCGAGGGCCCGGAGCGCCACCTCGGCGTGCGCGGCCGGGATGGTGAGGTTCAGGACGACGTCGACCTCGGGGTCGGCGAGCAGTTCGTCGACGCTCGACGACCGCACGCCCTGTTCGGCGGCGACCTCCGCGGCGCGGGCGAGGTCGAGGTCCGCGACGACGACGAGCTCGAGGTTCGGCAGCTTCGGGAACTCGGCGAAGTACTGCTTCGAGATGTTGCCGACGCCGATGACGCCGACCCGGAGGACGGACCCTCCGGTGCTCTCCAATGGCCCGTTCAGCGCGCTGCCCACAGCAGGCCCCTTTCGATGATGGTGCGGACGTTCGGGTCTTCGACGATCTCGATGCGGTGGCCGGGCGCGGACACGAAGATCCTGCCCTTCCCCCACTGGCGGGTCCAGATGGCGGGCGCCGTGACGGGACGGTTCCACGCGTCCCAGGGCCGCACCTCCTGCGTCGTCGTCGCGAGGACGTCGTTGTACTCGTCGCTCAGCACCCAGTACTGCTCGGTGACGAGGTCGAAGTCCTCGATCCCCTCGGTGATGGGGTGCGTCCGGCCGTACTCGGTGATGTGGACGGTGTAGGGGATGTAGTTGTCGGACTGCTCCCCCGTCCGCTCGGCCGGGTCCTTGCCGGCGTGGTGCGCGAACTGGCCACCGATCATGTGGAGGTAGTCGGCGTTGTTGCGGTACGAGTCCGCGATCCCGCCGTGCCAACCGGCCATACCCGTCCCGTTCAGGACGGCGCGTTGCAGGCCGGCGAACTCCTCCGGCTCGATGGTGTTCATCGTGTTGATCTGCACGATGAGGTCGACCGTGTCGAGGTAGTCGGTGTCCGTGTAGACGGTGGTCCCGTCCTCGACGCGGACGGTGAACCCGCTCGCCTCCAGGAAGGGGATGAAGGCCGCGGTCGTCTCGACGGGCATGTGCCCGTCCCAGCCGCCTCGCACCACGAGCGCCTGCTTGTCAGTCATGTGTTCCTCTCAGGGGGTGGTTCGGTCTCCGGTCGACTCGCGACCGGCACTACTTGCTGAAGCCGGCGGTCATGCCACTGATCAACTGGCGTCGGCCGAACAGGTACAGGATGAAGATCGGCAGGGTCGACAGCACCACGGCGGCGAGCACGGCCGGCACGTTCACGCTGAACGAGCCCTGGAACGTCCACAGCGACAACGGCAGCACCCGGTTGCTCGGCGACTGCGTGAGCACGAGCGGGAACAGGAAGCCGTTCCACACGTTGAGCGCGTTGTAGAGCGCGACCGTGACGATCGCCGGCCGGGCGAGCGGGAGGACGAGCGAGACGAGGGTCCGCCAGCTCGACGCGCCGTCGACCGTCATCGACTCGAACAGCTCTTTGGGGATGTCGCGGATGAAGTTCGACAGGATGAGCACGGTCACGGGCACCGCGAAGCCGATCGACGGCAGGATCAGCGCCAGGAGGGTGTCGTAGAGTCCCGCCTTGCTGAGCATGTAGAACAGCGGGATGATCGTCGCCTGCAGCGGGATCGCGAGGCCGAGCAGGAAGAACGAGAACGCTCCCCGCGTGAACCGGGAGTTGGTGCGCACGATCGCGTACGCGGCCATGAGGCAGACGAACACGGTGACGGCGACGCTCGCGACGGTGATGACGACGCTGTTGCCGAGATAGAGGAAGAAGTCGCTCTGCAGGACGAGGGCGTAGCCGTCGAGGGTCGGGTCGGTGGGCGGGATGAGCTGGTTGCTCGAGAAGAACCCGGCCTGCGGGCGCACGCTCGTGATGACGATGTAGTAGATCGGCAGCACGATGATGAGCAGCCAGATCCATGCGCCGATCCCGCCGATGATGTTCGGCTTTCGGCGGGCACCGCGGGGGCGCCTGCCTCGCGTCTCGTGCTCGGCCGGGCGTCCGCGCTTGGACCCGGCGGTCGAGACGCTGACCGTGTCGAGGCTCCCGGTCGGGAGCGCACCGGGCTTCGTGAGTGGGTTGGTCGCTGACATCAGAGGCCCTCCTGCTGACTGTCCATCTTGGCGAAGCCGCTCAGTTTGGTGAGCAGCAGGGCGATGGCGAGACCGATGACGGCCAGGATGATCGCCATGACGCTCGCCTGCCCGAACTGGCTCGCGGAGAAGCCCGTCACGTACATGAGGATCGGGAGGATGCGGGTGCCCGCGCTCGGAACGCCGCCGGTGAGCACGAAGATCACGTCGAAGTAGGTGAGCGAACCGATGATCATGAGCGTGGACGACGTCACGAGCGTGTACCGCAGCTGCGGGAGCGTGATGTGGAAGAACTGCTTGACCGTCCCCGCACCGTCGATCTCGGCGGCCTCGTAGAGGGACGCCGGGATCTGCCGCACGCCACCCTGGAACAGGAGCGTGTGGAAGGGCACGAACTGCCACGCGATGATGAAGATCACGACGAAGAGCACGAGCTGCTGGTTGCCGAGCCAGTCCTGCTTGAGGAACGGGATGCCGAGCGACGCCGACAGGCCGAAGTTCGGGTCGAGGATCGCCTTGAACGCGATGGCCGTCGCCGCCGACGACAGCAGGAGTGGCAGGAAGAAGATCGCGCCGAGGACGGCCCGGTTGCGCTGCTTGCCGGCGGTCCAGGTCCCGAGCAGCAGGCTGATCGGTGTCTGGACGATCCAGGAGATCACGATGACCTTGAGGGTGAGGACGAGCGCGTCGATCGCGACCGGGTCGACGAGGACCGAGGCCCAGTTGTCGAGGCCGACCCACGCGGGGTCGGTGATCGCGTCCCAGCGGGTGAAGCTCAGGTACAGGGCGACGATGAGCGGGATGATCGCGAAGACGAGGAAGAAGCCCAGCGCCGGCGCGACCATCCAGCCACTGGGGCCGGTGCGGCGGCGCATCGCTGCCGCACCGGCCCCTCGGGCCCCGTTCAATGGACGGGTGACGGTCATCGGGAGATCACTGTCCGATCGTCTTGTTCATGTTGTCGGAGAACTCCTGCGGGGTGATCTGCAGGTTGAACAGCTGGTCGAGGTTCGTCAGCAGCGCGGTCGCCTGTGCCGGCGGGAGCGCCTGGTCCCACGACATCTGGAAGTTCTTGGCGTTCTTCGTCAGGTCGTAGACGGTCGTGCCGAAGTCGCCGCCGGCGTCCGCGATCTCCGAGTCGATGTCGGTGATGGGCGGCACCTGGCCGGCCTTCACCATGCGGTCGATGTAACCCTTGTCGAACACACCCTCGGTGAGGTACTTCAGCGCGCTGGCCTTCTGCTCCTTCGTCGCCGAGGCGGAGATGGAGAAGTACCCGGACGGGTTGCCGACGATGTTCGACGGGTCGCCCTTGCCACCGGTGACAGCGGGGAAGGTCGTGTAACCGAGCCCCTTCTCGGCGAACTCGGCCGCCTGCTGCTTGAAGGTCGTCATGACCCAGGCGCCCTGGAGCATCATCGCGGCCTTGCCCGTGTAGAGCAGGGCCACGTCGGCGTTGCTGTCGGCGGTGACCGAGGCGTAGCCGTCGACGAACGCGCCGGCCTTCACGAGCTCCTGGATCTTCTCGTTCGCCTCGATGATGCCGGGGTCGCTCCACGCGTCGGCCTCGCCAGCCATGATCTTGTTGAAGGCCTCGGGTCCGGCGACGCGGTCGACGAGGTACTCCTCCCACATGAGCGACGGCCACTTGGAGGCACCGGCGAGCGAGAACGGGGCCACGCCTGCGGCCTTGAGCTTGGGGATGGCGTCGACGATCTCGTCGAAGTTCGTCGGGACCTCGACCCCGGCGGCCTTCAGGACGTCCTTGTTGTAGTAGAACATGATCGGCGTGGTGGCGTTCATCGGCACCGCGTAGACCTTGTCGTCGATGACGCCCTGGTTCCAGACGGACTCGAGGAACTTGCCCTTCGCGTCCGCGGTCTCCGAGGTGATGTCGGCGACCTTGCCGGCGTCCACATAGGAGTTCAGGGTGCCGCCCGCCCAGCTGTAGATGATGGTCGGAGCGCTGCCCGCGCCGACGGCCGTGCGGATCTTGGTCTTGTAGGCGTCGTTCTGGAAGTAGGTCGCGGCGATCTGGCCATCGGCGTTGGCGGCGTTCCACTCCTTGAGCGACGGGCCGAGGACGGTGTCCTCGTCGGTGCCGGTGAGGCCCCAGAGGGTGGCACTGCCACTCGGGGCACCGCCGCCGCTGGAGCAGGCGGTCGCGCCGAGCATGAGGGCCGAGACGCCGAGGGCGACTGCGGCCAGTCGGGTCCGACGGCGGGATGAAGTACGAAGCGTCATTGCGTTCTCTCCTTGGTGGGTGCTGCTGCTGATGGTGCGATGGGGACGGATCAGTCGGTGGGTGTCCAGGCGCTGCCGTTCGCGGCGCTCGACTCGACGGCTCGCAGGACCCGCTGGACCTGCAGCCCGTCGGCGAAGGACGGCTCGGGATCGGTGCCGGCGGTGATGGCCTGGACGAGGTCGCGCACCTGGTGCGAGAACGGGTGCTCGTAGCCGATGCCGTGGCCGGTCGGCCACCAGGCGGCCATGTACGGGTGCTCCGGCTCGGTGACGACGATGCGCGTGAAGCCCTGCTTGCCGGCAGGAGCGGTGGCGTCGTACACCTCCAGCTCGTTCATCCGCTCGAGGTCGAAGGCGATGGCTCCGCGGGAGCCGCTCAGCTCGATGCGGAGCGCGTTCTTCCGGCCGGTCGCGTAGCGGGTGGCCTCGAAGGCACCGATCGCGCCGTCCGCGAGTCCGCCCGTGAGCTTCGCGGTGAACCAGGCGGCGTCGTCGACGGTGACCGCGCCGCGTTCCTCCGAGGCGGTCCCGCTCAGGCCGACGGTCTCACCGAGGAGCGGTCGCTCGGTGACGAAGGTGGCGAGCGTCCCGCTGACGGTGTCGAGTCGGGCGCCGGTCAGGTGCTGCACGAGGTCGATGGCGTGCGCGCCGATGTCACCGAGCGAGCCGGAGCCGGCCTGATCCTTGTCGAGGCGCCACGTCATCGGGCCCTCCGCGTCGCTCAGCCAGTCCTGGAGGTAGAGCGCGCGGATCTGGCGGACGTCGCCGAGCGCGCCCTCCGCGATGAGCTGGCGGGCGTAGCCGATGGCGGGCACACGACGGTAGCTGAAGCCGACCATGGAGCGGACGCCGCGGGCCCTCGCCGCCTCGGCCGCGGCGACCATCAGCTCCGCCTCCTCGACGCTGTTGGCGAGCGGCTTCTCGCAGAGGACGTGCTTGCCGGCTTCGAGGGCGGCGATCGCGATCTCGACGTGCGACGAGCCGGGCGTGCAGACGTCGACGATGTCGATGGACGGGTCGGCGATGACGCTCCGCCAGTCGGTCGAGGCCGACTCCCAGCCGAACTTCACGCGGGCCGCTTCGAGTGCTTCGGCGTTGCGGCCGACGATCGTGGCCATGACCGGTTCCGCGTCGAGGTCGAAGAAGCGCGGTGCGGTGCGCCAGGCCTGCGAGTGTGCGGCTCCCATGAAGCCGTATCCGATCATCGCGACCCGGAGTTCCGGCCGTCCGCTTCCCTCCATGTGCAACGCTCCCGAGCTGCTCGCGCAGCTGCGGCCCCGGGGTTCCGGATCGCTTCGCTGCGGTGCCCTGAAGCTAGCCCCGCCGCACGATTCCCCGCAACTTCCCCATCACCTATTGGAAACTTTTCGCACCCATCGCCCACCAGCCCTTCCCACCCATACCCGCGAACTGTCGCTCCGGCACAGTCCCGACCGCCGGGACGAGCGGCGAGTGACAGTTCGCGGGCTAGGGGGCGGGCGGGGCAGCGGTCGAACCCCGGACGACGAGGGAGGTGGCGAGGTCGAGGCGGATGTTGTCGACCGTCTCGGAGCGGAGCTTCAGCACCAGGCGGGTCGCCTCCTCGGCCATCTCGATGAGCGGCTGCCGGATGGTCGTGAGAGCCGGGCCGACCCACTTGGCCGGCGGGACGTCGTCGTACCCCACGACCGACAGCTGCTCCGGGATCGAGATCCCGAGTGAGCGCGCCGCCTCGTAGACACCGAACGCCTGCATGTCGTTGCCGGCGAAGATCGCGGTCGGTCGGTCCTCGAGCTGCAGCAGTTCGAGCGCAAGGACGCGCCCCGCCTCCGGGATGAACTCCCCGCGGCGCAGGATCGTCTCGTCGAGCGGGATCCCGGCCTCCTCGAGCGCGGACCGGTAGCCGGAGACCCGCGCCCGCGAGCACATGAGGTCCTGCGGGCCCGAGATCAAGCCGATCCTGCGGTGACCGAGCTCGATGAGGTGGCGCGTCGCGGCCATCCCACCGGACCAGTTCGTGGAGCCGATGGCGGCGACCTCCGGGCCCGGGTCCCCCGCCGGGTCGACCACGACGACCGGGATGTTGCGCGTGTGGAGCTGGCGCCGGTACGCCGGGTCGATGTCCGAGAACACGAGGATGACCCCGACGGGCTTCCGCGAGATGATGCTCTCGACCCAACCCTCGCCGGTCGAACGCCGAGCGCCCGTCTCGGTGAGGGTGACGCTCATGCCGTGCTGGCGCGCGACCTTCTCGACACCGCGGATGATCTCGAGCGACCACGAGCTGTCGATGTACTCGAAGACGAGCTCGATGAGCGAGCCCTGCGCGAGCTCGGCACCGCGGCGACTGTACCCGTGGCGGTCCAGCAGCCGTTCGACGATCTCCCGGGTGTCCGGCGACACCCCCGGCCGCCCGTTGAGCACCTTCGAGGCGGTCGACACCGACACGGAGGCCTCCCTGGCGATGCGCGACAGGGTCGCGCGCCCGCCACCGGCACCGGGTCCAGCGGTCTGCACCGCGAGGTCGTCGCTCATCCGAGTCCTCCGATCCCGCTCCGTCTGGCCGGGCGGCCGTCTCTCCAGCGAGAAGTTCTGCCCATGCTAACGAAATATTTCGCGACCTTCGACCGGTGACGCGAGGCCGACGATCTGCTACTCTCGGTTATAAGTTGTGGTTAACAACAAATCATCCACTCACCAACGACGTTGAAGGACTGCACGCATGAGCCTCACCCCCACCAAAGCCGATCGGTTCTCCTTCGGCCTCTGGACGATCGGCTACAACGGGACCGACCCGTTCGGCGGCCCCACCCGCCCCGACCTCGACGTGGTCGAGGCCGTCACCCGCCTGAACGACCTCGGCGCCTACGGCCTCACCTTCCACGACGACGACCTCTTCGCCTTCGGCTCGACCGACGCCGAACGCCAGAAGCAGATCGACCGCCTCAAGCAGGCCCTCGCCGACACCGGCGTCATCGTGCCGATGGTGACCACCAACCTGTTCAGCGCGCCCGTGTTCAAGGACGGCGGCTTCACCTCCAACGACCGCGCCGTCCGTCGCTTCGCCCTCCGCAAGGTGCTCCGCAACCTCGACCTCGCCGCCGAGCTCGGTGCCAAGACCTTCGTCATGTGGGGCGGCCGCGAGGGCGCCGAGTACGACTCCGCGAAGGACGTGCAGGCGGCCCTCGAGCGCTACCGCGAGGCCGTCAACTTCCTCGGCGACTACGTGACCGACAAGGGCTACGACATCCGCTTCGCGATCGAGCCGAAGCCCAACGAGCCCCGCGGCGACATCCTGCTCCCGACACTCGGCCACGCGATGGCGTTCATCGAGACCCTCGAGCGCCCGGAGCTCGTCGGCATCAACCCCGAGGTCGGCCACGAGCAGATGGCGGGCCTGAACTTCACGGCCGGTATCGCCCAGGCGCTCTATCAGGGCAAGCTCTACCACATCGACCTCAACGGCCAGCGGGGCATCAAGTACGACCAGGACCTCGTCTTCGGTCACGGCGACCTGCAGAACGCGTTCTCGCTCGTCGACCTCCTCGAGCACGGTGGCGTGAACGGCGGCCCCGCGTACGACGGCCCGCGTCACTTCGACTACAAGCCGAGCCGCACCGAGGACATCACCGGCGTGTGGGACTCCGCAGCCGCCAACATGCGCATGTACCTGCTGCTCAAGGAACGCGCCGAGGCGTTCCGCGCCGACCCCGAGGTGCAGGAGGCGCTGGCCGCCGCCCGCGTGCCCGAGCTGCGCGAGCCGACGCTCAACCCCGGCGAGACCGTCGAGCAGCTGCTCGCCGACCGCTCGTCGTACGAGGACTTCGACGCCGACGCCTACTTCGGCGGCAAGGGCTTCGGGTTCGTCCGCCTGCAGCAGCTGGCCGTCGACCACCTCATGGGCGCGCGCTGACCGACACCCGCGAACCTGGCGTTCCGTCTCCTGATCCGAGAGGATCGGGGGCGGAACGCCGTTCCGCGTTCCACCCCCACAGCAGACCCGGCGGTCACCCGACCGCCCACCACCGAGAACAGGGAGAGCGATGACGCTCGTCGCCGGCATCGATTCGTCCACCCAGAGCTGCAAGGTCGTCATCCGCGACGCCGAGACGGGAGCACTCGTCCGCGAAGGACGCGCGGCGCACCCCGCAGGCACCGAGGTCGACCCGGCCGCGTGGTGGCAGGCGCTGCAGGAGGCGGCCTCCGCCGCAGGCGGATTGGCAGATGTCGCCGCGGTGTCGGTCGCGGCCCAGCAGCACGGCATGGTCGCGCTCGACGTCGACGGACGCGTCATCCGTCCGGCACTCCTCTGGAACGACACCCGGAGCGCGCAGGCCGCGACGGACCTCATCACGGAGTTCGGCGCTGCGGAACTCGCCCAGCGGACCGGGTGCGTCCCCGTCGCCTCCTTCACGATCACGAAGCTGCGCTGGCTGCGCGACGCCGAACCCGCGAACGCCGCCGAGGTCGCCGCCGTCGCGCTCCCCCACGACTGGCTGAGCTGGCGTCTGCGCGGCTTCGGCCCAACCGACGAGAGCCCACTCGGCGCGGACCTCGCCGAACTGACGACCGACCGATCCGACGCCTCCGGCACCGGGTACTGGTCCCCCGCCGACGGCGAGTACGACCGCGAGCTGCTCATGGCAGCGCTCGGCCACGATGCGATCCTCCCGCGCGTGCTCGCGCCGGAGGAGTCGGCCGGGACCGGTGTCGACGGTGGCCTCATCGGGCCGGGCACCGTCATCGGGGCGGGCGCCGGTGACAACGCCGGAGCCGCCCTCGGGCTCGGGGCGACGGCCGGCGACGTCGTCGTGTCGATCGGGACGAGCGGGACGGTGTTCGCCGTGACGCCGGCCGTGGTCCGCGACAGCTCGGGCACCGTCGCCGGGTTCGCCTCGGCCGACGGCGCGTTCCTGCCGCTCATCGCGACGCTCAACGCCGCCCGGATCCTCGACGCGGTGGCCGCGCTACTCGGCGTCGACCACGCGGAACTCGGTCGACTCGCGCTCGAGGCCCCGGCCGGGGCGCGCGGTCTCGTGCTCCAGCCGTACTTCGAGGGTGAGCGCACCCCGAACCGGCCGGACGCCACGGCGACCCTCTTCGGCATGACCCTGGAGTCGACGACGCGGGAGGGGCTCGCCCGGGCGGCGATCGAGGGGCTGCTCTGCGGACTCGCCGACGGTCTCGACGCGGTGCTCGCGCAGGGTGTCACGGCGGAACGGGTCCTCCTCATCGGCGGAGCGGCGCAGAACCCGGCGGTGCAGGCGATCGCGCGCGAGGTCTTCGACGTGCCGGTCGTCGTGCCGGCACCCGGGGAGTACGTCGCCGACGGCGCAGCGGTGCAGGCGGCCTGGGCGCTCAGCGGGACCCGTCCGGTGTGGACTGCGGTGGGGGCCGGCGACGGTGCGGTTCAGGCGGTCGCCGCCGACGCGTCCGGGATCGCCCGGGAGCAGTACGCCGCCCGAGCCTGAGGCGGTTCCCGAGGCGACCTCCACCGGTCCCGGGGCCGACCTCCGCCGGTCACCGAGCCGACCCCCACCGGTCACTGAGCCTGTCGAAGTGCCACCACGGAATCTTCCGCGGGGCGGAGACGTTGGCGACGGTATGCGATCGATCGTCTACTCCACCAACGGTGACCCGTCCGTCCTCCACCTCGTCGAGCGCGAGCTCCCCGAGCCCGGCCCCGGCGAGGTCCGCGTCAAGCTCGCGTTCTCCGGCGTCAACCCGACCGACTGGAAGACCAGGCGCGGCGGCGGCCCCTCGGGTGGCATGCCCTTCCCCGAGGTCGTCCCGAACCTCGACGGCGCCGGCGTCATCGACGCGGTCGGCCCCGCTGCCGGCGACGCGGCGACCACGACCACCTTCGCCGTCGGCGACCGCGTCTGGGTGTACCTCGCTGCACACGAGAGCCCGCTGGGCACGGCCCAGGAGTTCACGGTCCAGTCCGCCTCCCGTGTGGTCCCCCTGCCCGACGCCGCGTCCTTCGAACTCGGCGCCAGCCTCGGTGTCCCCGCGATGACCGCGCACCGTGCACTCACCGTCGCGCAGGATGGTCCGACCCGCCTCACCCCCGGTGCCCTCGACGGTCGGACGGTCCTCGTCCAGGGTGGCGCCGGCGCCGTCGGCAACGCCGCGATCCAGCTCGCGCGCTGGGCGGGCGCGACGGTCATCAGCACCATCAGCAGCGACGAGAAGGCCCGCCTCGCGACCGCCGCGGGAGCGCACCACGTCGTCAACTACCGCGAGGGCGACACCGCCGCGGCGATCCACGACGTGGCACCCGACGGCGTCGATCTCGTCGTGGAGGTCGCGATCGCGCAGAACCTCCCCCTCGACCAGGCGGTCCTCGCCCCGCGTGGCACGGTCGTCAGCTACGCCAACAACGGCGGTGACTCGATCACGCTCGACATCCGTCCGCACATGGGGCTCAACACGCGGCTCCAGTTCATGCTGCTCTACACGGTCGGCGATGCCGCGCTCGACGCGGCCGCCGAGGACATCACCGCCGCGATCGAGGACGGCGCGCTCCACGTCGGCGAAGACCACGGTCTGGCGCTCACGGTGTTCCCGCTCGCCGAGACGGCTGCGGCCCACGCCGCCGTCGAGGACGACACGGTCGGGAAGGTCCTCATCGACGTCACCGCTTGACGTACGTCACCGCCGGGTGACGTGATCAGGGGCGGTACTGGGTGGCCAGTGCCGCCCCTGCCGCACGCAGGTGGACGAGCGGTTCGGCCATCGCCGCCTCGACGCCGCCGGCGAGCTCCGTGAGCGAGGCCGCCGCGAGGAAGATCCCCTCGGTGGGCGCCTGGATCGCTCCGGCGACGAGCATGGTCCGGTCCGCCGCGAGCCCCGCGACCCAGGATGCGACCTTGCCGTCGGCCGTCTGGTCGTCGAAGCGGCCCTCGCCCGTGATCACGATCGACGCCGCGGCGGCCGCTTCCGTGAGGGCGATCGCCTCACCGACACCACCCGCGCCCGAGGTGGCGGTGGCGCCCCACACGAGGAGGCCGAAGCCCGCACCGCCCGCGGCACCGGCGCCGGGTTCGACCGCTGCCGCGTCAGCGAGGTCCTGGCCGAAGGCGTCCTGGGCTCGACGCGCGAACCGCGCGAGGTTCGCGTCGAGGACGGTGACGTCCGTGGCGTCTGCCCCCTTCTGCGGTCCGAACACCGCTGCGGCACCGCGGTCGCCGAGCAGTGGGTTGGTCACGTCGCTGAGGATGACCGCACCGTCGGCCGGCAGCGCACGGAGGCCGGTGGTGTCGATCCGGTCCAGGGTCGCCAGCCCCGCATTGCCGTGCGCCGTCGAACCGCCGTCGGCGTCGATCAACCGGGCGCCCAGCGCGGACAGGAGTCCGGCTCCACCGTCCGTGCTGGAGCTTCCGCCGATCGCGAGCAGCAGTCGTCGCGCACCGTGATCGAGCGCGGCTGCGATGGCCTCGCCGAAGCCGACGGTGTGCGCCGCGAACGGCTGTAGGGGGTCGAGGAGGGTCAGCCCGCTCGTCTGCGCCAGTTCCACGACCGCGGAGCCGTCGGGCAACTCGAGCCATTCAGCGTCCACCGCGTCGCCGACCGGGCCGGTGACCGTGATCGGGTGCCGACGCGCACCCGGCACGGCGGCCGCGAATGCGTCGAGCGTGCCCTCACCGCCGTCGGCCATGGGAAGCGACTGCAGGAGGTCATCCGGCCGGACGGTCCGCCACCCGTCGGCGATCGCCTCGGCGACCTCCGCGGCGGTCGCCGTGCCCTTGAACGAGTCCGGTGCGATGACGATGTGCTGGGTCATGTCTTCAGCCTCCCACGGTGGACGGGATCTGGTGGGTCGAGGCCGAGCTCGTCGTCAGCACCTCGACACCGTCCGGCGTGACCACGACGGTGTCCTCGACCTTCACGCCGGGTGCGGTCGGGTTCCAGGCGAAGGCCTGCCAGGGCTGGACTACATCGCTCGCCTCAGGCGTGGCGCGCGGATCGCGTCCCGCGTAGCCGGCCGCACCGCCCTGATGGTGTTTCGTCCACTCCTCGACGTCGAAGCCCTGCTCGGCGTAAGCGGCACTCCCCGTCCGGAGGATGTCGGCGAGCGAGGCACCCGGAACAGTGGCGTCGAGATAGGCACGTTCGACGGCCCGGATGCGCTGCATGCCGGTGGCGAACGGCTCGGCCGGGGTGCCGCCCTCGTCGAACCACCGCGTGAGGTTCACGATGAGCCCGTCGCGGCGGCCGCAGGCGACGACCATGGCCCGGGAACCGAGTCGCCCCTCGGTCGGTAGCGGGTGCCGATGGGCGAGTCTGTGCTCCCCGGCGACGAGGAGGACGAGTGGGTCGATCCCGGCCGCGACGAGGCGCCCGGCGAGGTCAGCCGCGACCTCGCGTTCCGTCCAGGCAGGAGCGACCTCGTCGACGAGCGTCTCGAGCGCCGACGTCGTCGCCCGCCCGAGCGAACGGAACCGCGAGAGTTCGGCAGGGAGGAGCGACGCACGCGCCGCCCGAAGCTCGGCGGCGACGTCGGACTCCTGCAGCACCCCGTCCCCGCTCGGCAGCACCGTGTCGATCGGCGTGTGCCACGGCACCGTCCGAACGCGGATGTCGGGCAGCTCCTCGGCCTGCAGCCGGTCCACCTCGTTGGAGGTCGCGACGAGCCACGCGTCGCCCGGCGAGACCACGACCGCGACGATCGGGTCGGCCGCGAGACTCACATGGACGCGCGAGCCGTCGAGGTACCAGCTGACCGCGGCGGCGGACCGCAGCACGATCGTGCCTGCTCCGCGGGCCTCCAGGAGCGACACGAGCCGGGCGTGCTTGCGCCGGCGGTCGTCCTCGTCCGGCCCGGGTCGCTCGTCGTTCATCGCCGGGCCCAATCGGCCTCGAGTTCGGCGAAGGTGCTGCCGGTGGCGGCCGCTTCGGCGACGAGCTCCTCGATCCTCGGGATCACCGGGCGGCGCTCGTCGCCCGTCCCGAACCACTCGACGAGATCAGCGGGGATGGGGTGCGGCGCTGGGGCCGATCGGACCGCGTCGAGGACGGCGGTGAAGGCGGACGCGTCGGCCAGGGAGCTGACGAGTGCGGCGTCCTGACCCGCCCGGACCGCCTCGCGCGCGCGGAGGAGGTCGGGGAGCAGCTCGGTCCGGCCTGTGGTCCAGCGTCGCCGGGTGACGCCGTCGACGACCACCTCGACCTCGTCGCGCGTGTAGTGGAACCGGATCGAGCCGAGCTCCCCGTGCACCGTGACCACCGGGTCGGTCGTCGCCTGCGCGCACAGGGTGAGCGCCGCCGTCATGACCGGACCGCGCTGTGGGGTGATGCGGACGACCGAGGTGTCGTCGGCCTCGATGTCGTTGGCCCGGTACTGGTCGAGGTCGATGGTGGCGATCGCCGCGCGGTCGGTCGCACCGCCGAGCCGCAGCATGGTCTGGACCGCGTGAGCGAGGGGGTTGGTGACGACACCGTCCACGACGGGCACACCGTCGAGCGAGCGCCTGCCCGACCATGCGGCACGCGTCCAGTACCCGACGGTGCGGACCCAGGTGCCCCTCGCCTCGAGCGCTGTCACGGCCCCGATCTCCCCGCTGCCGACGATGACCGCGATCTCGCCGATCGCATGTGATCCGAGACTCTGGAACCCGACCTGCACGAGCCCGCCGGTCCGGGCGGCGGTGGCCTCCAACCGGTCGAGTTCGTCGTTCGAGGTCACCGGCGGCTTCTCGAGCAGGACGTCGGCGCCGTGCTCGAGCGCGGTGACGGCGAGATCCAGGTGCGTGTGGATCGGGGTCGAGAGGATGACCACGTCCACCCGCCCGGCGGCGAAGCACTCCTCGAGTGAACCGCGGAGCGGCGCGTCCCCGGTGGCGCGGTCCTCCTCGGTGAAGGTCCGGTCGACGAGGCCGACGAGGTGGATCGCGCCGGTCGCGGCGAGCGCCCTGGCTGCCGCCACGTGGCTGGCGCCATGGCCGTGGATCCCGACGACCACGACGGTCGGGGCGGTGGTGTGGTCGGTGCTGGTCATGCGTCACTCCCTGTGCTGCGCAGTTCGGTACTGCGCGGTTCGGTGCGGCGTTCCTCGGCGGTGAGGAGCGCGCGGTGGATGGCGTCCGCCTGCTCCGCGTCCAGGGCGCCGTCGACGACGACCGCCTCCAGACCGGTGACGAGCGGGGTGTCGGCGGTGATGGCGGTGCGGCTGGTGGCGGCGAGCGAGACCCCGACTCCCGGGTACTCGGCCGCACGGAGGAACCAGGGGAAGGCGTTCGCTGCGGGCTGCCGGAACAGGACGGTCGTGGGGCGTCGAGCCGGTGTCGGGGCGGACTCGGCCGCGTCACCCGTCTCCGGGTCGGCGCCCCCGTCGGCGTCGAGGACGAAGGCGACCCACGCCGCACGGGAGCCGTGCGCGGTCGACTCCCCTGGCCCCTCCGCGCTGAGGACGGACCGTCCGGCGTCCGCGGGCAGCCGCCAGAACCATCCGCCATACCCGGCGCCCTCACGACCGTTCGTGGCCGGCGATCCGATCGTCACCGTCGATCCCGCCGTGTGGAGGACGCTGGAGACGGCGACGCGGAGCGCCGACCTCCCGCTCCCGACATCGGATCCGGGCAGGGCGAACGCCTCGACGACCGTGCTGCGCGACTCCCGCAGCTGCGTCGTCCCGTCGCGCCCGACCCAGTCGAGGGTCTGACGCAGCACACCGGCGTCCACCTCGGTCTCGGTGACGCGCTGGGCACCGTGGTTGTCGAGCATCGTCGACCCCTGCCCGGCGACGTAGGTGCGACCGCCCCAGTACGAGACACCGTCGACGTCGGCGACGGCCATCGAGAGACCGACATGGTGGGGGTGGTCGTCGGGAGCGGACTCCGTGACGACGGTCCCGCCGAGCGAGGTGACGGGATGCGCGAACGGTCGCGGGGCGTCGGTCGGTCCGAGGCCGCTGCCGTCGTGGAGGGCGAGGACCTCGCGGTCGCCGAGCCGGGCGGTCAGCTCCGGTGACGTGGGGTGCTGCTCGGTTCCGTGCCAGACCGGTGGACTCGCGGCCGGGCGCGCTGCGGTGCTCTCCCGGGCGACGAACCGCGGTCGGAAGACGAGCGGGTGTCCACCGTCCGCGCCGCCGATGGTGTCGCGCAGTCTGCTCCACGCCTCGGCACCGAGCTCGCGCCGCGGGACGGACACCGTGCTGAGCGCCGGCACCGCGAACGCCGCGAACGGGATGTCGTCGAAGCCGACCACACTGAGCGCCGAGGGGACGGACACACCGGCACCGCGGAGCGCCGAGACGAGCCCGAGGGCGACGAGGTCGTTGAAGGCGACGACGGCGGTCGCGTCGTGCTGCACCACCGTCTCGACGACCGCCGCGCCGTCCACCAGCGCAGAGCCGGCCGTCACGATGTCGACGGAAAGATCGCCGAGGTCCGAGCGGGCACGGGTGATACCGACCCGCCGGAGGCGATCGCCCTGGCTCGCGGCGGGCCCCGCGAGGTACAGGATGTGCCGGTGCCCGAGTGCGTGCAGCTCGGCGAGCACCTGCTCCATGCCGCTCGCGTAGTCGATGGACACCGACGGAACGGGCGAGTCGGCGAGCTCGCGGTTGACGAGCACGACCGGGTGCAGCTCCGCGAGCAGCGCTCGAAGCTCCGGCTCGGCCAGGCGGGGTGAGCAGAGGACGATCGCGTCGCAGCGACGACGGGCTTCGCGGGCCGCCGCCGCCTCGTCGGCCGGGTCCTCCTCGGTGTCGGTCACGAGGACGCGGTAGCCGTCGGCCGCCGCGGCCCGGGTGACCCCGCGCAGGATCTCCTGGAACATCGGGTTCTCGAGGTCGGGCACGACGACCCCGATGGTGTTCGTGCGGCCGAGCGACAGGCTTCGGGCCAGCATGCTCGGCCGATAACCGAGGGCGTCGACTGCGGCGAGGACGCGGTCGGCGATCGCCGCGTCGACGGTGGCCTTGCCGTTGAGCACGCGCGACACGGTGGCCTTCGAGACGCCCGCCTGCACGGCGACGTCCGAGATCGTCGGCGTCGGGCCAGCAGTGGGGAACCGGTTGCTCATTCGTCCTCGTCCAACTCGTCATGGGTGGTGCCGTCGTCAATCATCCTATAGGCTCACCCCGAGAAACCGGTTTCTTGGTCGGCGCGGTCGGCCTGGTCGACCCGGACGTGGTCAGAGAGGACACCGATGCGCATCATCGTCACCGGCGGCGCAGGACGACTCGGGCGGAGCGTCGTGAGCGCCCTCACCGAAGCAGGCCACGAGGTCGTCTCCGTCGATCGGACCGACCCCGGGATCCCCGGCGTCGAGGGCCGGACCGCGGACCTCCTCGACCACGACGCCACCCATGAGCTCTTCGCCGCCCTGCGGCCCGACGCGGTCGTGCACCTGGCGGCGATCGCCGTGCCCTTCAGCGCGCCGGAGCACGTCATCCTGTCGACCAACCAGACGCTCGCCTTCACCGCCCTCACCGCGGGGATCGCCGCCGGAGCCACCCGGCTGCTGGCCGCGAGCAGCCCGACCGTCATCGGCTACGGCGCCCCGCACGGGTGGACGCCCGAGGCGCTCCCCATCACCGAGGAGCACCGGGTCGCCCCGTGGAACGCCTACGCGCTGTCGAAGGTCGCGATCGAGTCGACGGTCGCGATGCTCGCCCGAGCCCACGGCGACGCCGTCGTGACCGGCGCCTTCCGGCCGTGCTTCGTCGTCTCCCCGGAGGAGTGGGAGGGCGCACCGACGCAGCAGGGGCACACCATCGTCGACCGGCTCGCCGATCCCGCCCTCGCAGCCGTGTCCCTGTACAACTACGTGGACGCGCGCGACGCAGGTCGCTTCGTCGCCGCCTGGATCGATCGCGCGGAAGCCCGGCACTCCGGTGAGATCTACTTCGTCGGTGCCGACGACGCACTTGCCCTCACGCCCCTGTCCACCCTGCTGCCCGCTCACGTCCCGAGCACCGCCGGATTCGCCGACGGACTCGTCGACCGAGCCGCCGCCTTCAGCAGCGCGAAGGCGACCGCCCACCTCGGGTGGCGGCCGGAGCACGACTGGCGATCCGTGCTCAGCCCCGCCGAGGCGGCCAGGCTCACCGATCTGCTCGCCGCCGACACCGGCCGGCCGGCCACCATTCCTGTTCCAGCCCCAGCCCCACGATGACGAGGACCTCCACCATGCCAGCACCGCTCGCCTTCGACGGCGTCCTGTACTTCCCGATCACCCCCTTCGACGCCGCGGGCGAGGTCGACCTGGGGCTCCTCGGCACCCACCTCGAGTCGCGACTCGAACACCGCCCCGGAGGGGTGTTCCCCGCCTGCGGCACCGGCGAGCTGCACGCGATGTCGCCGTCGGAGGCCGCCCGCGTCGTCCGGCGGACCGTCGAGGTCGTCGACGGCGCCGTCCCGGTCATCGGTGGCGCCGGAGGAGGCGTGGCGACCGCGAAGGAACTCGCCGCGGCGGCCGAGGAGGCGGGAGCCGACGCGATCCTGCTCATGCCGCCGTACCTCGTCTCCGGGCCGGCGGCCGGACTGCAGGCGTACGTCGAGGACGTCCTCTCGGCGACGAGCCTCCCGGCGATCGTCTACCACCGGAACAACGCCCGGTACACGACGGCGACGATGCGCCACCTCGCGCGCAACCCGCAGGTCGTCGGCTTCAAGGACGGCGTCGGCGACGTCGCGGCCGCCCAGGACATCGTGCTGGCGGTGCACGAGGAGGGCCGAGACGACTTCGCCTTCTTCAACGGCCTCCTCACCGCCGAGCTCACGCAGGCCGCCTACCGCGGCATCGGCATCCCGCTCTACTCCTCGGCCGTCTTCGCCATGCTGCCGGAGCTCGCGACGCTGTTCTACCGCGCGTACACCGAGCACGACGAGCCGCTCCGAGAACGCCTGCTGCGCGAGTTCTACCGCCCACTGGTCGCCCTCCGCGACGAGACCCCCGGCTTCGCCGTGTCGCTCATCAAGACCGGCGTCCGGCTCGGTGGCCTCCCGGTCGGTTCCGTGCGATCGCCCTTCGTCGATCCGACCCCCGAGCAGACCGACCGCCTGGAGGCGCTGCTCGCGACCGGCGCCGACCTCGTCGCCGAGCACGCGACCCTCGCCACAGGGCGCTGACGATGCCGGGGATCGCCTCCATCACCACCTCGCTCGGCCGGTTCACCATGCCGCGCCCCTGGGTGCCCGAGGCGCCGTGGCTGCGTCTCATCCGCGTGGACGTCGTCGACGACGAGGGGGCGACCGGCTCGGGCTTCACGTGGACACCGACGATCGGAGCGACGGCCGTCCGCGCGCTGCTCGACGACGACATCACGGCCGCCGCCCTCGGAGCGACGACCGACCCCGAAGCGCTCTGGCCCCGACTGTGGGCGCATCTGCACGAGGCCGGTGGTGGCGGGATCACCACGATCGCGCTCGCCGGGCTCGACACCGCGCTCTGGGACCTCCGTGGGCGACGGGCCGGTCTCGGGCTCTCCGACCTCCTCGGCCGTCGACGCGACACGGTCCGGGCGTACGGCAGTGGCGTGAACCTCCACCTCGACGCCGCCTCGCTCGCCGCGCAGGTCGAGCGGTGGATCGCGGCGGGCTACGACGCCGTCAAGATCAAGGTCGGTAAGCCAGACCTCGCCGAGGACGTCGACCGTGTGACGATGGTGCGCGAACTGCTCGGACCGGACCGCCGGCTCATGATCGACGCGAACCAGCGCTGGGACGTCGACCGCGCGGTCTCGTCCCTGGAACGGCTCGGCGTCGTCGACCCGGCGTGGATCGAGGAGCCGCTGCGCTCCGACGACACTGCGGGGTACGAACGGCTGCGCCAGGCGACCGACATCCCGATCGCGCTGGGCGAGAACGTGCACACGATCCACCGGTTCCGCGACCTCGTCGACCGTGGCGTCGCCGACGTCCTGCAACCGAACGTGGTGCGCGTCGGCGGCATCACCCCCTTCCTCGCGATCGCCGCGCTCGTCGACGACGCCGGGCTGACGCTCGCGCCGCATCTGCTCCCCGACCTCTCCGGGCAGCTCGCCCTCGCCCTCCCGCAGCGCACCGAGGTCGAGGACGTCGAGGACGCGGGCTTCGTGGCGATCGGCGCCATCGATCCGCCCGGACCGGTCACCGTCGCGGACGGACTGGTGCAGGTCGAGCAGCGACCCGGCCTCGGATTCGTGATCCGCGACCGGATCGCCGAGAGCGCTCCCGTCGCGCACTGACCCCGTCCGCCGCCCGATCCGCCACTCGCCCGATCTCCACCAGCCGCATCCGCATCCCCGAGGAGTCATCACCATGCACGACACCGACCACAGCACCGGCACGATCGACCGCACCACCCCCGCCAGGTCGCGCACCGACGATTCGGACAGCGTCCGCGGACGTATCGACGACGCCGACGGCAGCGGCAACAGCAGCAGCGTGGGCCACGGCGGCGACACCGTCACGCCCGCAGGTCACACCGGCGACGCCGCGTCCGATGCGGGACGTGCCGCCGTTCCGACCCTCGACGAGGTCGCCGCGGCAGCAGGCGCGGCCTCCTCCGAGCTCGCATCCACTGTGCCCTCGACCCGCGCCGCCTGGCTCGAGGCCGTCGCCGACGCCCTCGACGGACGGGTCGACGAACTCGTCGCACTCGCCGACGAGGAGTCCCACCTCGGGACCACGCGCCTCACGGGCGAGGTCGCGCGGACGACGGGCCAGCTGCGGCTGTTCGCCGCCGTCCTCCGCGACGGCGCATTCCTCGAGGTCGTCATCGACCACGCCGATACCTCCACCACCCCGCCCAAGCCGGAGCTGCGACGCATGCTCCGGCCGACGGGTCCGGTCGCGGTCTTCAGCGCGTCCAACTTCCCGTTCGCGTTCTCGGTCGCCGGTGGCGACACGGCATCAGCCCTGGCTGCCGGATGTCCGGTCATCGTGAAGGCGCACTCCGCCCACCCGCGGCTTTCGCGACTGACCGCGGCGATCGTCACCGAGGCGTTGCGCTCGGCCGGCGCCCCGGACGGCACGTTCGCGCTCGTCGAGGGTCGTGAGCAGGGCACCGCCCTCGTGCAGCACCCGGCGATCACCGCGGTC
This sequence comes from uncultured Plantibacter sp., assembly GCF_963518075.1. Classification (NCBI taxonomy): domain Bacteria; kingdom Bacillati; phylum Actinomycetota; class Actinomycetes; order Micrococcales; family Microbacteriaceae; genus Plantibacter; species uncultured Plantibacter sp. Next base: position 139,300 of record NZ_CAUQHZ010000005.1, read on the forward strand.
GGGTTCACCGGCTCACTCGCCGGCGGGCGCGCACTGTTCGACCTCGCGTCGCAGCGGCCGGCCCCGATCCCGTTCTACGGCGAGCTCGGCAGCACGAACCCGGTCGTCATCACCGAGGCCGCACTGCAGGGCGAGGCGGCAGGTGAACTCGCGCGCGGACTGGCGGCGTCGTTCACCCTCGGTGTGGGGCAGTTCTGCACGAACCCCGGTCTCGTGCTCGTGCCGAGCGGCAGCGGGTTCGCCGAGCTCGTCGCGCAAGCCGCGGCGGACACCGTCGCCGGGCGCATGCTGACGCCGGGCATCGCCGAGGCGTACGCCGCGGGCACCGCTCGCGCCGCCGGTCATCCCGGGGTGCGGACGCTCCTCGGCGACGGGACGGCGGCTGCGGATTCCGGCGTTCCGACCGTCCTCGCGACCACCGCCGTGACGGTCCTCGACGCGCCCGACGTCCTGCTCGAGGAGATCTTCGGGCCGGCGACGCTCGTCATCGAGGTCGTGGACGACGCCGAGCTGCACGCGGTCCTGGCCGAGGTCGGTGGCGCGCTCACGGCGACCGTGCACGCGGCGCCCGGTGAGGACATCGCCGGTCTCGTGTCGCGGCTCGAGCCGATCGCCGGGCGAGTGCTCTTCGGGGGCTGGCCGACGGGTGTCGCGGTCGGCTGGGCGCAGCACCACGGCGGACCGTGGCCGGCGACGACCTCGCTCCACACCTCGGTGGGCGCGTCGGCGGTGCGCCGCTTCCAGCGTCCGATCGTCTACCAGGACGCCCCCGAGCGCGTGCTCCCCGAAGCCCTGCACGAGGCGAACCCGCTCCGTCTCCCCCGCCGCGTCGACGGCGTCCCGGAGCTCCCCGCCGCAGCCCGCGCCTGACCGCCGTCCTGCCCGTCCCCGACTCAGGACTCCCCCGGCGCGCCGCCCCAGCCCAGCCCCGACACACCGGACATCTCCTGAGTTGGGGACGGGGCCACCACCCACACCCACCCACGTTCACAATTCAGGACGCACCCGGCGCGCCACCCACCCCAGCCCCGCCCCGGGCCCGACACACCGCACCGGTCCTGAATTGCGAACACCGTGACCACCGTCCCCAACTCAGGACGCACCCGGCGCGCCGCCCGAGCCCGGGCACGACACTCCGGACGTCTCCTGAGTTGAGGACACCCCACCACCCACACCCACCCACGTTCACAACTCAGGACACACCCGGCGCGCCACCCACCCCAGCACCCGCCCCACACCCCAACACGCCGCAACCGTCCTGAATCGCGAACACCGCGACCACCGTCCCCAACTCAGGACTCCCCCGGCGCGCCGCCCCAGCCCGGCACGACACACCGGACATGTCCTGAGTTGGAGACGGGACCAGGGCCGGTCAGGCGAGGGCGGCGGCGAGCCAGGCGCGCAGCTCGGCCTGCATCGGTGTCGACCAGCTGTGCGGTTCGTCATGGAACGTGCCCGTGTAGGCCGAGCGCTCGCCACCGGACCGGTACCGCTCAGTGAGCATCGCGTGGGCATCACGCATGCCGGCCGGCTCGAAGAGCTCGTCGCGCTCGGCGTACTGGACGAGGAGCGGCAAACGGGGGCGCAGGGATGCGAGCTCCGGCCAGTCGCCGACCCGTGACAGGCCTGGTGACAGGAACGTCCACGAGTGCTGATCGGCATGCCCGTCGAGCACCCCGTCGAACGTCGACATCATCGCGACCACGCCGGCAGCGCGGATCCGGTCGTCCATGGCTGCGAGCAGAACGGCCCGGGCACCGCCGCCGGAGAGACCGAAGCACGAGACGGCTCCGGAACGGACCCCGGGCGCGGCCGCCAGCTGATCGAGCGCGATGAGGTCGTCGCGGAGCACGAGACCGGCGAGCGACGTGCCCAGGACGCCCAGCTCCTTCGCGAGCTGCGGCTCGTTGGCCCCCGCGAGAAGCTCGGACCGCTGCCCGGGCGACACCGCCGCGGGCTGCTCCCCGCGCTGCACCGACGCGAACCGACGACCGGCGAGCTGCAGGTCGACGGTCCGATGGAAGCGTTCGGCGACGGCCTCGTCCGGGTTCCGCCGTGATCCCCACCCGAACGCGTCGTGCACGAGCACGGCGAACCCGTCGCGCGCGAGGTCGGACGCGACGGCGCGGCCTCCGTAGTAGCGGTCGCGGAACGCCTGCAACTCCTCCCGTGACACGGACGTCGTGGCAGGGACACCGTCGGGTCCGTCCGCGAGCTTCTCCCGTCCGACGCGCGTGAAACCGCCGTGGTCGTGCAGCGCCAGCGCGCCCGGGAGCGGGCTCGTCTCGCCGGCCGGACGCAGGAGCCACGCCGACGTCGGCACACCGAACCCGGTCGACCAGCGGAGTTCGATCCCGTCGACGCCGTCGCGGGTCCAGCGGCCGAGCTCCTGGGGCGGCTCGGGCTGCACCGGTCGTGGGAGCACACCGAGGACCTCGGCGAGGCGCGTGCGCGTGGTGTCGAGTGATCCGTCTGCGGTACTGATGCCCCGGATCGACTCTCTGAACCGGGCGGCGAGCGCCCGCAGACCGGGGTCGCGGCCGGGTGGAGGTGCGAACGACCTGGCGCGCACGTCGACACCCTCGTCGGGCGAAGATGGGGCGGTCGTCGGGCGCACTTCGACAGGCTCAGTGACCGGGACGGGTCCGGCGACCGGGACGGGCTCAGTGACCGGGAGGGGTCCGGCGACCGGAACAGGCTCGGTGACCGGAACAGACTCAGCGGCCGACGCAGACTCGGTGATCAGGGCGGGCTCGGTCACCGGCTCAGCGGCCGGGATCGACCCGACGTCCGAGTCGGCGCCGGAGCCGGCATCCGGGCCGGAGCTCACGGCGCGATCGTCGCGACCGGACGCCCGGTCAGCAGTGACTCGTTCCCGGCGATGCCGACCGAGATCGCCCGCACGCCGTCGTCGTAGCCGGCGGGGCGTCCCAGTTCGTCCTCGGTGACGCGGTCGAACAGGTGCCGTAGCAGGAACGCGTCGCCGCCGCCGTGTCCGCCGACGCCCTCGGGAATCTCGATCTCGCGGGCCTCCTCCCAGTGGCGTTGCAGCACGAGGCGTTCTCCGCGCGAACGCACCGGAGCGACGGACGCGGCGCCGTCCGCGGTCTCGTCATCGCCGCTCAGGCTCGGGTCGAGGACGACGCGCCCATCGGCCCCCACGAGCACGGCGGCGCGCTCCACGACCTCGAGCTCGACCCTGCCCTCCGTCCCGTTGATGGAGACGCGGTACCCCTCCCACGGCGCGTGGGCGTTCAGGGAGTAGCTGAGCGAGGCGCCCCCGTCGTACTCGACGAGGACGGACAGGTTGTCCTCGATGTCGATCCCGGGCGAGAAGACGTCGCGGTCGCGCAGGTATCCGTCGTGCTGCTCGGCCCGCAGGTAGAGCGACTCGAGCCGCGGGTCGTCACGCAGGTCGAGGGCGAACGGGTCGTTCGGGCGATCGCGAGCCGCCGCCTCGGCGTCGTCCGGTACCGATCCACGTCCCGGACGCGCAGCGAGCCCGCGTTCGGCCGCGTTGGCATCGCCGTAGAAGCGGAGGCCGCCGGTGGCGTAGACGGAGGCCGGCCGAGCCCCGATCCACCAGTTGACGAGGTCGAAGTGGTGCGACGCCTTGTGGATGAGGAGCCCTCCGGAATGCTCCTTCTCACGGTGCCAGCGGCGGAAGTAGTCGGCGCCGTGCACGGTGTCGAGCACCCACTCGAAGTGCACGCCCGTCACCCGTCCGATCCCACCGTCCTGCACGATGCGACGCAGCTCCGAGTTCCGCGGACTGTAGCGGTAGTTGAAGGTCGTGACGACGTTCCGGCCGCTCTCGGCGACGGCCGCCGCGATGCGCTCGACGCCCTCGCGGTCGATCGTGAGCGGCTTCTCGACGACGACGTCGGCACCGGCGAGGAGCGCGCGCGAGACGATCTCGGCATGCGTGAAGTCGGGGGTCGTCACGATCACCCGGTCGACGCGCTGCTCGGCGATCATCCGCTCGACGTCGCCCGGGCCGTATCGAGCCGGCAGCGGGACACCCTGCTCGGCGAGGACCCCCTCGTAATGGTCGAGCCGACCGGGGTTGCTGTCGCTCCAGGCGACGAGCTCGGCGACGTCGGCGTGCGGGCCGACGATGGCGTCGAGGTACATCTGCGAGCGGTGTCCGGTGCCGATGAGGGCGTAGCGTTCGCGGGTCGTGGTCATGCGCGTGGGTCCTTCCGGGTCGGCGCGGCGGGCGTTGCGATGGGCGCGCTGTCGTGGTGATCGGCGCGGCCCGAACGCGAGCGTTCGAGTGCGTCCCGACCGGATGCGGCGAGCGCCACAGCCCGGCCGTCACCGGCTGCACCGTCGGCGACGACGACGGCGTAGCGGAACTCGAGGGTCTCGTCGGCTCCGAACGGCAGCTCCTCGCTGAAGAAGGGGGCCGGGCAGAGTCCGGCGAACTCCTCGGTGCGCGCGAACCACTGCGGCGGGTGCGCGGGGTTCCGGACGTCGTCGACGATGACGATGCTCGACGCCACGGCCGTTCCGTCGTGGAGGCCGGTGAACCCCATCCATGCGTGGCGGGTGCCGCGCAGCTCCTCGCCGCCGCTCCCGTCGGGGGTGTGGAGGGTGCCGCCGGTGAAGGATCGTGGGCCGCGCCAGAAGAGCCCGCCGTAGCCGGCGTTCTCCCGACCCTTCGTCGTGGGCGACCCGATCGACAGGTCCCGGCCGGAGACGTTGCGCATCCGGGTCTCGAAGGTCAGCGTCCAGTCCCCGGCGGCCGGTCGCACCGTGAGCGCGCGCTCCTCGTCGACGATGTGCCGACCGTCCTCCGTGATCCAGGCGAGCGTGTGCGCGAACCGCACCTCGCCCGGGTCGGCACGGACGTCCGTGACCGCGACGTGCTCGGAGCGGCCGTTGTTCGCGAGTTGTTCGTAGGCGGTCCCGGTGAAGGTCGGGCCGCCCCAGAAGTTGTCGTCGCCGACGTGCGGGAGTGCCCACGCGATCCCGGTGTGCCAGACGTGGTCGTGCGGTCTGGCCAGCGTCACGAGCGCGCCACCTGCCGTGCGCACCGGGTGGAGGTACGGCTTCGGCGATTCGCGCTGGACCGTGTCCGGTCGGTAGGTGTACCGCAGGATGTCGATCCCGGCGAGGTGCACGGCGACGGCCGTACCGACCTCGTGCGTCAGCGCGAGACCGGTCGGACGGGTGCGGTGGTCGGTCGTCACGGGATCCCCCTCGGATGAAGCGGTGGTGGAGCTGCCGGTCGAGGGCTGTGGCCGGGTCAGCCGGCGGCGACCGCGGCCTTGAGGTCCTTGATGAACCCCTCGGCGGCCTGGTCGGGCGTGTTCTTCCCGAAGAGGACCTGCTCGGTGTACTGCTTCACGAGCGCCTCGATCGCGCTGCCACCGGCGGGCGTGACGGTCGGCGGCTCACCGATGTCGTCGGCGAGCCCGTCGAGGAACTCGACGACCGCCTGGTCGGTCTCCGCCAGCTTCGGCGTGATGTACTCGCGGATCTTCGTGTTGGCCGGGACGCCGCGCTCGGTGAGGAGCGAGTCGGCCGCGGTCTCGCTGTTGGCGAGGAAGTCGATGAACAGCGCCGCCTCGGCGGGGTGCTCGGTCCGGGCGGACGCCGACCAGTACATCGACGGCTTGTAGTACGCCGACTCGTCGGCCCCACCGTCGACGGTCGGGATCCGGAGGAGTTCGAGCGGCGAACCGCTCGCCTCGGTCAGGGCCGTCAGCTGGCTGTTCCACCAGGGGGCGAACGCCGCGGCGTTGGTCGCGGTGAAGGATTCGGCGAGCCCACCGGCCTGCTTCTCGACGATCGCGGACGCCGGCGGCGTCGCACCGTCGTTCACGAGCTCGAGCAGGTACGTCCACCAGGAGGCGAGCGTCTCCGGCTTGATGGACACCTCGCCCTTGTCGTTGTACAGCTCGTCGCCGTGCTGACGGGCCCAGTTGTTGAGGCCACCGTCCTCGAAGCCGAAGGGCTGGAAGCCGTAGACCGATCCGCCACCGGCTGCCGAGACCTGCTCGCTCAGCGCGGTGAAGTCGTCCCAGGTCCAGGTCTCGTCGTCGGGCATCTCGATGCCGGCCGCGGCGAGCAGGTTCGGGTTCACGACGATGGAGTAGCTCGTGATCCCCGAGGGGATGCCGTAGAGCGAATCGTTGACCGTGCCGGACGTCAGCGTCTCCTTGGGGAAGTCGCCGAGGTCGAGGTGGTCGGTCACGGTGTTGAGGTCGAGGAGCGCGCCGCGGTCGCCGTAGGTGGCGATGTACTTCTCGTCCATCTGGATGATGTCGGGGGTGTCGTTCGCCGCCGTCTCGGTGGCGAGCTTGTCCCAGTACCCGGCCCAGTCCGTGAACTGCGGCTCGATGGTGATGTTCGGGTGTTCCTTCTCGAAGGCCGCGATGACCTCCTGCGTGGCCGCCGTGCGGGCGTCGTTGCCCCACCAGGTGAAGCGGAGGGTGACGGGCTCGTCGGACAGTTCGGTGGCGGCGTCGCCTCCGGCGCTGCAGCCGGCGAGGAGGAGGGCGGCGACGGCTCCCGTCGCGATGAAGCCGGCGGCTCTGCCGTGCTTGCTGATGCTCATGCTGTTCCCTTTCGAATCGATCGATCCGGATCCGATGCTGCTGGATCCGGTGGTGCTGGGTCTGGTGCAGGTGGTCTGGTGCGGGTGCTGCGGTGGTGCTGGTCGGTGGGTCGTGCCTCACTTGCCGCCGGTCGTCGCGATGCCCTTCAAGAGGAACCGCTGACCGAACAGGAAGACGAGGAAGATCGGCAGGAGCGAGACGACACTCATGGCGAACATCGGCCCCCACGAGGTGGACGATTGTGCGTCCATGAACGCCCGGAGTGCGAGCGGCACCGTGTACATCTCCGGTTTCGTCAGGTACAGGAGCTGACTGAAGAAGTCGTTCCAGGTCCAGATGAAGGTGAAGATGGCGGTCGTCGCGAGCGCCGGCACCATGAGCGGCAGGATGATGACCCCGAAGATGCGGGGGTGGCCGCAGCCGTCGATGCGGGCCGCCTCGTCGAGTTCCTTCGGGATGCCGCGGATGAACTGCACCATGAGGAAGACGAAGAACGCGTCGGTCGCGAGGATCTTCGGCAGGATCAGCGGCAGGTACGTGTTCACGAAGCCGAGCTGGGAGAACATGATGTACTGCGGCACGATGATGACGTGGATCGGCAGCATGAGCGTCATGAGCATCGCCGCGAACCACCAGCGCTTACCGCTGAACTTCAGCCGGGCGAAGGCGTAGGCGGCCATCGAGCAGGACACGAGGTTGCCGACGATGCAGCCGAGGACGATGAGCACGGAGTTCAGCAGGAAGACGTGGAACGGCTCCGAGAGGGTGTTCCAGCCCTCGCTGTAGTTGCTCACCTCGAAGCTGTCGAGGACGATGCCGGGGTTCCGGAAGATCTCCTCCGTCGGGCGGAGCGAGGAGACGACGAGCCAGATCACCGGGTAGAGCATGATGAAGCCGACGAGGATCAGGCCGATGTGCTTCAGGACCGACTTCCAGGGCGACCAGCCCCGAGCGCGGCGGTACTGGCGTTCGGCCTCCTTGGCCTCGCGACTGCGGTTCTTGCTGTCCGTCGTGATGGACCGTGTGGTCAGCGTGTCAGTCATCGTAGTTCACCCAGTATTTCGAGGCCCAGAAGTTGATCGCGGTGAAGACTCCGATGATGAGGAGTAGGAACCAGGCCATGGCCGAGGCGTAGCCCATGTCGAAGTTCGAGAAGCCGCGGTTGTAGAGGTACAGCGTGTAGAACAGCGTCGAGTCGGCCGGGCCGCCCGTTCCGCCCGACACGATGAAGGCCTGCGTGAAGGCCTGGAACGCGTGGATGATCTGCAGCACGAGGTTGAAGAAGATGATCGGGGTGAGCAGCGGCAGGGTGATCTTGGTGAAGCGCTGCCACTTCGTCGCGCCGTCCATCTGCGCCGCCTCGTGGTACATCACGGGGATCTGGCGGAGACCGGCGAGGAAGATCACCATCGGTGCGCCGAAGGTCCACACGTTGAGCGTGATGAGGGTCGAGAGGGCGGTCGAGGGGTCGGCGATCCAGCTGCGCCCCTCGATCCCGAAGATCGCGATGAACTGGTTCACGAGGCCTTCGCCGCCGAACACCTGCTTCCACAGCACCGCGATGGCGACGGAGGAGCCGAGGAGCGACGGCAGGTAGTACACGGACCGGTAGATCGCGAGGCCACGGAGACCGCGGTCGAGCAGGGCGGCCAGTGCCAGTGCCGCGGCGAGCTGGAGCGGCACCGATACGAAGACGTACACGAAGGTGACGCCGAGCGAGTTGTGGAGCCGCTCGTCGCCCATCATGCGGATGAAGTTGTCGACGCCGATGAACTTCGGCGCCTGCAGCAGGTTGTACTTCGTGAAGGACAGCGCGAGCGAGGCGACCATCGGGCCGACGGTGATGACGGCGAGTCCGATGAGCCACGGGAGGAGGAACAGGTAGGCGGCCTTGTTGTCGCGGCGGTTGTCCTTCTTGATGAAGGCCTTCTCGGCCGCCGTCTGCGGGCGTTTGCCGGCGCTGAGCTTGCGGAGCTCGCCGAGCGCGCTCACCGAACACCCCTCGCGAGTGTCGTCCTGGGCGCTCCTGGAGTTGCACGGACCACGTCGGACCTCCTTGTCGATCGTCGTTGATGACTTCCCGGAAAGCGTTTCCCGGCTGAGCTGCATCAAGTTCTATCACGGCCTCATCGGACGATGCAACGATTCAATCCGCATCCGTGTTCGATCCGTGATCACCTGTGACCGAATCGGTTCGAACCCTTGCCTTGGCCCCGCACGCCGTTCTACAGTGACCCGGTAAACGCTTTCCGGACGAGCCGCGGCCGCCGGGACCGGAACACGAACCAGAGGAAGAGCCACCGTGTCAGAGCAGACCATCGGGATCATCGTCAACGGCGCCACCGGGCGCATGGGCTACCGGCAGCACCTCGTGCGGTCGCTGCTGGCCATCCAGGAGCAGGGCGGCGTGCAGCTGTCCGACGGCACGCGCCGCCAGATCGAGTTGATCCTCGTCGGCCGCAACCAGGCGACCCTGGACGAGCTCGCCACACGGCACGGCATCGAGCACACCTCGACCGACCTCGACGCGGTCCTCGCCGACCCCCGCTGGGACGTCTACGCCGACTTCCTCGTCACGAAGGCCCGCGCGACAGCGCTGCGCAAGGCGATCGCGGCCGGCAAGACCATCTACACGGAGAAGCCGACGGCGGAGTCCTTCGAGGAGGCGCTGGAACTCGCGCGCCTCGCCGCCGAGGCGGGCGTGAAGAACGGCGTCGTGCACGACAAGCTCTACCTGCCGGGGCTGCGCAAGCTCAAGCGCCTCATCGACTCGGGCTTCTTCGGTCGGATCCTCTCCGTCCGTGGCGAGTTCGGCTACTGGGTGTTCGAGGGCGACTGGCAGCCGGCGCAGCGCCCGAGCTGGAACTACCGGGCCGAGGACGGCGGCGGCATCGTCGTCGACATGTTCCCGCACTGGAGCTACGTGCTCGAGAACCTCTTCGGTCGGGTCGAGTCCGTGTACGCGAAGGCCACGACGCACATCCCCGAGCGCTTCGACGAGCGGGGCGAGGCCTACGCGGCCACCGCGGACGACGCCGCCTACGGGGTCTTCGAGCTCGAGGGCGGCGTGATCGCCCAGCTCAACTCCAGCTGGACGGTCCGCGTCGACCGCGACGAGCTCGTGCAGTTCCAGGTCGACGGCACCCATGGCTCCGCGGTGGCGGGCCTCTTCGGCTGCAAGGTGCAGCCGCGGAACGTCACCCCGAAGCCGGTGTGGAACCCCGACCTCGCCGACGACCACGACTACGCGGGCGACTGGCAGGACGTGCCGACGAACGACGTGTTCGAGAACGGGTTCAAGACGCAGTGGGAGGAGTTCCTCCGCCACGTCGTCGAGGACGGCCCCTACGAGTACGACCTGCTCGCCGGTGCGCGCGGCGTCCTGCTCGCCGAGCTCGGCCTCGAGAGCTCGCGCACCGGCCGCCGCCTCGACCTGCCCGAGGTGACGCTTGGAGGCACGAGCGACACCGCCGGCGCGGACGAGGAGCTGGCGTCGCTCGAGGCCTCGGTCGCACGATGACGTCCGTCCCGCTGCTCTCGACCGACGGCACGGTCACCGCGCTGGAGCTCCGCGAGCCCGTCGTGGCCGAGCGCCCGACCACTCCCCTGACGAGCCGCACCGCCTACGCCGCCGCGCACGTGGTCCCGAAGCCTTGGGCGGAGAACGTGCCGGGTGCGCCGGCGGAGCTCGACTGGGACGCGACGCTCGCCTACCGCCACCATGTGTGGTCGTACGGCCTCGGCGTGGCGGACGCGATGGACACCGCCCAGCGGAACATGGGACTCGACACCACCGCCACGCGCGAGCTGATCACCCGGAGCGCCGCGGAGGCCGCCTCCGTCGGCGGTGCGCTCGTCGTCGGTGTCAACACCGACCACCTCAGCGACGAGACCGTCTCACTCGACGCGGTCGCCGACGCCTACCTCGGACAACTCGCGTTCGCCGAGGACGCGGGCGCCGGGACCGTGCTCATGGCCAGCCGACACCTTGCGAGGGCCGCGCAGTCCGCCGACGACTACCGTCGCGTCTACGACCGGGTCCTGTCGGCGGCGCAGGCGCCCGTGGTCCTGCACTGGCTCGGCACGGCGTTCGACCCGAGCCTCGAGGGCTACTTCGGCGCAAGCGACGTCGCCGAGGCCTCGGGCACCCTGCTGCGCATCATGACCGACCACGTCGACCACGTCGCCGGGGTCAAGATGAGCCTCCTCGACGCCGACGCGGAGATCGCCGTCCGGCGTCGCCTCCCGGCCGGCACGACGATGTTCACCGGGGACGACTTCAACTACGTCGACCTCATCGCCGGTGACGCCGTCGGACACTCCGACGCCCTGCTCGGGGCGTTCACCGCGATCGCCCCGGCCGCCTCCGCCGCGATCCAGGCGCTCGACGCCGGCGACCCGGCCGCCTACGAGCGGATCCTCCGACCGACCGAGGCCCTGTCGCGCCAGATCTTCGCCGCGCCGACCTACTACTACAAGACGGGTATCGCCTTCCTCAGTTGGTTGAACGGTCACCAGCCGGCGTTCTCGATGGTCGGCGGCCTGCACGCAGCCCGGAGCCTGCCGCACCTGTCGGAGATCGTGCGCCTCGCCGACGCGGCCGGCGCGCTCGAACACCCGGAACTCGCCGCCGAGCGCTGGACGGGCCTGCTGCGCACGGCCGGTGTCGTCGGCACGCTGACCGCTGCGGGAGGAACCCGATGAGCACCACCGCCCTTCGACAAGCTCAGGGACCGGCGGGACAGGGTCAGGGACCGGCGGGACAGGGTCAGGGACCGGCGGGCGGCAGCACCACCCCGCACCCGCGGCTCTCGGTCAACCAGGCCACGATCAAGTACGCCACCCTCCCGGAGGCGGTCGCGGCCGTCACCGCGGCCGGCGTCACGAGCTTCGGCGCCTGGCGCGAGCCGGTGCAGGAGTACGGCGTCGCCGCCTCGGCGAGCCTCCTGACGGACAGCGGCCTGCGTGTCTCCAGCCTGTGCCGTGGTGGCTTCTTCACCATGCCCGAGGGGTCGGCTCGCCGGACGTCGATCGACGACAACCGGATCGCGATCGACGAGGCCGCCGCCCTCGGCGCTCCGGCCCTCGTCCTCGTGGTCGGCGGCCTCCCGGCCGGGTCCCGCGACCTCCTCGGCGCCCGCGAACTCGTCCGCGACGCGATCGGCGAGCTCACCGACCACGCCCTCGAGTCCGGCGTGCAGCTCGCCGTCGAGCCGTTGCATCCGATGTACGCCTCGGACCGCGCGGTCGTCTCGACCCTCGGTCAGGCCCTCGACATCGCCGAGCAGTTCGCTCCGGAGGCCGTCGGGGTGGTCGTCGACACCTTCCACATCTGGTGGGACCCGCAGGTGCTCGAGCAGATCGCCCGCGCTGGTGCGACCGGTCGGATCTCCAGCTACCAGGCGTGCGACTGGGCGACACCGCTCGCCGCGGACGTCCTCCTCTCCCGGCACTATCCGGGTGACGGCGTCGTCGACTTCGGCTCGCTCACCCGTGCCGTCGAGGCGGCGGGCTACACGGGTGACATCGAGGTCGAGCTCTTCAACCAGGACATCTGGGACAGCCCGTTCCAGCAGGTGGTCGATCGCACCGTCGACGCGTTCCGGGCGACGGTCGTCCCGCACCTCGACCACGACGACGACGCGATCCACCACGCCTGATCGCCGCGGCCGCCCTGTGGCAGAGTGTGTCTCAGCAGCCGCCAGTACGAAGGAGCGCCATGTCGGTCGACGAGCACCGGTCGACGCCGGTCCCACCGACGCTGCACGACGTCGCCCGTGAGGCGGGGGTCTCCCTCGCCACCGCGTCGCGCGCGCTCAACGGGAGCACGCGGACGGTCAACGAGACGTTCCGTCGGCGGGTCCTCGACGCCGCACTCCGGCTGAACTACACGCCGAACCTGTCGGCCCAGGCCGTCGCGAAGGGCCTGTCGTCGACGATCTCGCTGCTCGTCAGCGACATCGCCGACCCGTATTTCTCGTCCATCGCGGCCGGGGCCATCCGCGCGGCCGACGAGCAACGCATCGCCACGACCATGGCCGTCACGCACCGCGACCACGAGCGCGAACTCGAACTCGTGCGGGTGCTCCGCGGACAACGGCCACGCGCCATCATCCTGACGGGTAGTCGCTGGGACGTGGTCGCTTCGGAGCACCGACTGTCGGATGAGCTCGCGGCCTACGAGTCCACGGGCGGACGCGTCGTCCTCGTCTCGCAGCGGACGCTCCCGTTCGCAACGGTGCAGCTCGGCAACGCGACCGGTGCCCGCGAGCTCGCCCGGGAGCTCGTCGGTGCCGGGTACCGCCGCTTCGCCGTCATCGCCGGCGACGACCGCCTGCTCACCTCCCGGGAGCGCGTGAGCGGGTTCGCCGAGGGCTTGGCCGAACACGGCATCGCGATCCACCCGTCGAGGATCGTCCGGGCCGAGTTCACCCGCGACGGCGGGCGCCAGGGGGCCGCCGAGCTCCTGCAGCTGGGACTCGACGACGTCGACCTGATCTTCGCCGTCAACGACGTGATGGCGATCGGCGCGATGTCGGCGTTCCGCGCGGCCGGACTCCGACTTCCCGAGGACCTCGCGGTCGCCGGGTACGACGACATCGCCACCTCCCGCGACGTCACCCCCGCGCTCACCACGGTCGCCGTGCCGCTCGAGGCGGTCGGTGAGCACGCGGTGCGGCTGGCGCTGGACCCGGCGACGGACAGCTCGACGACGGAGCCCGTCGGCGCGACGGTCCTCCTCCGCGAGAGCACGCCCGCGCGCGCCTGACTCGCCAGTCCGTCTCCTCCCCCGGGGCGTTCACCGGGGCACAACTCCTGCAGCTCGCCCCGATCGGGGCGTGCAGCGTCCGACTCAGTGGCCCTGGGGCCATGCAGCAGGAGTTGCGGACAGCAGCACGCCCTGAGCCTGGTGTCCTCGGCAGGGGACGCGTTCACCTCCGCGCGGCCGAGGTGCGCACTCGTTTCCGCGCACAACTCCTGCTGAGGGCGGCTGGACCGCCCGACACGGCGCCGGCAGCCGGCTTCCGGCGCCGTCCAGCAGGAGTTGTGAACGCGGTGAGGCTTCGCCTAGTCGGCGACGTGCTCCTGGAACCAGGGGGTGTAGGCGGCGACCTTGGTGCGGTGGCCGGCGCCGGCGACGAGTCGCTTGACGTGCTCGCGGACGTTGACCGTCGCGACGCCGATCACGGTGATGCGGTCGAACGGGACGGCGTCGGCGACGAGCACCTCGGCGCGTCGGAGGGCCGCGGGGTCCTCGTCGGTCGCGAAGCGCTGCACCATGCGGTCGGCGGTCATCGCGTTGGCGCCGATGCTCGTGAGCACGTGGGACGCGTCACCGTCGGCGACCACGACGCGTGCCCGGGAGGGTCGACCGGTGTCGGCGTCGAACTCGCCCGGGTGCACGGCAGCACCGTCGATGGTGGTGACGAGGACCACGTAGTCGTTGACCGATGACGCGAGCGCCTCGGCGGACAGACGGACATCGTGCTCGCCCGCGCGGATGCCCGCCCAGAGGTCGGCGTCCGGGGTCAGGAAGAACGGGACGAAGTCGGCCGGCGTGAGGTCGTCGGTGCCGGCGAGGACCATCGTGCGTCTCGCTTCGCGGTGGCTCGCGGCGGCGATGTCGACGACCGGCCCGTCGGGGAGCGCCGGTGACGCCACCGGCAGGATGCTGCCGGTCTCGAGGATGCGCTCGAGGTTGCGGATGTGGGTGACGTGGTACAGCCGCTGCTCGCCGACGCGCACGACGGGCAGGGCGGCCGCCGCCTTCGTCACCGTCTTCGCGGTGGCCGCGGTCCGCACGCGGGTCGGCGCCGGCTCGCGGAGCGAGGGAGCGACCGTCGACCGACGGACCTTGGGAGCGGGTGGTTCAGCGACCGGCACCTCGCGGGGCGGCGGCGGGAAGCAGGTCGCGCAGAGGCCGTTGTCGAAACCGTGTTTGCATTCGTCGCTCAAGAGAGTCCTTCTGCAGTCCGGCTCCGAGACACGAGGAGCGGGTCACTGGGGGGACGAGCCGAGACGTACGCATCAAGGGTACGCGGCTTCGGCACCCCTCGCGCACGCGGGAGCCGTCAAACGAGACCGCGCTGCGCCCGGAACACCCGGAGGCTCGAGACGGCGAGCGAGCCGAGGAACGCCGCCATCAGCACCGGGAGCAGCCAGGGCGCCATCCACGCGGGCACGCCGAGCCAGGTGGTGAGTGCGACGACGGCGATGAGCGCGGCGGTCGCGACCGTCAGATTCCCCAACAGTCGCACGGTGGCGTCCAGCGTGGCAGCCGTCACCTCCGGACGAGGCGACAGTTGCGTCGACCACGAGGATGTGGTGGCCGGTGGGTGCGGGCCGTCGTCCGATCGGGTCGTTCCGGCGAGCGGCAGGGAGGCGGCGACGATCCAGAAGATCGCCACGACCGCGGCCCCGATGATGACCGGGAGCAGGAACCCGCCGAGACGCTTGTCCGCCCAGGCGTCCGGCTGGAGCGCGACGTCGACGTGCACCGGCATGGGATCAGGAGCAGACGGATACACCACCAGGCCGATGGCCAGCGTCGCCGCGACGATGACGAGTGCGACGAGATGCGGCCAGACCGGCGGCCGGCGAACGGGCCGTTCCGCAGAGGCGGTCATCGGGTCCTGCACGATCCTCCTCATCTGCACGAGGCCCCTCGGCGCACCTGCCACCGACGCGCGGCATACCGGCATATCGTCATCAACGATACCCAGCACGCCTGTCCCCGCGTCTCGCGACGCCGCCTGGACACTGCAGCGATGCGTGGGCGACGCTACCCCCCACGCACCGCAGCACTACCCAGGCGACGGTGTCTCGGCTCACCCGGTCGCGCCTGGCTCCGCTGGTCGGCTCACCCGACGCGCGACGACGACCGCCGCGACACCGGCGACCAGCGCGATCGCGAAGCATCCGGCGAACGCGACCCCGCCGGGAGCGATCCAGCTCAGCCCGGCGAACACACGAGAGCCGTCGAGCGCCGTGAACGCCAGTCCGGTCGCCGCGAGCGCGAGGGCACCGCCGATCGCGTCGCCGATCGACATCGCCGCACTGTTGAACCCCTGCGAGCGCTCGTCGGAGTAGGCGAGCGTCATCACGCTGAGTCGCGGGAACATGAGGCCCATCCCGCCACCACTCACCACCCAGGCGACGATCGGTACCACCGGCGGCAGGCCGACGAGGGCGGCGGACAGGGCGATCGCGACGGCGACCGTGACGAGTGACGACCCGATCTGCACGGCGTTCGCATTCGACAGCCGATCCCCGAGGCGCCCCTGCAACCAGGACGACAGCGACCACGCGATCGCCCCACCGGTGAGCGCGAGTCCGGCGAGCGCCGGCGTGAGCCCGTGCTCGCGGGTCAGCAGGTAGGGCACGTACACCTCGGCGCCGAAGAATGCGGCGGAGGTCAGTCCGCGCACGAGGATGACCGTCGGGAGCCCTCGGCGTGCGGTGAGCGTGCCGAGCGGGATGAGTGGTCGGAGGGCGAGGATCGCGACGACCGCGCCGACGATCGGCAGCGCCCACGCGGTCCATCCCGAGAACTCCGTCGAGAGGTTGACCGCGAGGACCGCGGCCGCGACGAGCACCGCCCACCCGAGCCGACGCAGCTCCGCGCCCGTCCGCGCGACGGCGGCCGCCTCGCCACCGTCCTCCGCCGACTCCATCTCGGCGCCCTGCCGCTCGGCGCGTTCGGTTGCTGCGGCGCGCAGCATCCGGAGCGCCGGCAGGAGGAGGAGCGTCGCCACGACCACGAGCCCGACCACGCCGAGGAAGACCCAGTGCCAGCTGAACCGCTCGGCGACCACGCCGGCGAGGAACGGCCCGATCAGGGAGGGGACGACCCAGGCGGCCGCGAACCCTGCGAAGATCCGCGGGTGCAGGGCCGGTGGGTAGATGCGGGCGACGAGGACGTACAGGGCGACGGTCATCGCTCCCGAACCGAGGCTCTGGACGAGGCGTCCGGCGACGACGGCCCACATGGTGGTCGCGGTTCCGGCCAGGAGGAGTCCGACGAGGAACAGGACGACGGAGGCGAGCAGCGGCTGGACCGGACCGAGGCGGTCGGCCACCGAGCCCGCGGCGACCATGCCGATGACACTGACGGCGAGCGGGCCGGCGAAGGCGAGCGCGTAGAGCTGCTCGCCGCCGAGCTCGCCACTCACGAGCGGCATGATCGTCGTGACGGCGAGGGACTCGAAGGCGCCGAGGAACACGAGCGCGCACGCACCGATGGTGACGAGGACGAACCGGCGGCTGAAGATCCCTCGGTCGCGGGGTGTCGGGTCGGCTCCGGTCGCGGGCTCGGGGGTCGTCGCTGTGGTCACGATTCCGAGCCTAGAACCTCAATGCGACTTGAGGTCAAGCGCTGACGAACCCCTGCCCGTTCACCATTCAGGACGCGCCCGGCGCGCCGTCGCCGGTCGACGGGTTCGGCGCAGGGCGCGCCGCAGGCCTCCTGAATTGCGAACGGGCCGGAACGGCCCGCTAGTGCTTGGCGCTCGCCTTCAGGACCTTCGCGAGCGCGCGGTCGAGGTCGGCGATCAGGTCGGCGACGTCCTCGATGCCGACCGACAGCCGCACGACGTTCTCGGGGACTGCCAGCTCCGTGCCCTTGACCGAGGCGTGCGTCATCTGCGCCGGCAGGCCGATGAGCGACTCGACGCCGCCGAGCGACTCGGCGAGTGCGAACAGCTTCGTCTTCTCGACGAGGCGCGTGGCTGCAGCCGGGCCACCGACGAGCGCGAGCGACAGCATGCCGCCGAAGCCGGACATCTGGCGGGCGGCGAGCTCGTGACCGGGGTGGCTCTCGAGGCCCGGGTAGTAGACGCGCTCGACGGCGGCGTGGCCGTCGAGGAACTCCGCGATCGCCTGCGCGTTCGCGCTGTGCTGACGCATGCGCACCGCGAGGGTCTTGATGCCACGCGTCGTGAGCCACGCGTCGAGCGGGGCCGAGACCGCGCCGGCGGCGAACTGGACGAAGCCGAGCTGCTCGGCGAGCTCGTCGTCGTTCATGATGATGGCGCCACCGAGGACGTCGGAGTGTCCGCCGAGGTACTTGGTCGTCGAGTGCACGACGATGTCGGCCCCGAGCGAGAGTGGCTGCTGCAACGCCGGCGAGGCGAAGGTGTTGTCCACCACGGAGAGCACCTCGTGGCGGTGCGCGAGGGCCGCGAGGGCCGCGATGTCGCTGATCTTCATGAGCGGGTTGCTCGGCGTCTCCACCCACAGCAGCTTCGTGCGGCCCGGGATGATCGCCGCTTCGACGGCGGCGAGGTCGCCGAGGTCCACGACCGTGTGCTCGATCCCCCAGGCGCCGTGCACCCGGTTGATCAGCCGGTAGGTGCCGCCGTAGACGTCGTTGCCGATGACGATGTGGTCGCCGGGGCGGAGCGCCGTGCGGATGAGCGCGTCCTCGGCGGCGAGGCCGGAGGCGAAGGAGAAGCCGTGCTTCGCGCCTTCGAGGGCGGCGAGCTGCGTCTCGAGCGCCGTGCGGGTCGGGTTGGCGGAGCGGCTGTACTCGTAGCCGCCGCGGAGCCCACCCACGCCGTCCTGGACGAAGGTCGACGTCTGGTAGATCGGCGGGATGATCGCCCCGGTGGTGGGGTCGAACTCCTGTCCGGCGTGGATGCTGCGGGTGGCGAAGCCGTGGTCGTGCTTGCTCATGGGTGACTCTTTCGGTTCAGGATTCGGGGAGGTGTCGGGTGGGCGACCGGTCGGACTGGCCCGGTCACCGGGGTCGGGCGCGGTCGGGACATCGCCCCGACTCCGCCCACACGACCTGCATGCCGCCCACGCTCAACCCGCCAGGTAGGTGAGGAGGTCGTGCCGCGTGATGACGCCGATCGGCTTGCCGCCGTCGGTGACGAGGAACGCCGGGGCGGAACCGAGCGCCGCGCGCGCCGCCGGGATGGACTCACCGAGGCCGATGAGCGGCAGCGGGTCGCCGACGAACGCGCTCGCGGCGTCGTTCATCTTGGCCGCGCCGCTGAAGACGGCGTCCATGAGGCTCGCCTCGTCGATCGCGCCGACGACCTCGCCCATCACCACGGGCGGCTCGGCGCTCAGCACCGGGAGCTGGGAGACGCCGTACTCGGTCATGATGTCGACGACGTCGCGGACGGTGTCGCTCGGGTGCACGTGCACGAGGTCCGGCATCTCCGAGCCCTTGCCGCGGAGGATGTCGCCCACGGTGCGGTCGTCGGCGACCTCGCTGAAGCCGTAGGACTGCAGCCAGGAGTCGTTGAAGATCTTGCCGAGGTAGCCACGCCCGCCGTCGGGCAGGAGGACGACGACCACGGCCGACGCCGGGAGGTCGCGTGCCGCGACCAGGGCGGCCTGGACCGCCATGCCGCTGGAGCCGCCCACGAGCAGTCCCTCCTCGCGAGCGAGGCGACGCGTCATCGCGAACGACTCGGCGTCGGTGACGGCGATGATCTCGTCGGGGATGGAGGGGTCGTAGGCGGTCGGCCAGAAGTCCTCGCCGACGCCCTCGACGAGGTACGGGCGACCGGTGCCGCCGGAGTAGACCGAGCCCTCCGGGTCTGCACCGATGATGCGCACGCCGCCCTCGGAGACCTCCTTGAGGTACTTGCCCGTCCCGGAGATGGTGCCTCCGGTGCCGACGCCCGCGACGAAGTGGGTGATCTCGCCCTCGGTGTCGCGCCAGATCTCGGGACCGGTCGACTCGTAGTGGCTGCGCGGCCCGTTCGGGTTCGCGTACTGGTTGGGCTTGAACGCCCCCGGGATCTCGGCGGTGAGGCGGTCGGACACGCTGTAGTAGGAGTCGGGGCTGTCGGGAGCGACCGAGGTCGGCGTCACGACGATCTCCGCACCGTAGGCGGTGAGCACGTTCCGCTTGTCCTCGCCGACCTTGTCGGGCAGGACGAACACGCAGCGGTACCCGCGCTGCTGGGCGACGAGGGCGAGGCCGACTCCGGTGTTGCCGGAGGTCGGCTCGACGATCGTGCCGCCCGGCTTGAGGTCGCCCGACGCCTCGGCGGCGTCGATGATACGCGTGGCGATGCGGTCCTTCGAGGAGCCGCCCGGGTTGAGGTACTCCACCTTGACGAGCACGGTGGCCGCGATGCCCTCGGTGACCCGGTTGAGCTTGACGAGAGGCGTGTTCCCGATGAGATCGAGCACGGAGTCTGCGTAGTTCATGTCTGCAATCTGTTCCTGTGGTGCGTCACCGCACGACTCTCGCGTGCGTCACCGGATGGCTGGGGCGGCTGAGGCGGCATCCCGGCAGGGACGGTTCAGCGGGGACAGCAGGAACACGACAGGCGGAGACGCATGCAGACCACCCTACCCGGCGAGTGCAGGGAACGCAGCCGGATGACGGGGCCGATCCGGCGTCAGTGGATCGCGACGAGTCGCGGCCGCGGACCGAGTGCCGAGACAGCAGAGGACACCAGCCGGACGGCGAGGGTCAGCACCATGAGGACACCGATGACCGTGAGCACGACCGCGGCGAGCAGCAGCACCGCGAGGAGCGCCGGAAGCCGGCGCAACACGAGCTCGACCGGGCGACGACGGGGTGTCCCGTCCGCCCCGGGTGCCTCCAGGTGGCCTTCGCCCGCCATGGCGGCGGCGACGAGTTCGAGCGTGGCACGCGCGCCGGATCCGAGCCGTGCGGTCGAGGTGCGCAGCGCCTGGGACATCACGTGGCCCTTCTCGTCGGATGGATCGGTGTTCGCGGGTGCGAGGACTCGACCGTAGCAGTCGGGTGCCCCGTTCGGGGGTGCCGGTGCCCATTCTGCCAGGCGGGCGTGAACACCCGGTGGCCTGCCGAAGGACGCATGATGGACGCGCACCGCGCTCCCTAGACTGGAGGCATGACCGTCTCCGGCCTCTCCGCCGTCTCCCAGGACTACCTCAAGACGATCTGGACGACCTCCGAGTGGGCCGACGAGTCGGCCACCGTCAAGCTGCTCGCGGATCGCATGGGTGTCCGTCCCGCGACCGCCTCCGACGCGGTGAAGCGACTCGCCGCCCAGGGACTCGTCGTGCACGAGCCCTACGGCAGCATCGAGCTCACCCCCGCCGGGCAGGCGCACGCGGTCGCGATGGTGCGGCGGCACCGACTCATCGAGACCTTCCTCGTCGAGATG
This sequence comes from uncultured Plantibacter sp., assembly GCF_963518075.1. Lineage (NCBI taxonomy): Bacteria > Bacillati > Actinomycetota > Actinomycetes > Micrococcales > Microbacteriaceae > Plantibacter > uncultured Plantibacter sp. The sequence goes on from NZ_CAUQHZ010000005.1 coordinate 159,986, forward strand.
CTCGGCTACGGCTGGGACGAGGTCCACGACGAGGCGGAGATCCTCGAACACGCGGCGAGCGACACGATGATCGAACGCATCGACGCCGCGCTCGGCCACCCGATCCGCGATCCGCACGGCGACCCGATCCCCTCCGCCGACGGCACCCCGCACCGCCCGGACGCGGTCCGGTTGAACGAGGCTCCGTCCGACAGCCCGTTGACGGTGTGCCGCATCTCGGACGCCGACCCGGAGACCCTCCGACACCTGAGCAGCCTCGGCATCGTCCTCGACACCGAACTGAGCGTCGACGACCACCGTGCGTTCGCGGGCGAACTCGAACTCCGGCTCACCGCGACCGGCACGCGCCTCACGCTCGGCCGCCTCGCCGCCGATGCCGTCTGGGTGACGGTCGTCGCCTGATCGCCGGCAGCTCCACTCGCCCGTCTTCGGGCGGATGAACCGCCGGGCGGATCACCCGAAGAAGGTCAGCACGATGAGCGCGACGTTCAGCGAGACGATGAGTGCGACCACGACCCAGGCGAACACCCGGGTGGCGAGCTGGTCGACATGGACACCCATGATCCGCCGGTCGCCCGTGTAGCGCACGAGCGGGATGAGCGCGAAGGGGATGCCGAGGCTGAGGAACACCTGGCTCAGCACGAGCGCGGTGGTCGGGTCGATGCCCGCCGCCAGGATGGCGAGCGCCGGGATGAGGGTGATCACCCGTCGGGCGAGCAACGGGATGCGCACCTTGAGGAGCCCGCCCATGATCGCCGCTCCCGCGTAGGCGCCCACCGAGGTCGAGGCGAGCCCGGAGGCGAGCAGCCCGATGGCGAAGATCACGCCGATGACGGGCCCGAGCGCGGCGGTGATCGCCGCGTGCGCGCCCTCGATCGAGTCCGTCCCGTCGACACCGCCGAGCGATGCGGCCGCGAGCAGCAGCATCGCGATGTTCACCGCTCCGGCGAGGACGAGTGCCGCCGCGACGTCCCAGCGGGTCGCCACGATGAGCCGACGGATGGCACCGTCACTCGTCTGGACGCCGTGCCGGTCCCGACTGAGCGAGGAGTGGAGGTAGATCGCGTGCGGCATGACCGTCGCGCCGAGCATGCTCGCGGCGAGCAGGACCGTCGCCGTGCCCTCGAACCGTGGCACGAGGCCTCCGGCCGCGGCACCCCAGTCGACGGGACTGACGAACAGGCCGGCGAGGAAGCCGACGGCGATGACGGCGAGGAGCGTCAGGATCGCGAACTCGAAGTGCCGCTGGCCGTACCAGTTCTGCACGGCGAGGAGCACGATCGAGAAGACCCCCACGATGACGCCGCCGAGCACGAGCGGGATCCCGAACAGCAGGTGGAGCGCCACGGCGCCGCCGATCACCTCGGCGAGGTCGGTCGCGGCGGCGACGAGCTCAGCCTGCACCCAGTAGAGCCGACGCGGCCCGGTTCGCAGTCGCGAGCCGAGCAACTCGGGCAGGCTCTGCCCGGTGACGAGGCCGAGCTTGGCGGAGAGGTACTGGACGAGCACGGCCATCGCGTTCGCGGCGACGAGCACCCACACCAGCAGGTAGCCGTACTGGGCTCCCGCCGTGAGGTTCGCCGCGACGTTCCCGGGATCGACGTAGGCGATCGCCGCCACGAAGGCGGGTCCGAGCAGGAACAGGAGTCGCGGTCCGCGGGGCGCGCGGGTCGCCGGAGCAGCGAGGTCGGTGGTCACGTCGGCCATGTTAGCAACACCGAGCTACATTTGTTAGATGAGGCTAACTCTTGGTTTCACCCGCCGTCTGCTTGGATGAGGCTGAGAATCGACTGCGCATCGCCAGGCGCCGGAACGGCCCCCGGAAGCACATCTGGTTCGATAGTTACGCATACAACTTTTCGAGAGGCCCCCGTGACCCCTGCAGCAGATCGCCCCAAGAACACCCCCGTCCCGCCCGCCGTCAAGCAGCAGAGCGCGAAGCAGGAGCGCGAAGCCCAGCGTCAGGCCAAGGTCGCGGCGTTCAAGCAGGCGCAGAAGCGGAAGAACCGCAACCGCCGCATCGGGATCTGGGCCGCTGTCGTCGGCGGCGTGGCCGTCATCGCCGTCCTCATCACGAGTGTCGTCCTCACCCTGCCCAAGAACGCCAGCTACCCCGGCGGCGGCACCGGCACCGGCCAGGACATCGCGGGCGTGCAACTGTTCCAGAACACCTCGGAGCACGTCGAGGGCACGGTCGACTACCCGCAGAACCCGCCGGCAGGTGGTCCGCACGACCAGTACTGGCTGAACTGCGGCGTCTACACCGAGGAGCAGACCAACGAGAACGCGGTCCACTCCCTCGAGCACGGTGCGATCTGGGTCACCTACGACCCGTCCCTCAGCGACGCGGAGCTCACGAAGCTCAAGGAGCTGCTCCCCACCACGTACGTCATCCTGTCGCCGAAGTCCGACCTCCCCTCCCCGATCGTGCTGAGCGGCTGGAACTCCCAGCTGCAGGTCAACAACGCGAGCGACGCGCGCATCGCCGACTTCTTCGAGGAGTTCTGGAAGAGCAACAACGTCCCGGAGCCCGGCGCGGCCTGCACGGGCGCGATCGACGGTCCCGGCAAGGTCTGATCCGTTGACCCCGGCGAGCACCCCCGACGCCCCGGCGACCGGTGAACCGGCCGACGGCGGTGTGACCGACGAGGAACTCGCCGCCTGGGAGGCGCAGGGCTCCCCCGACGGCTCCAGCCGGACCCGCGTCGTCATCGCCGCGATGGCCGTCGTCGCGATCATGGTCGCTGCGGCGATCGGTTTCTCGGTCGGTCGGCTCAGTACGCTCGCCGACCCGACACCCACCACGACGAGCGCCGAGGCGGGCTTCTCGCGCGACATGCAGGTGCACCACAACCAGGGTGTCGAGCTCGCCATGCTCATCCGCGACCGGACGGACGCGGTCGACGTGCGCACCCTCGCGTACGACATCGCGACCACCCAGGCGCAGCAGTCCGGTCAGTTGTACGACTGGCTCGTCCAGTGGAACCTGCCGCAGGGCTCACGGCAGCCGGACATGACGTGGATGACGCTCCCCACGCTCTCGGGTGCGAGCGGCCATGCGCACGGCGGCGACTCGGCGACCCCCGGGTCCACCCACACCCCGGGCGATCCGATGCCGGGCCTCGCCACACCCGCCCAGATCGACCAGCTGACGGCGGCGTCCGGGGTCCAGGCCGAGCGGGTGTTCCTGACCCTGATGATCGCCCATCACCGCGGCGCGGTCGAGATGGCCGAGGCGTTGCAGCCGCGGACCACGAACGCGACCGCGCTGGCCTTCACGCGCGCGGTGATCGCGAGCCAGCAGGCGGAGATCGAGCTCATGACCGGCATGCTCGACGACCGGGGCGGACCGGTCGACCTCGCCGGCTGACGTCCCGTCGACCGCCCGGACGACCTGCGGGCTCCGACAAGGGGCTAGCCAGAACACCGACTGACGGCGAAGAATGATCCCGACGCCCGAACGGGCCCGATGAACAGGAGCGACGGATGGCACTGGACGACATCACCAAGAAGGCTCAGGAATTCCTGAACGACAACAAGGTCAAGGACGCCCTGAAGAGCGAGCAGGCCGAGGACATCAGCGACAAGCTCCTCGGCACCGTGGCCGACGCGGCCAAGAAGGTCACCGGCGGCAAGTTCGACGGGCAGATCGACAGCGCTCGCGACGCCGCGGACAAGGCCGTCGGGAACGAGTAGTCCCCGGCTCGAGACGCGTGACGGCCGGGTCCCGACGGGAGCCCGGCCGTTCGCGTCTGCGGCGGTCAGCGGTCGATCGTCACTCCGTGCCGGTCAGCGGCCCTCGACGCCGCCGTCGACGGGGTTGCTCCGGAACCGGTCGAGCGCGATGGCCACGAGTTCCGGGGCGGACAGGTGCGTGTCCTGCATGAGGTCCGAGAGCACTTCTGACGCGCGCCCGCTGAGCGTCAATTGCACGGTCGCGGAGCGGTCCTCATCGACACCGCTCAGCGCGCGACGACGTTCACCGAGGCTGAGGATGGCCGACCGCAGATAGGTGCGGCTGGCGACGGTGTCGATCTCCCATCGGCCGGCGCGACGGTTCGCGACGACATTGCCACGACGGATGTTGGTCATGAGGGACGCTCGGCTCACATGGAGCCGCGCCGCGAGTTCCGCCGTCCGGACCGGACGCGGGAGGTCGTCGATGAAATCCTCGACCAGCGCTTCCCGGAGGAGCTCCCAGGCGACGTCCGGTGGGAGTGGCGCATCGGGCATGCTGCCGCCATCCTGCAGCGGACCCACCCACGCGGTCGTGGGGGCGTCGCGTTCGGTCATCGTCATCGCCCCTCCAAGGTTCCGGCGCTCGAACCTCAAGCATGCTCGGTGCCCGTGGAAAGCGCGTCCCCCAATGCGGGTTGCCCGCGTTCGCGGGGTGCCGGCCCGAAACGACGCACCCCGTCCAGCCAGGGCGGACGGGGTGCGGGCGATCCGGAGACGACTCAGCTGCGGTTCGCGACCGGTCGGGAACCCGCCGGGCGGGTCCCCTCGAACAGGATCCGGTAGCTGAATCCGGCGATCAGCGCGCCGATGATCGGGAACACGATGAACACCCAGACCTGCGCGAGCCAGTCGCCCCCGCCGAAGATGGCGGTCGCGATGGAGCGCGCCGGGTTGATCGAGCCGTTGTCGATCGGGATCGCGATCAACAGGAACAGGGTGAGGGTGCCGCCGATGGCGATCGGCGCGAAGCCTGCGGCGGCCCGGGTGTGCGTGACGCCCAGGATGACGTACAGGAAGAGGGCGGTGATGACGACCTCGATGACGATCGCCGAGACGAGTCCGAATCCGCCGGGCGAGAGCTCACCGAAGCCGTTCGAGACGAAGCCGCTCGCAACGGCCTTGTCGAGGAATCCTGCCGGGCCGCCGGCCGCGAGGCCGAAGACCGCCAGTGCGCCGAGGAACGCTCCGACGAGCTGCGCGAGGATGAACGTCCACGTCGCACGCCAGGAGAACCGACCGGCGGCGGCCAGCCCGAGCGTCACCGCTGGGTTGAAGTGCCCGCCGGAGACGGGGCCGAACGCGTAGGCGGCGATGGTCACCGAGAGGCCGAGGGCGATCGCCACCCCGAGGAAGCCGACGCCCAGGGGGTTCGACGTCTCTTCGCCGAAGAACGCGGAGAAGGTCGCCGTCCCGACGAGACCGAAGACGAGCAGGAAGGTGCCCGCGACCTCGGCGAGCAGCTGCGACGCGGTCGTCGGTTCGACGGAGGGTGGGACTTCCGGGGAGGACATCTGGACTCTTCTCGTTCGAGGTGACGACGTGGACGCGGTCGGCTCGCGGCCACCGCGTCACCAGCAGACTATTGCCAGGCGTCCCGCCGGCGACAGCCCGCGGTCCGCATGTCGCCGTCCGTCAGTGCACCTCCAGGTCCTGGAGCGGGACCTGGAGCCGGAAGACGTGCTCGATCGCGAGCTCCGCGCCGACGGCGTCGCCCGAGGCGATCGCGGATCGGAGGTGCGGGTACCCGACGCGCAGATCCGACCAGTCGACCGTCTCAGCCGACCGCGTCGCCACGACGCGGTAGATCAGGGCGCCGATCACGTCTTTCGTCGCGGAGACGAGGACCGGGTTCTCGCAGTGCTTCAGGAACCGGTCCACGAGCCCCCAGACGCAGCGGCCGTGCGCATCCGCGTCCTCCGCCGCCACGGTCGTCATGGTGTGCTCGACGAACGCCAGGAGCTCGGCCCGTTGCCCCGGGGTCAAGGTCGGGACGGTGACCCGGACGACGCCGCTGACGAGCGCTCCGAGGGTCTGCAGCACGGCTGTCCGGTCCTCAGCGCGTGGCTGCGCGACACGGGTGTGCCGCTGCGGTGCCGTCTCGACCAGTCCGACGCGTTCGAGTTCCCGGAGTGCTGCGGCGATCTCCTCGCTCGGAGCGTCGAGCCACTCCCGGAGTTCCGCCTCGATGAGCAGCTCGCCCGAGGCGAGCGTCCCGTCGTAGATCGCCGTGCGGATCCGCTCCGTCACGGACTCGCCGGCGGGAGACGGCCGCGACCCGGACGGTCCATCGGGGTTCGGCATCGGTTCCTCGCTCGGCTGGGGACGGCTGCTGGCTACCGGCCGATCGTACCGCGGACGATCCCCGCCTCGGCGAGCGCCGCCTGCGCCTGCCGATGCTTGTTGTCGATGGAGGCGCCGATCTCCTGGGCCAGGCGGGGCTTGCTCCGCACGAGCTGGTCGATGGTGGACAGCGGCATCCGCAGGACCAGGGTCGTGCCGTCGGCGATCGCGGCGGCCATGGCGACCTCCCTCGTCAGCGCCGTCTGGCCGATGAAGTCGCCGACGCCGAGTCGTTGGAAGGTGATGAGCCCGTCCGTCGTCGGCACGGCGAGATGGACGCCGCCCTCGACGAGGAACCGCATCGCTCCGGGGATGGTTCCCGCCTGCTGGATGGTCTCCCCCGGCCCGTACCGTTCGAGCGTGCACGTCCGGGCGAGGTCGTCGTAGTCCTCCTCACGCGCGTGGAGCGTGGGGGCCAGTGCGGCGATGGCACTCCGCAAGCGCTCCGGCGTCGCAATGGGGTCGGTGCTGTCCCCGTCGAGCGCGAGACCGCGGCGCCGCGCGGCGTACCAGAGCCAGGCGCGGAACAGGGCGACGGCGGCGTCGGCGGTGGAGGGCCCGGACACGGGGAGGGTGACGGCGAACCGCGCGGCACCGAGGTAGGACGCGGACACCACGTCCCCCGGCTCGAGCATCGGAAGGCCAGAGCCGACCTCGCGGAGCAGCCGGAGCACGTCGTCCGGCGGGTCGTCGGTGGAGAAGGTCACTTCGACGCTCGCGGTGTAGGCACCGACGGGCTGACTCAGGTTCGTGAACGACGACCCGGCGAGCGACGAGTTCGGCACGATCTGGATACCGTTGCCGGTGTCGAGGTGCACCGCACGCCAATTGACCTCGACCACGCGACCACGGACATTCCCGGTGTCCAACCAGTCCCCCAGTTTGAAGGGCTGTTCGAACAGCAGCAGCAGTCCGGAGATGACCCCGCCGACCGCGTTCTGGAGGGCGAGGCCGATCACGATCGAGGTGACGCCGAGCGCGGTGACCAGGCCGCCGATGTCGGCGCCCCACACCCACGAGAACAGGATGGCGAGTCCGATGAGGATCAGCGCGAGCCGAGCGAGGTCCACGAAGATCGACGGGATGCGGTCACGCCACGAGCCCTCCTCCGCGTTGGCGAACAGCGCCACGTTGAACGCCGACAGGATGAGCAGGATCACGAGGAAACCGAGGACCGTTCCGACGATCCGGACCCAGATGAGGTCGTCCGCCCGCAGCGAAGCGAACACCAGGAGCGCGAACACCGCGCCGACCGGCACGACGTAGTTCCGCATGAGGCGTACCGGCTTGGCCGCGGCGTTCCCGCGCCGGGTCAGTGCGCCCAGCACCTCGGTGAGGACGATGAGGAGGACCGGGACACCGACCGCGAGCGCGATGGCCCACGGGAACCACGCCTCCTGCCACACCTGCGTCATGACGTCGTCCCTGCCACGACCTGCCAGACGGCCTGCGGACCCCCGCGCGTCTCCACGGTGCCGGCGGCCTCGAAGGTGACGGTGTCCTGCATGCGGTCGCGCACCCGCTGGCTGACGAAGATCCCGGCCCGACCGGAGACCGACTGGACCTGGTTGGCGAGGCTGACCGCGTCACCCCACATGTCGTAGGCGAGACTCGTGCGACCGACGAGGCCACTCGTCACGACACCCGTGTCCACGCCGATCCGGAGCGTCAGTTCGGCCTGGTGCTGGGCGTTGAAGCGTTCGACGATCGTGCGCATCTCCAGCGCGAAGTCGAGGGTCCTGCGGACGTTGTCGACGCGGGGCACGATGAGGCCACAGCTCGCGAGGTAGCCCTCCCGCAGCGTCCGTACCTGCTCGATCCCGAGTCGCTCCGCGGCCTCGTCGAAGCTGCGGACGAGGGCGTTGAGCATCGAAAGCTCGCGCTCCGGGTCGAGGCCTCGGGTGAGGTCGTCGAACCCGACGAGGTCCGCGAAGATGACCGACACGTCCTGGTGGACCTCGGAGATGGTCTCCTCGCCCTCCTTGTAGCGTTTCGCCACCGTGGCCGGCATGAGCGTCAGCAGGAGCTTCTCGTTCTCGGCGCGCTGCTCGTCGATGAGTTCCTGCTTCACCCGGAGGCTGCGACTCATGTCGTTGAAGGCCGCGCCCAGGTCGCCGAACTCGTCACGCCTGTTGCCCGGTACCTCGACGCTGTAGTCACCGGCGGCCACGCGCCGCACCGCGCCGACGAGGGACCGCACCGGGCGTGCGAACACCTGCGCCAGTAACAGCGAGAGCAACGACACGACGACCACGATCGCCAGCACGGAGATGATGAGGTTGCGCGTGAAGTCGGTGACCGGAGCGAAGGCCTCCGACGCCTCGATCCGCGCGACGAGCACCCACTGGAGCCCGTCGATGTCGAGTGGTGTGTACGCCGTCAGGTTCTCCCCACCGAGGTAACCACGACCGATGAGGGTGCCGGTCTCCCCGGCGAGCGCCCGCTCCACGGACTGGGTGCGGGTCGGCTGGATCTCGATCGTGCCCTTGACGTCGACCGCGCGCTGCGCGTCCTGCGGTGGCGTGCCGGCCGCGACGGACTGCTTGAGATACGCCTTCGGGTCCTCGATGAGCAGTCGGGACGTCGAACGCATCAGCTGATCGGGTCCGGCGAGGTAGGTCTCGCCGGTCTCGCCCAGGCCGTCCTGCTTCCATTCCCCGCCGCTCGTCATGATCGAGTTGATCTGCTCGATCGGCACCTGCAGCGCCAGGACGCCGTCGATGCGGCCATCCTGCCCGACCGGCGAGAAGATCCACTGCGTGGGGACGTTGAGCGAGGGCTGATACCGCTCGAAGTCGGTGATGCCCGTGTAGTCGACCGCGTTGGACCGCAGGGCCTTCGTGAACCCGTCGCCGAGGACGCCGCCCTGGTACGGGCCCGTCAGCACGTTGGTCCCGAGGTCCGGTCCCTTGAACGCGCTGTAGACGACGTCACCCTCGTCGTCGATGAGAAGGGCGTCCTCGTAGCCGAACCGGTTGATGATCTCGCGGAAGTAGTCGTTGTAGGTCGCGTTGACGGCCGACCACGTGCTCCCGTCACCGGCGTCGTCGACCGTGATCGCCTGGTCGTAGTCGAGATCGGTGGGCGTGTAGACCGACTGCAGGTAGGTCTGGGCCGGGTTCGTCGGGATGAACGCCTCTGGATCCGCCGTGTCGCCGGTCCGTTCGTTGAGCGCGGGGACGAAGGTGTCCGTGTAGAAACGGTCGACCTCCGCAGCTCGCGCCGGCTCGACCGGCTGCTCCTCGAGCTCCTGGAACGCGTCGTGGTACCGGTTCATCGCATCGACGACGGTCGTGCCACGGGTGTAGACGACGAGCGAGTCCGCCGTCTGGCGGTAGTAGTTGGTGATCTCGCGGGCACGCGACTCGCGCAACTCGGTCAGTCGCTCGAACGACGCCTGTCGGAGGGATTCACTGCCGGAGAGGTATCCGACGATGCCGGTCACCACCGACGCCCCCACGCTGACCAGCAGCAGCATCACCAGGAGTTTCGACTGGATGCTGAAGCCGGGGCGGCCGAAGCGACGACGCCCGAGCCTCCGGGACCGCGCGACCGAGGACGGCGCTGGAGGGATCGGAGGACCCGTCGTGGAGGCGTCCACGGGCGGAGTGCCGTCACCTGACGGGGGTCCGGATGGTGCGTTCACAGCTGCGGTCATCGACGAGTCCCCTACTCGATCCGGCGGTGCGCGGGCGTCCCCCTCCTTCGGGGGTCACGATGGCGCTCACTCTAGCCACACGTGTCACGCGCCCACAATGGCCGGACGGCGGTTCTTCGCTGGCCGGACATTGCCGGGCCGGACTGCCGTGCGCGCTGCGACGTGTCCAGACGAGACGTCGCAGCGCCTGCCGTCTCGACTCAGGCGGTGACGGCCTGCTGCGCGTAGAGCGTCGCGTACACGCCGCCGGCGGCGAGCAGCTCCTGGTGGGTGCCACGCTCCACGATGCGCCCGCGATCGAGCACGAAGATGACGTCGGCGTGCACGACGGTCGACAGGCGGTGCGCGATCGATACCGTCGTGCGTCCGCGGGTCGCGTCGTCGAGGGCGACCTGGACGACCCGTTCGGAGATCGTGTCGAGGGCGCTCGTCGCCTCGTCGAGGATGAGCACCTCCGGGTCCTTCAGCAGCACGCGCGCGATGGCGATGCGCTGCTTCTCACCGCCGGACAAGCGGTAGCCGCGTTCCCCGACGAGCGTGTCGTAGCCGTCCTCGAACCGAGCGATCGTCTCGTGGATGTTCGCGGCGCGGCAGGCGGCCTCGAGCTCGTCGAGGGTCGCGTCGGGCTTCGCGTAGCGGAGGTTCTCGGCGATCGTCGCGTGGAAGAGGTAGGTCTCCTGGCTGACGATGCCGATGCGGGAGACGAGGGACTCCTGGGTGACGTCGCGGACGTCGGCGCCCGCCACCATGACCCGGCCGTCCGACACCTCTTGGAAGCGCGGGATGAGGTAGGAGATGGTCGTCTTGCCCGCTCCCGAGGGTCCGACGAACGCGGCGAACTGTCCGGGTTCGATCGTGAAGGAGACCCCGTCGAGGGTGGGGGTCGAGTCGTCCTGGGCGTCGGCGTAGCGGAAGGTGACGTCGTCGAAGCGGATCTGCGGTGCGACGCTCGGGAGCGGTGCGGCCCCGGGGCGGTCGGCGATCGCGGGCTTGAGGTCCAAGTACTCGAAGATCCGCGCGAAGAGGGCTCCGGAGGTCTGCAGGTCGAGGGCGACCCGCATGACGCCCATGAGCGGGAACAGCAGGCGGGCCTGGATGGTGGTGAAGGCGACGATCGAGCCGGCGGTGACGTCCGCGGCCCCACCGGTGATGAGCCAGCCGGCCACGAGGTAGACGATCGCGGGGATCGACGACAGGAAGATGTTCACCATCGCGAAGAACCACTGTCCGCTCATCGCCTGGCTGACCTGGAGGCGGATCTGGGTGCGGTTCTCGGCGCTGTAGCGCTCGACCTCGGTGTCCTGGCGGTTGAAGCTCTTCGCGAGGAGCACGCCGGAGACGCTCAGGGCCTCCTGCGTGATCGCGGTCATCTCCGACAACGACTCCTGCGTCTTCGTGGCGATCCGCGCCCGGACCTGACCGACGCGGCGCTGCGCGATCACGAGGATCGGCATGAGGATGAGGGCGACGATCGTCAGCTGCCAGTTGAGGATGAGCATGGCGACGAGCGCGGAGATGACCGTCACGGTGTTGCCGAGCACGCTCGAGACGGTGTTGGTGAGGACGTTCGCGACGCCACCGACGTCGTTCTGGAGGCGCGACTGGATGATGCCCGTCTTGGTGCGGGTGAAGAAGCTCAGCTCCATCGCCTGCAATTGCGAGAACAGCTTGATGCGCAGGGCGCCCATGACGCTGTTGCCGACGGTCGCCGTGAGGTAGGTCTGCCAGACGCCGAGCAGCGCCGCGATGATGAACAGCGCCACCATCGCGCCGACGATCTCCGCGAGGGCGACGAGGTTCGGGCTGCCACCGTCGGTCGGGAACAGGCCGACGTCGAACGCCTGCTTGACGAGCAGCGGTGGGAGCACCGCGAGGGCGGCACCGATGACGACGAGCACCATCGTGAGGATGATCTTGGCGCGGAAGGGCACGAACAGCGCGACGATGCGCTTGCCGAGGTTCGGGATCTTCGGCGCCTCGGCGTTGAGCGCCTTCTGCGCCGCCGTGTCGCCACCGCTGACGCGACTGCCCGCGCGGGGTCCGCCGCCCCCGGGTGCACCGCCGCGTGGCCCGCCCCGTCCGCCGTGCATGCTCATCCCGCCACCCTATCCCCGCCCACCGTCCTCCCCGCCCCTGTCCCCGTCCCGCGTCGGCTTCCCGCTCAGTGTCCTTTCTCAGGAGTCCGCCGGCGCGGCGCCTCGCCCGCTCCCCGACCCGCCGCAACTGTCCTGAGATAGGGTCACCGCTCCCCAGGTCCACTGCGGGGCGGATCATCCCCAGATGAGCAGCGTGACTCGGCGGTCCGGCGAGACCGGGTGGACGATCGACCAATGACAGGAGGAACCGACGCCTTCCGCCCGGCGTACGGTATCGCCACGGTGCACCAGCTTCGGGCTCGCGGTCATTCCAAACGGTCGCTCCGACTCGCGGTCGAGATGGCCGAGCTGATCAGGGTGAAACGAGGCTGGTACGCGGACCCCGGTGCACCCCCGGAGATCGTCCAAGCCGTTCGGGTCGGCGGGAGACTCGCGTGCATCTCGGCGGCCGCCTGGTTCGGCTGGGCCACACCGGAAGACCAGCGCCTACACGTCGCCGTCCCGTCGAACGCGGGACGCCTCCGCGATGTGAGCGACCGCCGATGTCATCCGCCCGCGCAGGATCGGGACGACACGGTCCTGCACTGGGACGACGATCAACCGGTGGTCCCTCGGGGCGGCTCGATCGCGCCGCTTCTCGTGGTGAGCCGTGAGTCGGCCGTTCGTCAGATCGTCACCTGCCAGCACCCTGACGTCGCCGGCGCGATCTTGGACTCCGTCCTGCACCGAGAACCCCACCGCGGGCGGGCGCTCCGCGCGTGGCTGGACGAACTCCCGCAAGCGCGCAGGCGCAGACTCCCTCGGTTGGAGTCGGGATGCGAGAGTTTCCTCGAGAGCATCGGTCGCATCCGGCTCGAACGCGCTGGAATCGTCGGTCGACACCAGGTCGACATCCCCGGTGTCGGACGCGTCGACGAGCTGATCGACGATTGGTTGGTGGTGGAGTGGGATGGACGTGCGTTCCACGACACCCCGGACGCCCATGAACAGGATCGCTGGCGCGACGCCCAGTTGGCGATCCTCGGCTATCGCTCTCTCCGTTTCACGTATCGCATGGTGATGGACGACTGGTACGCAGTCATCGGAGCGGTCCGGGCAGCGCTCGCGCAGGGCCGTCCAAGGCACCGCTGAGCGGATCCGATCACCCCCGCACCTGCCAGCCTGAACTCGTCCCTTCCTCAGGAATCCTTCGGCGCGCCGGGCGTACCCCGGCACGACGCACCGCAACTCTCCTGAGAAAGGCCCACCCCGGTCACTCGTCGACCAGAATTCAGCTTCGTCCCTTTCGCAGGACTCCCCCGGCGCGCCGGGCGGATTCCGGCACGACGCACCGCAACTCTCCTGAGAAAGGATCATCGGGACCAGGAGAACGAACGACCCGCAGACGCACGGACGCCCCGGGAGCATGAGCTCCCGGGGCGTTCGCGCACCGACGACGCTGTCGATCGGAGGATCGAACCGCGTGTCGGGTCAGCCCTTCGTCGAACCGGCCAGGAGCCCGCGGACGAAGTAGCGCTGCAGGGCGAAGAACACCACGAGCGGGACGAGGATCGAGATGAACGCGCCGGCCGTGAGCAGGTGCCACTCGTTGCCTCGCGTACCCGTGATCTCCGCCAGCAGCTTCGTGATCGGCGCGACCTCGCCGTCCGCGAAGATGAGCGCGACCAGAAGGTCGTTCCACACCCACAGGAACTGGAAGATCGCGAACGACGCGATGGCGGGCATGGTCAGCGGCAGCACGATCCGGAAGAAGATCTGACCGTGACCGGCACCGTCCACGCGTGCCGCTTCGATGACCTCGGCGGGGATCTCCGCGACGAAGTTGTGCAGCAGGAAGATCGCCAGCGGCAGCGCGAACATGGTGTGCGCGATCCACACCTGGGCGAAGGTGCCGCTCGCGTCCAGTCCCTCGCCGACCTGCAGGCCGAAGATGTTCAGGCCGCGGGAGAAGGTCGACAGCAGTGGCACGAGCGCCATCTGGATCGGCACCACCTGCAGCGCGAATACGAGGATGAACAGGAAGTTCTTGCCGCGGAAGTCGATCCACGCGAACGCGTACGCCGCGAGGCTCGCCACCACCAGCGGGATCAGGGTCGCCGGGACCGCGATGGCGATCGAATTGACCCACGAGCCCGCGAGGTTGAGCGTCGAGTTGCCGGCCTGCAGCACCTGCACGTAGTTGTCGATGGTGACCTGGAAGTCGGAGAAGATCGTCCACCAACCGGTGGTCTTCACCTGCTGCTCAGGTCGGAACGAGGAGACGAACAGACCGAAGGTCGGGACCGTCCACAGCACCGCGATGATGACGGCCGCGATGGTCGCCCCGCGGCTGGTGAGCCGCTTCTTCGTCCGGCGGCTCGCGGCCTCGATGCCGCGTTCCCCCTGGGCGAGCTGTTCCTTGGTGGATTCGTCGATCGGTAGTTCGATCGGCTGCACAGCACTCATCGGATCTCCCTCTGCTTCTTGATCTGCCGTGCGTTGTAGATGACGATCGGCAGCACGAGGACGAACAGGACCACGGCGAACGCCGCACTCCGGCCGTTCTCGAAGTTCTTGAACTGGGTGTACATCTCGTTCGCGATGACCGAGGTGCCGTTGTTGCCGGCGGTCATCGTGCGGACGATGTCGAAGACCTTCAGCGAGGCGATCGAGATCGTCGTGACGACCACGACGAGCGAGGAGCGGATGCCGGGGACGATGACGTTGATGAAGCGCTGCCAGGCGTTGGTGCCGTCGAGCTCGGCGGCCTCGATCTGCTCGGTGGGGACACCCTTGATCGCGGCGGACAGGACGACCATCGCGAAACCGGTCTGGACCCAGATGAGCACGACGATGAGGAACAGCGTGTTCCACGGCTCGTTCTGCAGCCACTGCACCGGAGTGCCGCCGAACCACACGACGATCTGGTTGAGCAGACCGATCTGGGTCGCGTCGGCCTCGCGGTAGGCGTAGATGAAGCGCCAGATGATCGACGCACCGACGAAGGAGATCGCCATCGGCATGAAGACGAGGATCTTGAAGTACTTCTCACCGCGGGACTTGTCGATGAACACGGCGTAAGCGAGTCCGAAGGCCGTCGACAACGCCGGGACGAGCAGCACCCAGATGATCGTGTTGATGACGGTACGAATGGCGCTCGGCTGCGTGAACAGCCAGATGAAGTTGTTCAGGCCCACGAAGTTCTTGCCGGACGCCGACATGAATGCGGCGATCGTCGTGTTGATCGACGGCAGGATCAGGCCGATCAGCAGCAGCAGGAACGCCGGTGCGAGGAAGCCGACGAGCTGGACGAGGTACCCGACGCCCTTCTTCGAGCGGTAGTCGAGGAGGAAGAGCACGCCGCCAAGGACGGCGGCGACGGCCGCGGCCCAGAGGAACGAGCCGAAGAAGAGGACGACGACGACGGGCACCAGGACGCAGAACGCCAGACGGATGACCGTGTACAGGGTGCCCTTGCGTGGCGCGATGTCCACGAAGAAGAGGAGGAGGGCCACCACCGCACCGAAGGCGATGACGACGATCGGGATCTGGGCGAGCGGAGGCAGTCCGCCCAACCAGTTGAGGAAACCTGACATAGCTGGCCTTTCGAGTACGGCGTTGGACCCTGAGTGAACCCTAGGGGGTTCCACTGCCGAGGCGGAAGCGCCGGAGGGTGGTGATCACCCTCCGGCGCTCCCGCTCACGAGCAGCAGTTCCGGATATCGATTACTCGCTGGAGGGCCAGCCGGCTTCGATGTCCTTGAGGACCTGGTCGGTCTCGTCGCCGTTGATCCAGTTCACGAGGCCCTTCCAGAAGGTTCCGGCGCCGACGGCACCGGGCATCAGGTCGGAGGCGTCGAAGCGGAACGTGGTCTTCTCGTCCTGCAGGATCTCGATCGCCTGGCTGAGGATCGGGGTCGAGGCGTTCGCCGGGTCGAGGCCGTTGTTGGCGGAGATGACGCCGCCGAGCTTGACCCGCTTGTTCGCCCACTCAGGGCTCGAGAGGTACTCCTGGACCTTGACGGTGCTCTCATCGTCGCTGAACGCGCCGACGATCTCGCCACCACCGGTGACAGCGGTCTCGCCCTCCTTGATGCCGGGGGTCACGAAGGCCCACACGTCACCGTCGGGGGCGACGGTCGCGCCGGCGTCCTCGAGGAAGCCGGAGAAGAACGATGCCTGGTGGTGGAGGGCGCAGGCGCCGGAGGCGAGCGCCGGAGCGACGTCACCGAACTCGGTCGAGTTGATCGAGGACACGTCGCCGAAGCTCGCGTTCACGTACTCCGGGTTCTTGAGGATCTCGCCGACCGAGTCGAACGCTTCCTTGATCTTCGGGTCGGTGAACTTGACCTTGTTGGCCACCCAGTCGTCGTAGACGTCCGGGCCCTGCTGGCGCAGGACGAGGTCTTCGATCCAGTCGGTGCCGGGCCAGCCCGAGGCGTCGCCGGAGCCGAAGCCGGCGCACCACGGTGCGGAACCCGTCTTCTCCTGGATGGTCTTGGTCAGCGTGAGCAGCTCGTCCCAGGTCTTCGGGACCTCGACGCCCCACTCCTTGAACTTGGCCGGCTGGTACCAGACGAGGCCCTTGACGCTCGCCATGAGCGGAGCGCCGTAGACGGTGTCGTTGACGGTGCCGTAGGCGGCCCAGTCCTTCGACCAGTACTTCTCGATGTTCGCCTTGACGCTGTCGGGCGCGGGCTTCAGGTAGTCGCGCTTGGCGAGGTCGGCCAGGAGGCCGGGCTGCGGGAAGATCGCGAGGTCGGGCGGGTTACCACCCTGGGCGCGGATACCGATCTGCGACTCGAACTCCTTGGAGGACTCGTACTTGATCGTGATGCCGCTCTCCTTCTCGAAGTCGGCCCAGCTCTCCTCGAGCAGCTTCGCCTCGGTGTCGGCGATCGTCCCGTAGATGGTGACGGTCTTGTCGTCGTCGCCACCGCCGCTGCTGCCCGATCCGCCTGAACAAGCGGTGAGCGCGACGCCCGCGACGGCCAGGACGGCCAGCGGCAGGGCCGTCCGGCGGGTCCGAATGAAACTCATCTGTGTCCTCCTCATTGAGTGCTGCAGGTTCGAACGTCTCCAGGGTCGAGCCGTTCCGATGATGCACTGGTGCGGAATCGGTCCGGATGCGGAACCGTTTCCATGCGCCAAAGTACTTCACCCGGCGACAGGATGCAAGCACGAGAACATAACGAAATAGACAGTGAGAGCGCTCCCACCGAAATCACGAGGCCGGGCGGACCATTCGTGCTCCAGTTGTTATGGATCAGTTCCAGTCGGCAGTTCCAGGTCTGTTCCAGATTCGCTATGGTGGTGCTACCCAACGGAGGGAGTCGGCATGAGTGGTGCCATCAGCGATGTCGCGGCCCTCGCCGGCGTCTCGAAAGCGACGGCCTCGCGAGCGCTCACCGGGCGCGGATACGTGTCGGCCGAGACCCGGGAACGGGTCGTGCAGGCCGCGGCCACGATCGGGTACGTCGCCTCGCCCATCGCCGCGAGTCTGTCCACCGGACGCACGCTGGCCATCGGCGTCCTCACCTCGTTCCTCAACCGCTGGTACTTCGGGGAGGTCCTGGAAGGCGCCGAGGGCGCCCTCCGTGCGCGGGGCTACGACCTGACGCTCCACCATCTGCCGCCCGACTCCCCGGAGCGCGATCGCATCTTCGACGCCTACCTGACAAACAAGCGCTTCGACGGCATGATCTCGATCGGGATCGAGGCCTCGCAGGACGAGATCGCGCGACTGCTCGCCAATCCCCGTCCACTGGTGTCGATCGGCGGCAACATCCGTGGCGGTCACTCCATCAACATCGACGACCAGGCACTCGGCCGTGAGGCGACGGAACATCTCATCACCCTCGGGCACACGCGCATCGCCCACATCACCGGGCACGACGCGGAACTGCAGACGGACACCGTGCACGGGAGGCGCCTGGCCGGCTACCTCGCGGCGATGGAGGATGCCGGACTCACCTCAGCCGTGCACGTCCTGCCCGCCGTCCATTCGTTACCGGGCGGGTACGAGGCCGCGGCGCAGTTGCTGCGGGACGCGAGGATCCGGCCGACGGCGGTGTTCGCCTCGACGGACGAGGTGGCGATCGGCATCATCATCGCGGCACGTCGCCTCGGGATCACCGTTCCGGCGGAGCTGTCGGTCATCGGGATCGACGGGCACTCCTACGCGGAGATGTTCGCGCTCACCACCTTCGAGCAGGAGCCCCGCGCGCAGGGACGGCATGCCGTCGAGATCCTCCTCCAGGACCTGGAGGACGAGCAGCGCGCGCAGGCTCCGGACTCCGCGGACCCGGGCACAACGGTCTCCGAGGTGCGCTGGCCGACCCGCCTGGTGATCCGACAGACCACGACGCGCCCCGAGCCCGCGGACTAGACGACCCGGCTGCGGTCCCAGCGCGGTGCGCTGGCACGAGCGCGCCCCACCGACGTGAGCGCGGGCCCCCGGAGGGTCGCGCTCGCGTCGGTGGGGCGCGGTGATCGGTCGGATCAGCTCGCGTCGGCTGCGGTGATCGCGATGGCCTCGTCGAGCTCACTCTCCACCGGGCCGTCGACCCGGGCGAGGTGCTTGCGTCCGAGGACCACGATGAGGACCGCGACGATGAGCGAGCCGGCGGCCACATAGTAGGGCGCGGCGGGCGAGATGAGCTTCGCGATCTCCGCGGCGGCCGGTGGCGCGATGGCCCCACCGAGGAACCGGACCGACGAGTAGGCCGAGGATGCGACGTTGCTCGGCAGGTCCGTCGCCTCCATGACCGCCTCGGTCAGCACCGTGTTCATGACGCCGAGCAGCAGCCCACCGACGACGATGCAGACGATGAGGCCGACGGTGGACTGCACGAGGAGTCCGGCCGCGACGAGGTCGAGTGCCAGCAACGGCAGGACGAGCTTGATCACGGAGGTGCGACGCATCCGGGCCGTGAGCAGCGGTGCGACGAACACGCTCGTGATCGCCAGCGCGACACCCCACCCGAAGAAGGTGAACCCGAGACCCATCGCATCGAGGCCGAGCGGGAACGGCGAGTATGCGAGGAGCGTGAAGAAGCCGATGTTGTAGAACAGTGCGGCTGCCGCGAGGATGCCCAGCGACGGGATCGCCAGCGCCCTGAACGGTGCGGACAGCTTGAGCGGCGCGGGCTTCGGGCCCTCGGTCTTCAGCAGGGTGACGATCGCGATGAACCCGACGGCCATGAGCGTCGCGGTGCCGAAGAACGGCCACTTCCAGCCGATGCCGCCGAGGAGACCCCCGAGCAGCGGACCGATCGCGATGCCGAGTCCGAGGGCGGCCTCGTACAGGATGATCGCGTTGGCGCGTCCGCCCGCTGCGGCTCCGACGATGGTGGCGAGTGCCGTCGAGATGAAGAGCGCGTTGCCGAGGCCCCAGCCGGCCCGGAAGCCGATGACGGCACCGACGGAGTCGGAGAGGCCCGCGAGGAGCGCGAACAGGACGACGAGCGCGAGTCCGATGAGGAGCGTGCGCTTGGCACCGATCCGGCTCGACAGCCAGCTCGTGAACAGCATCGCCACGCCGGTGACGAGCAGGTAGCTCGTGAAGAGCATCTCGGCCTGGGTCGGCGTCGCCTGGAGGTCTTCGGCGATCGCGGGCAGGATCGGGTCGACGAGGCCGATGCCCATGAAGGCGATGACGCTCGCGAAAGCGACCGCCCAGACGGCCTTCGGCTGGTGCAGGATGCCGCCGAGGCCGGCACTGTGGCCTGCGGCGTGGCCGTGGCTCGACGCTGCGGGGGTGGGCACGGAGGACGTGTGTGCGCTGGTTTCGGCGCTCATGCCGTCAGCTCCGAGGCGACCTCGACGGCCACGCGGGCCTGGATGATCTCGACGGTCCTGGCGATCGCGGCGAGGTCGTCGTCCTCGAGGTCGGTGAAAGCCGGCTCCAGGGCGTCGGTGAGCTCGTCGCGCCAGGCGAGGAGGGCGGCCGTCCCCTTGGGGGCGATGGCGATGAGCCACGCGCGGTGGTCGTCGACGTCGGCGATCCGCTTGATCCAGTCGCGCTCGTCGAGGCTCTGCACGAGCTTGGTCATCGTGGGTTGGGACACCCGGCTCTGGCGGGCCAGTTCGCCGACCCGGACGGGGCCGACCGTGGTGAGCACGGAGAGCGTGCGCCAGACGGCGGGCGATTCGGAGGATCCGGTGGCCTGGGCGGCAAGGCGGGTGAGCCGGTGCGATGCCGTGATGAGGTCGCCGAGGATGGTGTGCAGGGGTGAATGCGTACGGTTCTCGGTCATGATGTGATCAGTATACATAGCTTGGCTATACACATCCACCCGACCCGTCCCCAACGCAGGAGTTCGTCGGCGTGGCGGGCCTCGGTGGCGCGGCACGCCGAGACACTCCTGAGTTGGGGCCGGGGGGCAGGTCGGGTCAGCGCATCCAGGTGGTGAAGGACTGGCTGACCCGTGGATCGGGCGGGTGGGCGTCGCTCGCCCGTTCCGACTCGGTGAAAGCGGATGCGAGCTGGGCTCGGATCCAGGTGATGGTTGCACGCCAGCGTGCATGGGTGTTCATGGTGGTGGGTTCTCCCGATTCGGGCACCGCACCGACAGCCCCCACTCACCGGGAGCGGAACGACGACGCGGATGCCTGCGTGAACCGTCGACGAACGTCGTCGACGGGGTGCAGAGCATCCGCGTGCATGGAGGGGCGCGACGAATCGCAGGCCCCCCGGTTAACCGACGGAGGGCACCGCTCCCGAACGAATCGGGGGCGATGCCCTCCGATCACGGATGTCTCTGCCGAGTGCACACAGCACTCGTCTCAGGAAGATCCGCGATCGTCAGCGGCGACCGACCGGAGTCGGTCGCCAGCCCAGTGGTTGTCCCCCGCAGGGGACCGACTACTTGAGCGTGACGGTGGCGCCGGCAGCCTCGAGGGCTTCCTTCGCCTTGTCAGCGGCTTCCTTGTTGGCGCCTTCGAGGACGGCAGCCGGAGCGCCGTCGACGAGAGCCTTGGCCTCGCCGAGGCCGAGCGAGGTGAGCTCGCGGACCGTCTTGATGACCTGGATCTTCTTGTCGCCAGCAGCCTCGAGGATGACGTCGAAGTCGGACTTCTCCTCGACCTCTTCAGCAGCAGCGCCGCCGGCAGCAGCCGGGCCGGCAACGGCGACGGGAGCAGCAGCGGTGACCTCGAAGGTCTCCTCGAACAGCTTGACGAACTCGCTGAGCTCGATGAGCGTGAGCTCCTTGAACGCGTTGATCAGTTCTTCGTTTGACAGCTTTGCCATGATTGTTCTCCTTGTTTCATGCCCTGCAACCGCATCACGCGGCGCACAGGTACGGGGTTGATGGTTCGCGGAACCGAATTACTCGGCCGCGGACTCCTGCTTCTCGCGCAGCGCCTCGACCGTGCGAACGGCCTTCGAGAGCGGTGCGTTGAAGAGGTAGGCAGCTCCGAACAGCGAGGCCTTGACGGCGCCGGCGAGCTTCGCCAGCAGCACTTCACGGGACTCGAGGTCGGCGAGCTTGCGCACCTCGTCAGCGGTCAGCGGGTTACCGTCGAAGTAACCGCCCTTGACCACGAGGAGAGGGTTTGCCTTGGCGAAGTCACGAAGAGCCTTCGCGACGGTGACCGGGTCACCGTGCACGAATGCGATCGCGGACGGACCGGCGAGCTCGTCGTCGAACGACGAGATGCCGGCGTTGTTCGCCGCGATCTTGGTCAGCGTGTTCTTCACCACGGCGTAGGTTGCGTCCGCACTGATGCTCTTGCGCAGGGTCTTGAGCTGAGCAACAGTGAGGCCGCGGTACTCGGTCAGCAGAACGGCGGTCGAGCTCTGGAACTTCTCCGTGAGTTCGGCAACCGAGGCTTCCTTGTTCGCCATGGCCACTCCTTTTCGAATCTTGAATGCATGCAGCGGAGGCCGCACACACCAACCGCCGGACCGGTGAAGGATTCGGGCATGAAAAAAGCTCCGGCGCAAGCGCACGGAGCTGGGGAGAGGCGAGCCTCGATCAGATCTTCATACACCTGCGCTGGACGTCTCGTCATGAGAACCTTCGACTGTCTCGTTTGCACGCGACAGTGACCGGCGGTCTTTGGTTTCCACAACCATAACACACCCCCGACCCCGCTCCGACAGGCGTGCTCCGGGCGCTCACGACCGCCCGCCCGGATGTCCGAGGCGACCGGCACCATGGAGCCATGATCCAGACGCTCGCCATCTCCGGCTACCGGTCCATCCGAGACACCGTGCTGCCGCTGCACGGCCTCGACGTCGTGACCGGCGCGAACGGCACCGGCAAGTCCAACCTCTACCGGGCACTCCGGCTCCTCGCGAGTGCGGGCGACGGCGATGTCGTCGGATCACTCGCCCGCGACGGCGGGCTCTCCTCGACGCTCTGGGCCGGCCCCGAACACGTGAGTCACGCCATGGTCGACGGCTCCGTCCCGGTCCAGGGCACGCGCCGCTCGGGGCCGATCAGCCTGCGACTCGGGTTCGCGACCGACACGCTGGGGTATCTCATCGACCTCGGGATCCCGCAGCCGTCCACGACCCTGTTCGGCCGCGACCCCGAGATCAAGCGGGAGCAGATCTTCGCCGGCGCACTGGCCAAACCGAGCAGCCTGCTCGTCGACCGGCACGGTCCGGCGGTCCGGGTCCGCGACGGGTCGTGGCGTCCGATCGGTCGAACGCTCGGCACCTCGGAGAGCATCCTCACCGAGTTCTCGGACGCCGACGCGACGCCCGAGGTCCTCCGCGTGCGCGGCCAGGTGCGCGGCTGGCGGTTCTACGACCAGTTCCGGACCGACCGCGAGGCCCCGGCACGTGCGCCGCAGGTCGGCACGCGGACGCCCGTGCTCGGACACGACGGTGCCGACCTCGCCGCCGCGGTAGAGACGATCATCGAGTCCGGCGCCCGGGACCGCCTCGACGCCGCCGTCGACGACGCGTTCCCCGGCAGCGTGCTGCGTGTGCGTGCCGACGACGGGGTGTTCCGGCTGGAGCTCGAACAGCCCGGCATGCTCCGTCCGCTCTCGGCCGGCGAGCTGTCCGACGGCACGCTCCGCTACCTGTTGCTCGTCGCGGCACTCCTGACCCCTCGCCCGCCCGAGCTCATGGTGCTGAACGAGCCGGAGACGAGCCTGCACGGCGACCTCCTCCCGCAGCTCGCTCGGCTCATCACCGCGGCGAGCGCCGACACGCAACTCGTGGTCGTGTCCCACGCCCGCCCACTCATCGCGGCCATGCTCGAAGCCGGCGAGGTGCACGAGCACCGGCTGGTGAAGCGACTCGGCGAGACGACCGTCGAGGATCAGGGCCTGCTGTCGACGCCCCCGTGGACCTGGCCGTCGCGGTGAGCGTCAGGCCCCGGTGACCGCCGGCTAGGCGCGGTCGACCTGCTTGCCCAGGTAGCGGTCCGAGCCGTAGCTGAGGATGAAGAAGCCGATCAGCTGGAACAGGATGAGCCCGAAGATCCGGAACACCGTGCCCTTGTCGAACTGCTTGCCGATGTGCCAACCGACGATCCAGCCGAACACGATGTTCACGAGCGGGATGAAGTAGAGGATGGTCGCCGCGCCCGTGAAGCCGGCGAGTTTGACGACGACGTACCAGTTGTAGATCGGGATGATCGCGGTCCAGCCGGAGCGGCCCGACTTCTCGAACATGCCCCACACGGAGGCGACGAACAGGGCGTAGCCGATGATGCCGCCGAAGACGTTGGCGGGGGCGTTCATGAACTCGATGGCGGCCCGACCGTTGTCGTCCGCGGCGAGCAGGATGGTGTCGAACACGGTGGTGGCGCTCCTTGTCGTCGTCGCGGTCGGCCGACCGCCTCATCCGACGAATGTAGCGTGCGGGTCACACCGCGGACCAGCGGGTGTCCCGCTGACGCTCAGACCGCCCGGGCGGTGCGGGCGGCGTGCACGAACGACCGGATGAGCTCCGGTGATTTCACCCCGCGCGAGGACTCGACCCCGCTGGACACGTCGACCCCCCAGGGGCGGAGCTCGGCGACGAGGCCCTGGACGTTCTCCGGCGTGAGCCCTCCGGCGAGGATCCAGGTGCGGGTGGGTGGGTTCGCCACCAGGGCGATCGTGTCGAAGGTCTTCCCGGCTCCCGGGTCCGGTGCGTCGAGCAGCAGCAGCTCTTCGGCGTAGGCGGCGCGCTCGGCGGCGTTCTCGGAGGCGTAGCGCACCGCCGAGGTCGCCCGGAGCGTCCGCCACCCCATGGCCTGCAGCTCGTGGAACGCCTCGGGTGGTTCGTCGCCGTGGAGCTGGACGGCCTGCACCCCCGCAGCACCGGCGATCCGTGAGACCTCCTCGACCGACTGGCGCCGGAAGACGCCGACCGTCAGCACCGACTCTGGGACGTCGGCGAGCAGCGAGGCGACCCGTTCGGGCTCGACGGTCCGGGGCGACCCCGGCGCGAACACGAAGCCGATCGCGTCGACTCCGGCGTCCACCGCCGCAGCGACGTCGGACGCCTCGGACAGACCGCACACCTTCACCCACATGGGGACCACGCTACCCGGCCGCACGGATCACTCCGCCGACGGGACGAGGACGTCCGGGGTGGCGACGGCGGGTAGCTCGACGCGGAACACCGTCCGTCCTGGTGCGCTCTCGCATCGTACGGTGCCGTGGTGCGCGGTCACGACGGCGTGCACGATCGCGAGCCCGAGGCCGGTGCTCCCCGTGGCGCGTGAGCGGGAGTCGTCACCGCGGACGAAGCGCTCGAAGAGGTTGGGTTGCAGCGCAGGGTCGATGCCGGGACCGTCGTCCGACACGGTCAGCACGGCGATCTCGCCCGCAGGACCGCTCGCGACCGCCAGCCCCGTCCGCACGGTCGTCCCGGCGGGCGTGTGGGTCCGCGCGTTCGCCAGCAGGTTGACGATCACCTGTTGCAGCCGGGACGCGTCTCCCGTGACGAGGACGGGCTCCTCGGGGAAGTCCAGTTCGAACACGTGGTCCGGCCCGGCGACATGGGCGTCGCCGACGGTGTGGATGACGAGTTCGGTGAGGTCGACGGGGCGCTTCGCGAGTTCGCGTCCCTCGTCCAACCGCGCCAGCAGCAGCAGGTCCTCGACGATCGTGGTCATGCGACCGGCCTCGGAGCGGATCCGGCCGAGGGAGTGGGTGACGTCCTCCGGCAGCGCGTCCGACTTCCGCGCGGCGAGTTCCGAGTATCCGGCGATGGAAGCCAGCGGGGTCCGGAGCTCGTGGCTCGCGTCCGAGACGAACCGGCGCACCTTGTTCTCGCTCGCCTGCCGGGCGTTCAGTGCGGACGAGACGTGCCCGAGCATGCGGTTGATCGCCGATCCGACGCGTCCGACCTCGGTGCGCGGGTCGGTGTCCGACTCCGGTACCCGGACGGCGAGCGCCACCTCACCGCGGTCGAGGGGAAGCTCGGCGACGACCGCGGCCGTCGCGACGACGCGGTCGAGCGGGCGGAGCGAGTACCGCACGATCGCGAACGCCGCCAGTCCGGCGAGCAGCAGGACCACGACGCTCATGATCGCGATGAGGGTGACGAGCTGCATGACCGTCGACGCGACCTCGGCGAGCGGAAGCCCGATGATCCTCGTCGCGCCGCTCGCGTCGGTGACGGCGACGACGCGGTAGTCGCCGAGGTGCTCCCCGAGGTTGATGGTCGACGGTCGGTCACCGGCCGACACCGTGAGGATCATGGCGTCCTGGCTCTCGGTGCACGGGACCGTGCTGCCGTCGGCGCTGAGGTATCCGGCGTTGACGATGGTGCCGTCGACGACGATCGCCCCGAGTGCGCCGGGCCCGAGGCCCGGAGCGCCGATGAAGGCGGGCGGCTCACGCGTGCCCGAACCACCGCCGTAGCCGTCCGGGATGCCGGAGTCCGGCAGGGATTCCGGTGCGGGGAGCTGGCCGTTGCGGCCGTAGTCGACGATCCGCTCGGCGGCCTTCGTGAGCTGGTTGTCGACGCCCTCGGTGAGGAGGCCGCTCACCGCGACCGCGCTCGCGACGCCGACGATGGCGCTGCCGAGGGCGAGGAGGCCGACGACGACGACCATGAGGCGTCGACGGAGCGTCCACGGAGCGCGTTTGCGGCGGGTGGAGTCGACGGTCGTCGCTGTCGGGTCGGTGACGGGAGGTCTCGTGGTCACGAACCGACCGTCGGGATCTTCAACATGTAGCCGGCACCGCGCACGGTGTGGATCATGGGCTCGCGCCCGGCGTCGATCTTCTTGCGGAGATAGGAGATGTAGATCTCGACGACGCTCGCACGACCGCCGAAGTCGTAGCTCCACACCCGGTCGAGGATCTGGGCCTTGCTCAGCACCCGGCGCGGGTTCCGCATGAGGAACCGCAGCAGCTCGAACTCGGTCGCGGTGAGCTCGATGGGTTCGCCGTCGCGCGTCACCTCGTGGCTGTCCTCGTTGAGCACGAGGTCGCCGACCACGATGTCCGGGCCGGACTCGTCGGCGGCCAGCAGGGTCGACCGGCGGATGAGCCCGCGCAGCCGCGCGACGACCTCTTCGAGACTGAAGGGCTTCGTCACGTAGTCGTCGCCGCCGGCGGTGAGGCCGGCGATGCGATCGTCGAGCGAGTCCTTGGCGGTGAGGAACAGGACGGGGACGTCGCTCCCCGAGGTCCGCAGGCGGTTCAGCACCTGCAGTCCGTCCAGGTCGGGCAGCATGATGTCGAGCACGATGGCGTCCGGTCGGAAGTCGCGGGCGATCGTGAGGGCTTCACGGCCGTCGGCGGCGGTCCGGATCTCCCAGCCCTCGTAGCGCAGGGCCATCTGCAGGAGGTCCGTGAGCGTCGCCTCGTCGTCGACGACGAGCACACGGACGGCGGTGCCGTCGGCCCGTTTGAGTGCGCTTCGCGCGGCACCGGGCGCCTGGGTCGGGATGTTCACGCGTTCAGTATTCGCCTCCGCCCTATGAGCTGTCTATGAACCGGCCAGACGGATGCTGTGCCCTCCCCGAGCCGCCGGAGCGCCCGCAGCGGCCTGGGCCGATTCATAGCGTCACCGAGGCGCAGGCCAAGTGAGCCTCCGTAGCGTCCGGTCCAAGTCATCCGCGACGTGCGGATCGTCGGCGTCGCGCAACGGGGACGCCGGCACGTGCACCAGAGCAGAAGGAAACGCAGACATGTTCGGAACCTATCTCCGGCGGGAACTCGTCGGTCGCCGCAAACAGACCATCATCATCGCCATCGGGATGGCGCTCGCCATCGCCCTCGTGATCATCGTCAACTCGGTCGCCGCCGGCGTGAAGACGGCGCAGGCGTCGGTGCTGGAATCCGTCTACGGGGTCGGAACGGACATCACGGTGAGTCAGGCGGCCGAGGCGCCGACGGACGGCGGCGGCCCCGGCCAGAACTTCGACTTCGGCTCGGGCGACGGGTCGACGAGTGACGGGACGACGACCGTCAACCAGTCGCGGTTGGAAGCCGCGCGTGGCACGTCGACCTTCGACGCGACGTCCCTCGGCACGGTCACCGACGTCGCCAACGTCGAGGCCGCCGCAGCCACCCTGTCGCTCACGAACACGACCTTCACGGGCGAGCTGCCCGACTTCTCGCAGGCACAGGGATCCGACGGGGCGGCAGGCGTCCCGGGCGGTGACGCGAGCGGCGCGACCCCGCCGCAGGGTGGTCCGGACGGCGCAGGCGGGAGTTCCTTCGGCGTCGACTCCTTCACGGTCCTCGGTCTCGACCCCTCGGGCGACGCCGTGGGTCCGCTCTCGGCCGTCACCCTCAGCGACGGTCGCTCGCTCGCAGCCGACGACGCGGGCACGGACGTCGCCGTCCTCGACGCCTCCTACGCCACCGAGGCGGGGATCGCCACCGGCGACACGATCGACATCGCGGGCACCACGTTCAGCGTGGTCGGCACGGTGACCGCCTCCGGGGCCGATTCGACGACCGCATCGAACGTCTACATCCCCCTCGACGTCGCGCAGTCCCTCGCCGGGCTCGACGGCCAGGTCAGCGACGTGTACGTGCAGGCCGCCTCGTCGACCGACATCACGCAGGTGCAGACGGACATCGAGGCGGCACTGCCCGACGCGACCGTGAGCACCCAGGAGGACCTCGCGTCCACCGTGTCCGGCTCGCTCGCCTCGGCGTCGACGCTGGTGTCGAACCTCGGCACCTGGCTGTCGCTCATCGTGCTCGCCGCCGCGTTCCTCATCGCGATCCTCTTCACGATCTCCGGCGTCACGCGCCGGACCCGCGAGTTCGGCACGCTCAAGGCGATCGGCTGGAGCGACCGGCGCATCGTCGGCCAGGTCGCGGGTGAGTCCGTCGTCCAGTCGCTCATCGGCGGCGCCGTCGGTGTCGCGGTCGGCCTCATCGGCATCCTCGTGGTGAACCTCGTCGCTCCGACCCTCAGTGCAGCTGCGACGACCTCCGCCGGCGGCGGACTCGGCGGCCCCGGCGGTGCCGCGGGCATGCCGTCGGATGCGGCGGCGGGAGCGGCCGGTGGGTTCGGCGGTGCCCCGGGCGCTGCGGCCGCGACCACCACCGACATCGTCCTCCAGGCTCCCGTGACCGCGTGGATTATCGTCATCGCCGTCGGGATCGCCATCCTCGGCGGGCTGCTCGCCGGTGCGATCGGCGGGTGGCGCGCCTCACGACTGCGCCCGGCCGAGGCACTCCGCTCCGTCGCCTAGGCGACGCACCAGACGCCGCCGGGTGGCCGTCTCCCCCGCGACCACCCGGCGGTCCGACTTCTCACTCCGACCAGCAGAACGAAGGACCCCATGTACACGATCACCGGCCTCACCAAGCAGTACCGCCAGGCGAAGCGCTCCGTCACGGCGCTCGACGGCGTCGACCTCGAGATCCCCGATGGACAGCTCGTCGCCATCCAGGGCCCGACCGGCGGCGGCAAGTCGACGCTCCTCCAGATGCTCGGCGCACTGGACCGACCGACCGCCGGCAGCATCTCCCTCGCCGGCGACGACCTCTCGACGCTCAGCGAGACGAAGCTCGGCAGGATCCGCGCCACGGAGATCGGCTTCGTGTTCCAAGGATTCAACCTCATCCCGACGCTCACAGCACAGGAGAACGTCGAGATGGCCCTGGTCCCGATCGGCACCCCGCGGGCCGAACGCGAGACCAGGGCTCGCGCGGCGCTCGCGTCCGTCGGACTCGCCGAGCGGGGTTCACACCTCCCCGCCGAGCTGTCCGGTGGGCAGCAGCAGCGGGTCGCGATCGCCCGTGCGCTCGTCAAGGAGCCTGAGGTGCTGCTCGCCGACGAACCGACCGGCAACCTCGACGAGGAGACCCGCGACGAGATCATGGACCTCCTCGAGGGCCTGTGGCGGGACCGCGGGCTCACCGTCGTGGTGGTGACGCACGACACCGCGGTCGCCAAGCGCGCCGAGCGTCGTCTGCACATCGCGAACGGGAAGCTCAAGGACGTCACGACTCGGCGCTGACCGGCGCCTCGGCAGGCTCGGGGAGCGGCTCCCATCCGCTCCCCGAGCCGCCCACCCCGGTCCCTGAGCCACCCCCGCCCCGGTCCCTGAGCCTGTCGAATTGCCACGGGAATACGCCGTCACCGTGATTGGTTGACACTGATCAACTACTTCTCATATAGTTGACGCATATCAACTAGCTGACGTCATCACGATCGCGGAGCCCATGTCACACACCACCTCAACACCCGCCACGCCCGCTCGCGCGGACAACGGCATGACGCATCGCCAGGTGCTCGAGGCCCTCTCCGGCCTCCTCCTCGGCATGTTCGTGTCGATCCTCGCCGGCACCGTCGTCTCGACCTCCCTCCCCCGGATCATCGCCGACCTGAACGGCGACCAGACGGCCTTCACCTGGGTCGTCACGGCCACCCTCCTCGCCACCACCGTCTCGACGCCCATCTGGGGCAAGTTCGCCGACCTCTTCAACCGCAAGCTGCTCATCCAGCTGGCGCTCGGGATCTTCGTCCTCGGCTCGGCGCTCGCGGGCTTCTCGCAGGACACCGGCACGCTCATCGGCTTCCGCGTCCTGCAGGGCCTCGGCGCCGGTGGTCTCACGGCGCTCAGCCAGATCATCATGGCCGACATCATCAGCCCGCGTGAGCGTGGCCGGTACATGGGCCTCTTCGGTGCGGTCATGGCGGTCGGCACGGTCGGCGGCCCGCTCTTCGGCGGCCTCCTCACCGACTCGCTCGGCTGGCGCTGGAACTTCTTCGTCGGCGTCCCCTTCGCGATCGCCGCGATCTTCCTCCTGCAGCGCACGCTCCACCTCCCGAAGCGGAACGTCGGCAAGGTCAAGATCGACTACCTGGGCGCCGCCCTCATCGCCGGCGGCGTCTCGCTGCTGCTCATCTGGGTCACCCTGGCCGGGACGCAGTTCGAGTGGGCGAGCTTCACGACGCTCGTCATGGTGGGCATCTCCGTCCTCCTGCTCGCCGCGGCGGTCATCGTCGAGATCAAGGTCGACGAGCCGATCATCCCGATGTCGCTGTTCAAGAACCGCACCTTCACCCTCGCGGTCGTCGCGAGCATCTCGGTGGGTGTGGCGATGTTCGGCACCTCGGTGTTCCTCAGCCAGTACATGCAGCTGGCGCGTGGAGCGACGCCGACGGAGTCGGGCCTGCTGACGCTCCCGATGATCGGCGGCCTCCTGATCGCCTCCATCGTGGTCGGGCAGTTCATCTCGCGCTTCGGCCACTGGAAGCCGTACCTCATCGTCGGCTCGATCCTCCTCACCGTCGGCCTGTTCCTCATGAGCACGATCCACTACGACACGAACTACCTGCTCGTCTCGGTGTTCATGTTCATCCTGGGCGCCGGCGTCGGCATGGTGATGCAGAACCTCGTGCTCGTGGTCCAGAACGACGTCCTGCCGCAGCAGCTGGGTACGGCGAGCGCGGGTGTCGCGTTCTTCCGCAGCCTCGGCGGCACGATCGGCGTCTCGGTCATGGGCTCCGTGCTCGCGACGAAGGTCACCGACATGCTGGCCGACCGCCAGGCCGACCTGCAGGCGGCCATCGTCGCCCTCGGGGCACCCGGCGCCAAGATCGCCGAGACGCTCTCGAGCGGCACGATCCCGAAGGTGGGCACGCTGCCCGAGTCGGTGCGGACCATCATCGAATCGGTCTACGGTGACGCGGTGGCCGACATCTTCCTCGTCGCCGCACCACTCGCGATCCTGACGATCATCGCCGTGATCTTCCTGCCGAACAAGAAGCTCGGGTCGAAGAACGCCGTGCAGCGCATGGCCGAGCAGCGTTCCGGGGAGCCCGCCCTCGTCGGCGCGGCCACCGGGTCCGTCGCGACGGCCACCGGGTCCACGTCGACCCAGTCGTTCGCGACCGGTGCGCTCGACGTGGCCGAGGCCATGATCGGTGGCGAGGCGGACACCCGACTCGAGCGAGGACGGGACGAGACCGCCGACACCGACGGCGGCACGGAGACCGAGGCACACAGCCCCCGCCACGGCCGCTAGTCCGTACAATGCGAACGATGTCCATCGATCACGACGCCCAGGCCGGGCCGGCCGCTGCCGACGACGCAGCGGCCGGCACCGCGCACGACCTCGCGATCGGTGCCGTGGAGGAGCAGTTCGCGCTCCTCGTCAACCGCATCCGCAACGGTATCCGCGACCGGGCCGAGCGGATCTCCCCCGGACTCCAGCCGGCCGGCTACAAGTTGCTCAGCATGGTCTCGCGCTCCGGAGCGATCCGCGCCGGTGCCCTGGCCGAGATGCTCGCGACCGACAAGAGCGCGGTGAGTCGCCTCATCCACCAACTGGAGACGCTCGGCCTCGTCACGAGGACGCCGGACCCCGAGGACGGCCGTGCGAGCCTCGTCGTCGCGACCGCCGAGGGCGAGCGCCGGATGGAGTCGACACGGGCCAACGACCAGGCGATGCTCTACCAGCAGCTGTCGTCCTGGGACGAGGCCGAGGTGCGGCGGCTCGCCGAACTCCTCGCGAAGCTCAACGGCGCCCTCTGAAGTCCCTTTCTCAGGAGTCCGCCGGAGCGCCGGGCTCGCGAGCGAGCGACGCGCCGAGGAACTCCTGAGAACGGGTCAGCGCCAGGTGTGCTTCGGGTCGTACCCGAGGACCTGGCGGGCGTGGTCGATCGAGAGCAGGGTGCCGTTGCCGGCGATGTCGCCGGTGACGGGGACGTCCGGGAAGACCTCTGCGACGAGCTCGACGTTGTCGCGCGACATGACCGTGTCGGCAGCCGCGATGATGAACCGGTCGAACCCCGTGGCCTGGTGCTCGAGCGCGAGTCGCACGGCCTGGGCGCCGTCGCGGCCGTCGATGTAGCCCCAGAGGTTCCACTTGCGGAGGGTGGCGTCGGCGTCGAACGACGGGAACGCCGCGTAGTCGGCCTCGTCCATCACGTTGGAGAAGCGGAGGGCGATGATCTTGAGCTCGGGGTGCCACCGCGTGAGCTCGATCGCCAGCTGCTCCTCGAGGTGCTTCGACAGCGAGTAGGTCGACTCGGGTCGGGCGGCGTAGGCCTCGTCGACGGGGATGTAGGGGGGCGGGGTGTCGAACGGCAGCCCCAGCACGGTCTCGCTCGACGCCGTGACGATGTTCGTGATGCCGGCCTTGATGGCGGCGTTGAACACGTTGTAGGTGCTGAGGATGTTGTTCTGGAAGGTCGCGGTGTTCGTCGAGAGCCCCGGCGCAGGGATGGCGCTCAGGTGGACGACCGCGTCGAACCCGTCCGGCGCCTGCTCGTCGACACCGGTGAGGGCGTCGAACACCTGGCCCGCGTCACGCAGGTCGATGCGGACGAAGCCGTCACCGCGCTCTCCCGCCTGGTCGAGGTTGATCACCAGGTGACCGTGTTCCCGAAGATGGCCGACCACTGTTCGCCCGAGCTTGCCCGAGCCTCCCGTCACTGCGATTCTCATGACGCCATCCTGGTCCATCCGACGAGGAATGGGTGGGCGATTGACAACTCACCCAGGAACCGGCGGTCGCGGCGGAATGGCGGACCGTCGGCTCGCGTTGGACGAGATGTGAAGCTCACCCTGTACACCTCAGCGTTCTGCGCCCCCTGCATGCAGGCTCGCGCAGTCCTGGCCGAGGTCCCGGCACTCGTGGCCGGAGCCGTCGTCGAGGAGCGCGACGTCGCCTTCCGTCCGGCGGAGGCGGAGGCCGACGGCATCCGTTCCACCCCGACGGTCATCATCACGGCCGACGACGGCACCGAGGTGTTCCGCGCGACCGGGGCACCCACGCTCAACCAGGTGCTCGTGGCGGCGGCGAAGGCGTTGTAGCCCTTCGACAGGCTCAGGGACCGGAGAAGCGGTTCAGGGACCGGGGCTACTGGGTGCTGAACGCCGCGTCGAAGGACTGCTCGGGCAACTTCCAGAGCAGGTTCCGGATGTACCCGACGGCCTCCTCGGCTCCGTGCAGGCGGTCCATGCCGGCGTCCTCCCACTCGATGGAGATCGGCCCGGCGTAGCCGATGCTCGAGAGGGCACGGAAGGCGTCCTCCCACGGCACGTCGCCGTGACCGGTCGACACGAAGTCCCAGCCGCGTCGCGGGTCGCCCCATGGCAGGTGCGAGCCGACGATGCCGGCATGACCGGTGGCCGGCCGGATCCGGGTGTCCTTACAGTCGACGTGGTAGATCCGGTTCGCGAACTCGACGATGAACCCCACCGGGTCGACGCCCTGCCACATCATGTGCGACGGGTCCCAGTTGAAACCGAACGCCGGGCGGTGGTCGATCGCCTCGAGGGTGCGGACACTCGTCCAGTAGTCGTAGGCGATCTCGGACGGGTGCACCTCGTGGGCGAAGCGGACCCCTTCGGCGTCGAAGACGTCGAGGATCGGGTTCCAGCGGGTGGCGAAGTCCTCGTACCCGGCGTCGATGACGGAGGCCGGTACCGGCGGGAACATCGCGGAGTACTGCCAGATCTTCGACCCGGTGAAGCCGACGACCGTGTCGACGCCCAGCTTGCGGGCGACCCGCGCGGAGCGCTTCATGTCCTCGGCCGCGCGCTGACGCACCCCCTCCGCGTCGCCGTCGCCCCAGGTGTAGTCGCGGACGATCGCCTGATGGCGGAAGTCGATCGGGTCGTCGCACACGGCCTGGCCGGTGAGGTGGTTCGAGATCGCGAAGACCTCGAGGCCGTGCCGGTCGAGGATGTCGAGGCGGGACTGCAGGTAGGCGTCGTCCTCATCCGCGCGCTTGAGGTCGAGGTGGTCGCCCGAGGCCGCGATCTCGAGGCCGTCATAGCCCCAGGAGGCGGCGAGGCGGGCGACCTCCTCGAAGGGGAGATCCGCCCACTGTCCGGTGAACAGGGTCACCGGGAGGCGGCTCGCGTACTGCTTGTCGGTGGTGTCGGTCATGCGGTGATCCTCTGCTCGTCGTCGGTGGAGGTGGCGATCGCTTCCCAGCGACCGGTGTCGGCCGCGTCCAGGACGGCCTCGGTGATGCGCGCGGTTCGGAGTCCGTCCGCGAAGACGGGCAGACCGTCCGGCGACTGTCCGGCCATCGCCGCGTAACTGTCGGCCACGAAGGCGTTGAAGGCGTCCTGGTAACCCATCGGGTGCCCCGAGGGGACGATGGACAGGCGTGCGGCGTCCGGGTGCAACTGGTCGGCGTCGCGAGGCAGCACCTGCGTCCCCGACCGACGGCCGAGCCAGAGCGTCTCCGGCGCTTCCTGGTCGAAACCGATGCTGAGTTCCGTCCCGGCGACCTCGAGGTGCAGTCGGTTCTTCCGACCGGGCGCGACCTGCGAGACGAGCAGCGTGCCGATGGCGCCGCCCTCGAGCCGGATGACGACCGCGGCCGCGTCCTCGGTCGTGACCTCCGGGGTGTTCGCGCGTTCGGCGAAGAAGGTGCGGACCGTCGAACTCAGCTCGGTGATGTGCGCGCCGGTGATGAACTCCAGGAGGTCGACGAGGTGGGAACCGATGTCGGCGAAGGCGCGCGAACGGCCCCCGGCCGCCGCGTCGACCCGCCAGTTGTCGTCGGCCTGCGCGAGCAACCAGTCCTGGAGGTACGACCCGCTGATCGTGAGCAGGGTCCCGAGGTCGCCCGCGGCGACACGCGCGCGGGCCTCCCGGACGAGCGGGTGGAAGCGGTAGACGAACGGCACCGTGCCGACGACACCGGCCTCGGCTGCGGCGGTGACGAGACGCTCGGCGGTCGCGGCGTCGGTCGCGAGGGGTTTCTCACAGACCACGTGCTTGCCGGCCGCGATGGCCGCGAGTGCCTGCTCGGCGTGGAGCGCGTTCGGCGTGCACACGTGCACCACGTCGACCGACGGGTCGGCCAGCAGCTCGTCGAGCGAGCCGTACCCGCGCTCGAACCCGAGGTTCACGGCGACCTCCCGCGAGCGTTCGGGCGTCGAGGCGACGACACCGACCAGCCGGGCACCCGCCGCGCGGGCCGCCCGGCTGTGGACGGTGGCCATGAAGCCACCGCCCACCACCGCGATACCGGGACCGGCCACGGTCATGCTCCGAAGGTGCCGTCCGCCGGCGTCCACGACTCGGGGAGCGCGGGAGCGAGCTCCACGGTGCTGACGACGTCGACCGAGGTGCGGCTCAGGCCCGACTCGGCCGTCGAGACCATGACGTCGAGCACGTGGTAGGCGAGCTCACCGGAGGCACGCTCGGGACGACCGGCGCGGATCGCCTGCGCGAGCTCGACCACACCGGTTCCGCGGCCCTGCGTCGGACCGGTCGACGGGATCGACTCGGGTTCCTCGCCACCGCCGTAGACGAGCAGGTCACCCTCGAAGGTGTTCGGGTCGGGGACGACGAGCGTGCCGGTCGAGCCGGCGACCTCGAACTGCGTGCGACCGAGCTTGGAGTCGAAGCTGAAGACGCTCTGCGCGAGCTGGCCGCTCTCGAACTCGAAGAGGGCGCTCACGTGCGTCGGCACCGTCACGTCGAACGACTCACCCGCGCGCGGGCCGGATCCGATCGTCCGCTGCGGGAAGGCCTGTGAGGCGAGAGCGGTGACGCGGGCGATCGGCCCGAACAGCTGCACGAGCGCCGTGATGTAGTACGGGCCGATGTCGAAGAGCGGACCGGCGCCGTCCTGGAACAGGAAGTCGGGGTTCGGGTGCCACGACTCCGGGCCGGGGCTCTGCATGAGGGTCAGCGCGGTGAGGGGCTGGCCGATGCCACCGGCCTCGACGAGTCGGCGGGCGGACTGGATGCCGGCGCCGAGGAAGGTGTCCGGTGCCGTGGCGACGCGGAGCCCCTTCTCCTTCGCGGCGGCCAGCAGGGCCTGCCCGCTCTCACGGTCGAGCGCGAAGGGCTTCTCGCTCCACACGTGCTTGCCTGCGTCGAGGATCTGCATGGCGACCTCGACGTGGACCTTCGGGATGGTCAGGTTGACGACGATCTCGATCTCGGGGTCGGCCAGGAGTTCGGCGACCGAGCCGTGGCCGGGCACCCCGTACTTCTCGGCCTGCGTCTTCGCCCGCTCGAGGTCGAGGTCCGCGACGAACCGGACGTCGAGGTCGGGGAAGGTCACCAGGTTGCCGAGGTACTGGTCGCTGATGACGCCG
Source organism: uncultured Plantibacter sp. (assembly GCF_963518075.1). Classification (NCBI taxonomy): domain Bacteria; kingdom Bacillati; phylum Actinomycetota; class Actinomycetes; order Micrococcales; family Microbacteriaceae; genus Plantibacter; species uncultured Plantibacter sp. The sequence goes on from NZ_CAUQHZ010000005.1 coordinate 196,255, forward strand.
GCGCCGATGAGGCCGACACCGACCGTTCCGGTGCTGTTGCTCATGCCTGGACTCCGTTCGTGGTGAGGTAGGTGAAGCTCTGCTCGAGCCCCTGGAAGATGTCGCCGTCGAACGCGTCGAACTCGACGACGCGCAGGGCCTGCGGTGCCGCGGCGAGGATGTCGAGCACCGGGACGGCCCCGGCACCCGCGGGCAGCTGCTTCAGCGTGTCGCGGGAGGCGTCGCCGTCCTTGACGTGGATGAAGCGCACGCGATCACCGATCGCGCCGAGGACGTCGACCGCGCGGCGTCCACCGACCTCGACCCAGTAGGTGTCGACCTCGAACACGACGGCCGGGTCGGTGAGTGCGGCGAGGTGCTCGAGCGGGCTGGTGCCCGCGACGTCGCCCTCGAGCTCCCACCAGTGGTTGTGGTATCCCACCTGGACCCCGTGACCGGCGGCGACCGCCGCCGCGGCGTTCAGCTCGTCGGCGATCGACGCGACCGTCTCTGCCGTGGCGAAACGCTCTTCGGCGATGGCGGGATCGATGAGGACCTGAACACCCTGCTCAGCAGCGGCGCCGAAGGCCGCCGACAGGTCGATGCCCTCGGCGATGACCTTGCCGTGCGCGCTCGGGGTGGCGAGGCCGGCATCGTGGATGTCCTGCAGGCTGACGCCGGGACCGAAGCCGAACGGCTCGGCCTGACGGAAGCCGATCTCGGTCAGGCGCTGCAGCGCTGCGGCACGATCCGCGGTGAGCGGCTCCCGTACCGAGTAGAGCTGGACAGAGAGTTGGGAAGTCGACACGATGCTCCTCAATGATGATGGTGTCAGGCAGCCGCTGCTGCGAGATCCAGGCTAACCACACTTCTGTCGGTGGTCAAACAAAAGTCTCCCGCCGGTCGCCACTCCCCCGGTGACGAATACCGCAGGAGTCGGAAGCGTGGGGGACAATGGAGAGGTGAACTCAGCTCTGCTCTCCCGGATCGTCGCTGACTCCAGCGACCGCATCTCGTGGCTGCGGGCTCGTTCGCGCGGGATCACCGCGACCGACGTCGCCACCCTCTCGACCCCGGCCTCGATCCAGCGGGCGGCCGACGCGAAGCTGGGCGGGACGGGCTTCTCGGGCAACGCCTTCACCGACCACGGGCGCGCCCGCGAGCCCGAGATCGCCCGGTGGGTCGCCGCGACGCACGGGATCAACCCCTCGTCGGCGCTGTTCCGGGCCGAGGTCGAACACCGTCACCTCGCCACCCCCGACGGCATCGCCGTGACGGAGCGCGGGGCCGTCGTGCTCGCGGAGATCAAGACCACGACGAAGTCCTGGCGCTCGATCCCCCGCAACTACCTGCGTCAGGTGTGGTGGCAGCAGTACGTGATCGGCGCGGAGCGGACGCTCGTGGTCTGGGAGGAGCACAAGGACTTCGTCCCCGTCGACGACGAACCGCTCTGTCGGTGGGTCGAGCGCGACGACGCCGAGATCGCGAAGCTGGTCGGCCTCGCGAACGCGCTCATCGACGAGCTGTACCACCGCACCAATCCGGCCGCCCGGCGCCCGGTCCTCCCGGAGCCCGCGCCCGGCGCTCGGCCGCTCCGGGAACCCCTGGTGAGCCTCGACTTCTGACGACAAGTCGACAGAAGTCGACCGAGGTGGTTGACTGTGGCCATGACCGAGCCGCTGCGCCCCTCCCCCGGAGCACCGGGCGCCGGCGACCTCTTCCAACTCTTCCGCGGCGGTGAGGCGCGCACGAAGTCCGAGTTGTGCGCCCTGACCGGTCTGGCCCGCTCCACCGTCTCCCTCCGCATCGACGCCCTCGTTGCAGCGGACCTCCTCCGCCCCGCGGGAGAAGCAGCGTCCTCGGGCGGCCGCCCGCCCGCACGGATCGCGTTCAACCCGCTCGCGCGCGTCGTCGTCGCCGTCGACCTGGGGGCGACGCACGGGACGGTGGCCGTCACCGACCTGGCCGGAGCGATCCTCGCGACGAGCCGCGCGGAGTTGCAGATCGCCGCAGGACCCGAGCCCGTCCTCGACTGGGTGGTCGAAGCGGCGTCGGCCCTGCTGGCCGCTCCGCAGACGTGGGCCACACCCCAGCCGGTCGCTCCCCCGGTCATCGGGATCGGGATCGGCCTGCCGGGACCGGTCGAGCACTCCACCGGACGGCCGACCAACCCGCCGATCATGCCGGGCTGGGACCGCTTCGACGTCCCCGCCTACATCCGCCAAACCCTCGACGTCCCGGTCCTCGTCGACAACGACGTCAACGTCCTCGCCCTCGGGGAGCACGCGATCTCCTGGCCGGACACCGACGACCTCGTCTACGTGAAGGTGTCCACGGGGATCGGTGCCGGCATCATCGCGGGTGGCGAACTGCAGCGCGGCGCACTCGGTGCGGCCGGCGACATCGGGCATGTGCAGGTCCCCGTCGGACGGGACTCCCCGCGCGCAGCCGACGACGACCGCGACCTCGAGGCCATCGCGAGCGGGCCGGCGATCGCCACCGAGCTCCGCGCCCACGGGATCGACGCCATGAGCAGTCGCGACGTCGCAGCGCTCATCCGCGCGGGCGACCGGACGGCCATCGAGACCACCCGGCAGGCCGGCCGGGAGATCGGTGAGGTGCTCAGTGTCGTGGTGAACCTCCTGAACCCCTCGGTGATCGTGCTCGGTGGGACGATGACGCGTGCCGGCGAACATCTCCTCACCGGCGTCCGCGAAGTGGTCTACCGTCGATCGATGCCGCTCGCCACCGGGCACCTCGGCATCGTCACCTCGACGGCCGGCGAGGAGGCCGGGGTCTTGGGAGCGGCGATCATGGTGCTGCGCGACGCCCTGTCCGCACCCGCGATCGACGCGATGACTCAGCCTCGGGCGCTCGACGCCGCATCGACCTGACGCACGTCCTCCGCGGCGGAACCAGGACGTCCAACGTCGTCCGCCCTCCCGACGGCGAGCACCTCCGCCAGGCCGTATCCGACGAGCCAGAACAGGGCGATCGTCATCGCCGCGAACTCCAACCAGCTCCCGACCTGCTGCCCCACCTCGGCGAGCGAGAGGAGGCCGCCGAGCCCCGCGATCACCGCGACGGCTGACCCCGCGAACCAGGACAGCCGCCGGACGGCGCGCAACCGCGATCCGAGGGCGGACCGGATCATCGCCAGGCAGGCGAGCGCGAAGCCCAGCACCGCGAAGGAGATGTGCACCGCGTCCTGGAGCGTGAACAGCGGGTTCGACGGGATCGGGCACTCGTAGGTACAGGTCACCCGGGACGCCACGAGGAAGCACAGGCTCGACAGTCCGACGAGCAGCCAGGGGACGAGCAGCAGTCCGACCCTCGTGCGGCGCTGACCGGGCTCGCGGGCCGGGAGGACTCGCTGCAGCGCACCGGCGATGCTGAGACCACCGATCGCGACCATGAGCAGTGCCGCGTTGAAGACCGGAGCCGTCACCTCGCCGGTGGCGCCGAGGCCGCTCACGTAGCTGTTCTTCCCGAGACTGAGACGCGCGGCCCAGATCATGACCGTGGCGACCACGACGAGCACGCCACCGATGATCGCGAACGCGAGGGCGATGGACCGGCGGCGGCGGACCGCCGAGGGGCGAGGGACCCGCTGGTCCGATGTGGCTCCCGTCATCCGCGGATGAGCCTGGTCCGGCTCAACGCGATGACGGCACAGCCCATCAGACCGATGAACCCGGCGATGGCGATCATGTAGACGACGACGGCTCCCCAGCCGCCGGGCTGAGCCGGGTTGAGGAACGGGTACGGGTACCAGCCGACGATCGATCCGCGGATCATCGTGTAGATGGTCCAGACGAGCGGGAACGCGATGATCGCCCACACCTGACGCCATTCCAGGCGGGACTTGCCGGGCGTGACGATCCAGACGAGCACCAGGTAGATCGGTGCGATGAGGTGCAGCACCTCGTTCGACCAGCCGAGGGTGTGCCCCTGGTCGAGGGCGATGCCGCGGAGCAGCAGATTGTAGACGACGCCGGTGGTCGCCATGTAGGTCACGACGCAGCCGAGGACGAGGTTGTACCAGGCCGGATCGCGTCGCAGCCGGAAGCAGTACCCGGCGCCGACCAACAGGACGATCGCACTCAGCGCGTTCGACAGGATCGTGAAGTAGCTGAAGAAGTTGACGAAGAAGTCGTCGGGCGCATCACCGAAGGACAGGGTGTAGACGAACTGGCCGACGATGGCGGCGATGATCACACCACCCGCGATGATCCTGATGACTCCGAACAGTGCGCGCATTGCGCCACTGTATCGGAAGCACGCGCCCGAGGATCGGGTGACAGCCGGGCAGCCGTGTCCCCCGAAGAGAGGGAATCGTTTCCAGCCAATTGACACCCCCGTAACAGCGCCGACTCATTCGACGGCTTTGATGAGAACAGAGCCGGACCACGCACCGGAGCGAGACTCGTCGCCGAGCCGACCTCCGCCGGGTGGAGCTTTCGGGGGATGAACGACGAAGGAGTACTCGATGCGTCAAGGAGTCGGACACTCCTGGTCTCTGGCGACAACCGCGGACGCGGTGAAGCCGGCACCGGAGACCATGCGAGCCGCGGTGATCGACGCCGTCGGCAGCCCTGAGGTCCTCCGGATGGAGACCGTACCGACACCGCGTCCGGTCATGGCGGAGTTCCTCGTGAAGGTCGTCGCGGCCGGCGTGAACCCGGTCGACGCCAAGACCCGCGCGGGCCGGGGCGTCTCCTCCGCCATCACGACGATGCCGGCCGTCCTCGGGTACGACTTCAGCGGCATCGTGGTCGAATCGCCCTTCGCTGCGGCCGGCCTCCTGCCCGGCGACGAGGTCTACGGCATGACGAGTTTCCCGCGGACGGGCGGCAGCTACGCCGAGTACGTCACGGTGTCCTCCCTGAGCCTGACGCGGAAGCCGACGACCCTGTCGCACGTCGAGGCAGCCGGGGTCCCCCTCGCCGCACTGACCGCGTGGGGCATGGTCGTCGACGTCGCGAAGGCGCACGAGGGGCAACGCATCCTCGTCCACGCCGGGAGCGGCGGTGTCGGGCACTTCGCCGTGCAGTTCGCCACCTACTTCGGCGCGCGGGTGATCGCCACCGGCTCCGGTCGGAACGTCGGTTGGCTGCGCGAACTCGGCGCTCATCAGGCGGTCGACCACGAGTTGCACCGGTTCGAGGACGTCGTCGACCAGGTCGACGTCGTGATCGACCTCGTGGGCAACACCGTGGAGGACACGGGGTCGCGTTCCCTGCGGGTCCTCCGCCCCGGCGGGCTCATCATCAACGCGCCGACCGGCTCCTGGCCGACACTCGAGGAGGAGGCCCGGGCCGCGGGCGTCCGCGCGACGCGGTTCACCGTGGCACCCGACGGTGCCACGCTCGACACCATCAGCAGGCTGCTGGAGTCCGGGGACGTCCGGGTGTTCGTCGACCAGGTGTTCGACCTGGACGCCGTCCGGCAGGCCCACGTGCTCCTCGAGGGCGGACACTCACGCGGCAAGATCGTCCTCAAGGTCGCCGACGGCTAGGTTGCCGCCCTTCGACCAGCTCAGGGACCGGTTGGGGGCGCTCAGGGACCAGCGACAGGACCCCGCCCCACCCCGGTCACTGAGCCTGTCGAAGTGCGCCCCCGAAGACCTGCTCCATGACGAAGTCGTCGTGCCGTTCGGGTCCGACGAGGAACGTCTTCGTCCCCACGACCGTGAACCCGCTCTTGTCGTAGAACCGGATCGCCCTGGCGTTCTGCTGGTTCACCCCGAGCCACACCGACGTCACCCCTCGGGACCGGGCGTCGTCGAGGGTCGCCTCCATGAGCGTGCGCGCTCCGCCGGCACCGTGGCTCGCGGGGAGCACGTACAGCTTGCTGAGTTCCGCCGTCGGGCGGTGCGTGACCGCAGCGAGCACGTCGGGGTCCATCGGATCACTGAAGACGAGCATCGTGTAGCCGATGGCCGTGCCGTCATCGTCGTCGACGAGGAGCCGGAGCGCGCGTCCGGGATCGGCCAGGTAGCCGGTGAACCGGTCGAAGGTGAAGTGCTCGGCGATGAACGCGTCGATGTGCTCCTGCGCGGTGCCGGGCGGGCAGGCGAGGGCGAAGGTCGCTGCGGCGAGCGTGGCGAGGGTGGCGGCGTCATCGGCCGTGGCGGTGCGGGTGGAGACCATCCCTGCATCGTACGACGCCACCCCGTCGGACGACGAAGGCCCGGTCGCGTGATGCGACCGGGCCTTCATGCTGGTGAGACTAGATGGAGTTGACGTCCAGCGGGATGCCGGGGCCGAACGTGGTCGACACGGCGCCCTTCTGGATGTAACGGCCCTTCGAGGAGGACGGCTTGAGGCGGAGGATCTCCTCGAGCGCGGCGTTGATGTTCTCCTCGAGCTGCGAAGCGTCGAACGAGGCCTTGCCGACGACGAAGTGCACGTTGGAGTGCTTGTCGACGCGGAACTCGATCTTGCCGCCCTTGATGTCGGACACGGCCTTGGCCACGTCCGGCGTCACGGTGCCGGTCTTGGGGTTCGGCATGAGGCCACGGGGACCGAGGACCTTACCGAGACGACCGACCTTGCCCATGAGCTCCGGCGTGGAGACCGCGGAGTCGAACGAGGTGTAGCCCTCGGCGACCTTCGCGATGAGCTCGTCGCCGCCGACCTCGTCAGCACCGGCCGCGATCGCGGCTTCTGCTGCCGGGCCCGTCGCGAAGACGATGACGCGGGCGGTCTTGCCCGTGCCGTGCGGGAGGATAACCGTGCCGCGGACCATCTGGTCAGCCTTGCGCGGGTCGACACCGAGCTTGAGGGCGACCTCGACGGTGCTGTTGAACTTGGCGGAACCGGTCTCCTTGGCGAGGGCGACGGCCTCGTTCGGGGTGTAGTACTTGTCAGCCTCGATCTTCTCGGCTGCGGCCCGGTAGGCCTTCGACTTCTGTGCCATGTGCGTTCTCCTATGAGAAATGTGGTCATCTGCGCCTGGCCGGCGCTGCCACGAGTGAAAAAGTGAGACGTGCGCGGTTCCGCCTGGTGGCGTCCCCGAAGCGGGTCGAGAGGGTTAGCCCTCGACCGTGATGCCCATGGAGCGGGCGGTGCCGGCGATGATCTTCGCGGCTGCGTCGATGTCGTTCGAGTTCAGGTCGGGAGCCTTCTGCTCGGCGATCTGACGGACCTGCTCCTTGGTGAGCTTCGCGACCTTGACGGTGTGCGGGGTACCGGAGCCCTTGGCGACGCCGGCGGCCTTCTTGATGAGCTCCGCTGCGGGCGGGGTCTTCAGGATGAAGGTGAACGAACGGTCCTCGTAGACGGTGATCTCGACGGGGATGACGTTGCCGCGCTGCGACTCGGTGGCCGCGTTGTACGCCTTGCAGAACTCCATGATGTTGACGCCGTGCTGACCAAGGGCGGGGCCGATGGGGGGAGCAGGGTTTGCGGCGCCGGCCTGGATCTGCAGCTTGATGAGACCCGTGACCTTCTTCTTCGGTGCCATGTTTCTTCCTTCTTCTGGGGTTCGAGCGCCATCGGATGATGTGCGCTCTCCCGCGCGCCCGTCGGGCGGCGGTGGACTGTGGAGCCGTGTGGCTTAGAGCTTGGTGACCTGGTCGAAGCTGAGCTCGACCGGCGTCTCGCGCTCGAAGAGGGAGACGAGCACCGTGAGCTTGCCACTCTCGGGCTTGATCTCGCTGATGGAGCCGGGGAGACCCGCGAACGAGCCTTCCTTGATCGTGATGGTCTCGCCGATCTCGAAGTCGACCTCGGCGGGGATGACACGCTGCTGCGTGGCGCTGCCCTTGGTGCCGGAGCCCTTGACGGGTGCGGTCTCCTTGACCTCGACGAGCGACTTCAACATGTTGAAGGACTCTTCGAAGCGGAGCGGCGTGGGGTTGTGCGCGTTGCCGACGAAGCCGGTCACGCCAGGCGTGTGGCGGACGACCGACCAGCTGTCCTCGTTGAGGTCCATGCGGACGAGCACGTAGCCGGGGATGCGGACGCGGGTGACCATCTTGCGCTGGCCGTTCTTGATCTCGACCACGTCTTCCATGGGGACCTCGACCTGGTAGATGTAGTCCGCGACCTCGAGCGTCGACTTGCGCTGCTCGATGTTGGCCTTCACCTTGCGCTCGAAACCGGCGTAGGAGTGGATGACGTACCACTTGCCGGGCAGGAAGCGGAGTTCCTTGCGGAACGCGTCGTAGGGGTCCTCCTCGGACTCCTCGGCGGGCTCGGCGTCGGTGGGGTCTGCCTCTTCTTCGGCGATGGCCTCTGCTGCGGCTTCGACCTCGGCGGCCTCGTCGAGCTCGAGGGCGTCGTCGACGACGGCGTCGGCCTCGGGGTCGACGGCCTCTGCCATCGCGTCGAGCACGGCGTCGAGGTCGACCTCGGTGTCGCCGGTCTCCTCGACGTGGACGGCGTTGTGCTCAGCGGGGTCGACGGAGTGCTCGTCGGCCGAGAGCACGTTGCCCTCCTGGGCCTCGTCGTCCTCCGAGGACTGCTCGGCAGCGGTTGCCCAGTCGACGTCGTTCGAGTTTCGCTCAGACACTGATTTCCATTCCGTTTCTGTTGTGCGGATCGTGGGTGATCCCCGACCGCGGCGCCGGATCCTGGCGCGTGACGACTGCGTCGCCGTCTGTGATTGTGGAACCCGGGTACCGGGCCGGAGCACCGGAACCTGAGCGGAACTAGCTCGCGGTACCGAACACCAGCGTGACGACCCAGGCGAAGACGAAGTCGATGCCGTAGACGAGCGCCATCATGATGCAGACGAAGATGAGCACCACAGCCGTGTAGCTGAGGAGTTCCTTCCGCGTCGGCGTGACGACCTTCTTGAGTTCCGCGAAGACCTGCTTCAGGAACAGGACGATGCCCGAGAAGAAGCCGCGCCGTTCGGCACGGTCCGCCTTCGCCTTGACGACGACGTCCTCGCCGGGCGTGTCGGTACTCTTCGGGGCCACTCGTTACACCTTTCGTGTGCCGGTGCATACGCACCGACTCGCAGGGCGGACAGGACTTGAACCTGCAACCTGCGGTTTTGGAGACCGCTGCTCTACCAATTGAGCCACCGCCCTTCAGTGCTGACGCACCGGAGGGGTCGAAGCTACCCTGACCTCCTGAGCGTTGCCTCACCACACGGGTGAAAACAGGCGCAGAAAATCATGGCAGATTTCAACTACCTCCATCCAGTGTACGGCACGGTCGCCCGGCTGTAAAACCAGCGTCAGGTCTCGCCGGCGAGGGATCCCTCCTCCTGCACTCGGAGCGCTTGCTCGCGTAGGGTTGCTCCTTCGGACGCACGACGACTCGACCCGGGGGGACCGATGAGCAGCGCAGACGAACACGCAGTGACCGCGAGTGCGGCGGCGACGAACCGCGAGGACGATCGCCGGATCCCGCCCCGCTTCGCGGACGACAGCCCGCTCCCGGGAGCCGGCCCGATCCAGGCGTTCCTCCGCTTCTGGAAGCGGTATCCGATCTTCACCGGGCGGGCCAGCCGGAGCGAGTTCTGGTGGTGGGTGGTCGTCCACGCCGTCATCGTCACCGCGCTCCTCGTGATCGGACGCGGTGCCGACGTCGCGACCGGGGTGACGGCCGGTTTCTGGGAGGGTCAAATCACCGAAGGCCCCGCCTGGGGCGTCCAGAGCATCCTGTCCGGGATCTGGGGTCTCGCGACGATCATCCCGGGGCTGTCGCTGAACGCACGCCGGATGCACGACACGGACCACAGCGGCTGGTGGCAGCTCATCAACCTGGTCCCGATCTTCGGGTGGTTCTTCTTCATCTGGCTCGCGGCGCAGCCGAGTGACCGGGGTGGTGCCCGCTACGACACGGGGCCGAACCGCGAGGGCGCCCAGATCACGCCTGGCGACGCTCCGCAGTGACCCGCCGGTCCGGGAGGACCGTGTCGGCGATCGCGGCGAGGACGAGCACGCCGGTGCAGAGACACCCGAGGACGAGTTCCCCGAGCTGCGGCAGGAGGAACGCGGCGACCGCGCAGCCCGCGAGCATCGCGAGGCCGATGACCGGCGCGAGGGGTACGGCGCGGTCGACGACGAACCGGAACAGCGACAGCCCGAGCAGGTAGAGGACCGGGCCGCCGAGGATGACGACGCCCCCGGCGAGTTCGACGGCATCGGCGGGTCGGTCGAGGATCTCCTTGTCCCCCACCGAGACGAGCACGATCCCGGCGACGACCACGACGTGGGCGTAGCTGTATCCATCGCGCGCGATGCGTCCGAGGCGTCCCGGCCCGCGTCGTCCGGAACGACCCTCGTCACCGTCGGCGCGGCCGGCCTCCTCCTCGGCGGCCTCGACCGCACGGCGTCCCGCCGCCTCCGTGCGGTGGAAGTACAGCCACCACAGCGCGACCGCGGAGACGAAGGCGCTCAGCATCCCGACGACGGCGTCGACCGACGTCTCGAGCTCGACGAACGCGAACCCGGTGACGAGCAGGGACTCACCGATCGCGATGATGATGAAGAGCGACGCCCGCTCGGAGAGGTGCGCACCGGAGAGCTCCCAGCTCTCGACCTCCGAGCGCCGCACCCCCGGCAGTCGGAATCCGAGGGCCCCGCCGCCGTACTCGACGGCGACGGCGCAGATCCAGAACGCCAGCTGCCAGTCGGCCGGCACCAGCGCGCCGGCGATCCAGAAGACGGCGGCGAACGCGGTCCAGACGAGGACGCGTGCGAAACTCAGGGCCACGTCCCGGTCGTGCCGCCAGGTCGCCACGACCATGAACAGCGTCCGGACGAGCTGGAGCACGACGTAGGCGACGGCGAACGCCAGCGCGCGATCGGTGAACGACGCCGACACCGACACCGCCGCGACGAACGCCAACAGGCCGAAGCCGATGAGCGCGAGTCGCACCGCGAGCCGTTCCGGGTCGAGCCAGTTCGTCACCCAGCTCGTGGACACCCACGACCACCAGAGCGCCAGGATGAGGACGATCGACTCGAGCGCGGCGGTGACGCTCTGGTCGTCGGCGATGAGCTTGCTCAGCTGGGTGAGCGCGAAGACGAAGACGAGGTCGAAGAACAACTCGACGAAGGTGACGCGCTCGGCGCGTTCGCCGGACTCCGGGCGACGGAGATCGGAGACGAGGCCGAATCTGGGGGCGGACATCTTCGTATCCTGGCAGGGATCCCGGTGCCGACGCCTCCCCCTCGGATTCGTCGACACCGGGTCGTGCTCGTCGCGAGCTGCGGGGACAGAGCCCGACGACCACACGGTGAGCCTAGCAAGAAGTATTCCAGATGCACAAGGTCCAGAAGCATCATCGGAATATCGACGGTCACCGGCGGGTTGCGTCCGGAGGCCGCGTCGTCCGCGTGCCGCACCCCCACGAAAGGCATCACCCGTATGGATCTCTTCGCCCCCGTCCGACTCGGCGACCTCGAACTCGCCAACCGCGTCGTCATGGCCCCGCTCACCCGCATGCGGTCCGGAGCCGACGGCGTCCCCGGCGACCTCGTCGCCGAGCACTACAGCCAGCGCGCGGGACTCGGGCTCATCATCACGGAGGGCACCTACCCGAGCGCCGAGTCGCGCTCCTACCCGGGCCAGCCCGGCATCGTCACCCCCGAGCAGATCGAGGGCTGGCGGGGCGTCTCGGAGGCCGTGCACGGCGCAGGCGGGCTCATCGTCATGCAGCTCATGAACGGTGGCCGCGTCTCGCACACCGACATCACGGGCACCGACCGCATCGTCGCGCCGAGCGCGATCGCCATCGCCGGCGAGGTCCGGACGCCCGCGGGCGCCCAGCCGTACCCCGTCCCGCACGCGCTGACCACCGAGGAGCTCGACACGGTCCGCGAGGAGTTCGTCCAGGCGGCTCGCAACGCGATCGAGGCAGGGCTCGACGGCGTGGAGCTCCACGCCGCGAACGGCTACCTGCTGCACCAGTTCCTCTCCCCCGTCTCCAACGTGCGCGACGACCGCGCCGGAGGCAGCCCGGCGGCCCGCGCGTCGTACGTCGCCGAGGTCGTCAGCGCGGTCGCGGAGGCGGTCGGTGCAGCGCGCGTCGGCATCCGCATCTCCCCGATGAACGGTGCCGGTGACACGGCGGAGACCGACGAGGCCGACGTCCGCGCGACCTACGAGGCCCTGCTCGACGCCCTGGCACCGCTCGGCCTCGCCTACCTCAGCATCCTCCACGAGGACCCGGCCGGTGCGCTCGTCCAGGACCTGCGCGGTCACTTCGGCGGCAAGCTCGTCGTCAACAGCGGCTTCGGCACCGTCACGACGCGCGACGAGGCGATCGCCCTCGTCGAGCACGCGCACGCCGACGCCGTCGCCGTCGGGCGTCTCGCCATCGCGAACCCCGACCTCGTCGAGCGCTGGGCGGGCGAGCACGAGGAGAACACGCCGAACCCGGCCACCTTCTACGGCCCGGGCGCCGAGGGCTACACCGACTACCCGCGCCTCGCGAGCTGATCACGCTCAGGTGAGGCACCTCGTCGCTCGACACCACCTCGGGCGACGAGGTGCCTCACCTCAGTCCGCCCGTGGCGCGTGCGACTCGAGGAACTCGTACACCTCGACGGAGTCGACCCCCGGGAAGGATCCGGTCGGCAGCGCCGCCAGCAGACTCGTCGGCGTCCGCGCCGCCGGCCAGGCTTTCCCCTCCCACCGGTCGGCGAGCGCCGGTGACGCCCGACGACAGCATCGCTCGTCGGGGCAGCTCGAGGTGGACCGGTGCGGCGTCTCGCGTCCACGGAACCACTTCACGTGCGCGAACGGGACGCCGACGCTGACCGAGTACTCGCCCTCCTTGGCCTTCTCGATCCGCGAGGTGCACCAGAAGGTGCCGGTGTCCATGTCGGTGTACTGATACCAGGGACTGAAACGGTCCTCGACGTCGAAGACGGTCCTGGCCGTCCAATTGCGGCAGACGAGCGAGCCCTCCACCGCTCCGAGGACGTCGGACGGGAACGTGACCCCGTCGTTCTCGTACGCCTTGATGATCGTCCCCGACTCGTGCACCTTCATGAAGTGCACCGGGAGTCCGAGATGCCTCGTCGCGAGGTTCGTGAAGCGATGCGCGGCGGTCTCGTACGACACCGCGAACGCGTCGCGCAGGTCCTCCATCGAGATGCGCCGGAGCTGTTTCGCCTCACCGAGGACGCGCACGGCGTCGCGCTCGGGCAGGAGTATGGCCGCCGTCAGGTAATTGGTCTCGACGCGCTGCCGCAGAAAGTCCGCGTAGTTTCCCGGCTCCTCGTGTCCGCACAGGTGACTGGCGAACGCCTGGAGGATGGGTGATCGCGAGTCACGGGACATCGAGGGTTCGGTCGGCAGGTAGATCCGACCGTTGCGCCGGTCGGTGACCGAGCGCGTCGAGTGCGGCAGGTCGCCGACGTAGTGGAGCGAGAACCCGAGGTGCTGCGCCATCTCCGCGACCGTCTGATGCGAAACCGGCCCTCCGGTGTAGCCGACGGCGTCGAGCAGCCCTTTCGCGACGGCCTCGAGCTCGGGGAAATGGTTGTCGGCCGCCCGCATGTCCGCCCGGAGGACCGCGTTGGCCCGGCGTGCCTCCTCGGGTGTCGCCGCGCGCTCCCGATGCAGGCGGGCGACCTCGTCGTGCAGCGCCAGCACAGTGCGCAACGTCTCGTCCGCGGTGCCTTTCGAGACCCGGATGGGCGCGATCCCGAGGGCGGAGAAGACAGGGCCCCGCTGAGCACGCTCGACGGCGATCTCGAGCGCGGCCCGGTCGCTCGGCGGTTCGTCACGGAGCAGGTCGTCGACGGTGGTGCCGAGGGCGGCGGCGATGACGCGGAGCATCGACAGGCTCGGCTCCCGATGCCCGTTCTCGATCGCCGATGCCTGGGACGGTGCTCGGTCGATCGCCTGCGCGAGCTCGTCGAGCGTGAGGCCTGCGCGAGACCGGGCATCGCGGATCCGGCGACCGAGGACGAGGGCGTCCGCGTGCGGAGCAGGTCCGTCACCAGGGGTGGCGGAGGCGGGTGGAGCAGCGGCGGTGCTGGTCATGGTGATCATGCTCACACGCGCCGGTTGTTCCGGCAAACAGAAGGTCGGCCGTTCTTCTGTCCACGGATGACGTCCGTCGGGGTTGCGGCGAGCGCAGGATCGTTCCCACAGCACGACCCGCCCCACCGACCTCGACACCACAGGAGTCATCGTGAGCAACGAAGCCACCCGACCGACCGACCACCGCACGCCCCTCCGCGCCGGCGACCCGACGCAGACGGCCGAGGAACTGCAGCGCGAGTGGGACACCGACCCGCGCTGGGACGGGGTCCGGCGCGACTACACCGCCGAGGACGTCGTCCGCCTGCGCGGCGGTGTCCGGGAGGAACCGACACTCGCCCGCCGAGGGGCGGAGCGACTGTGGAACCTCCTCCACACCGAGGAGTGGGTGCCTGCCCTCGGCGCGCTGACCGGCAACCAGGCCGTGCAGCAGGTCCGGGCCGGCCTGCAGGCGATCTACCTCTCCGGCTGGCAGGTCGCCGCCGACGCGAACCTCTCCGGACAGACCTACCCGGATCAGAGCCTCTACCCGGCGAACTCGGTTCCGGCGGTCGTCCGGCGGATCAACAACGCGCTGCTCCGGGCCGAGCAGATCGACTTCGCCGAGCGGGCCGACGGGGAGGACCCGGGACGCGAGGCGATCGACTGGCTCGCGCCGATCGTCGCCGACGCCGAGGCCGGCTTCGGTGGACCGCTCAACGCCTACGAACTCATGGCCGGCATGATCCAGGCGGGCGCCGCAGGCGTCCACTGGGAGGACCAGCTCGCCAGTGAGAAGAAGTGCGGCCACATGGGCGGCAAGGTGCTGGTGCCGACGGGCCAGCACATCCGGACGCTCAATGCGGCCCGGCTGGCGGCGGACGTCGCCGGTGTCCCGACCATCGTCATCGCCCGCACCGATGCACTGGCCGCCACGCTCCTCACGAGCGACATCGACGAGCGCGACCTCCCGTTCCTGAACGGGAACCGGACCCCGGAGGGCTTCTACGAGGTGGAGAACGGCATCGGTCCGGTGCTCGCGCGAGGACTCGCCTACGCGGAGTACGCCGACCTGCTCTGGGTCGAGTCGGCGGAACCCGACCTCGACCTCGCCCGACGGTTCGCCGAGGCCGTCCACGAGCGGTTCCCGGGCAAGCTGCTCGCCTACAACTGTTCACCGTCGTTCAACTGGAAGTCGCACCTCGACGATGCGCAGATCGCGTCCTTCCAGCGTGAGCTCGCCGCCATGGGGTACGCGTTCCAGTTCATCACCCTCGCCGGCTTCCACGCGTTGAACCACTCGATGTTCACTCTGGCGAGCGACTACCGGGAGCGGGCGATGAGCGCGTACGTCGACCTCCAGGAGGCCGAGTTCGCCGCAGAGTCCAGCGGCTACACCGCCACCAGGCACCAGCGGGAAGTCGGTACCGGCTACTTCGACCTGGTCGCGACCGCCCTCAACCCCGGCAGCGCCACCCTCGCCCTCGCCGGCTCGACCGAGGAACAGCAGTTCCACTGATCCATCCCAGCCCCGCCCTTCGACAAGCCCAGGGACCGCTCGAAGGGCCCATCCGACGCACGACCATCCGAAACGGAGTCACCCCATGAACACCATGCTCGCTTCCCCGTCCACACCCACCACCGCGCCGGTGCCCACGCAGCGCACGGGCCCCGCCGTCGAGGTCGTCGGTCGTCTCGGTGACCGGTACGAGGAGATCCTCACCCCCGACGCCCTCGCCTTCCTCGCGGACCTGCACCAGCGGTTCGCGGGTGCGCGGCACGACCGCCTCGCCGAGCGCATGCGCCGACGCTTCGAGATCGGGAACGGCCGCGACCCGCGGTTCCGCGATGACACCGCGGCGATCCGGGAGGACCGCTCCTGGCGCGTCGCCGGTGCCGGGCCCGGTCTCGAGGACCGCCGGGTCGAGATCACCGGCCCCACCGATCCGAAGATGACGATCAACGCCCTCAACTCCGGCGCGAACGTCTGGCTCGCCGACCAGGAGGACGCGACGAGCCCGACGTGGGCCAACGTCATCGGTGGTCAGCTCTCGCTGCGCGACGCCGTCCGCGGCGAGCTGGCGTTCACGAACGAGGCTGGGAAAGTGTACCGCGTCACCGCGACGGAGACGCCGACGATCGTCATGCGCCCGCGCGGCTGGCACCTCGTGGAGAAGCACCTGCGGTTCATCGACCGCTCCGGGGCGGCCATGGCGGCCTCCGGGAGCCTCGTCGACTACGGCCTCTACGTCTTCCACAACGCCCGAGCGCTCATCGGCGCCGGCCGCGGGCCGTACTTCTACCTCCCGAAGTTGGAGTCGAGCGAGGAGGCGCAGCTCTGGGACGACGTCTTCACGTTCACCGAGGAGCGTCTGCGTCTCGACCATGGGACGATCCGCGCCACCGTGCTCATCGAGACGCTGCCGGCGGCGTTCGAGATGGACGAGATCCTGTACGCGCTCCGCGACCACTGCGCCGGTCTCAACGCCGGTCGGTGGGACTACATCTTCTCGATCATCAAGAACTACCGGGGGCGCGGTGCCCGGTTCGTCCTGCCCGACCGCAGCGAGGTGACGATGACGGTGCCGTTCATGCGGGCCTACACGGAACTCCTCGTGCAGACGTGCCACCGCCGCGGTGCGCACGCGATCGGCGGGATGTCCGCGTTCATCCCGAACCGGCGCGATCCGGAGGCGACGGCGCGCGCGATCGAGAAGGTCTCGGCCGACAAACGTCGTGAGGCCGGCGACGGCTTCGACGGGACCTGGGTGGCGCACCCGGACCTCATCGAGACCGCCAGGGCCGAGTTCGACGCGGTCCTCGGCGATCGCCCGAATCAGCTCGACCGTCTGCGTGAGGACGTGTCGGTGACACCGTCGCAGCTCCTCGACGTCCGCATCGGTCGCGCGGTCACGGACGTCGGTCTCCGCGACAACGTGTCGATCGCCGTCCGCTACCTCGACTCCTGGCTCCGCGGGATCGGCGCCGCGGCCATCGACGGACTGATGGAGGACGCGGCGACGGCGGAGATCAGTCGATCGCAGGTCTGGCAGTGGATCCACCAGGACGTCGCGACCGACGACGGCCGTCCGATCACCCGTGAGCGGGTCGAAGGCCTCCTCGACGAGCTCCTCGCCTCGCTCCCCCGCGCCGCGGACGACCGCTTCGACGATGCCGCCGAGCTGTTCCGCGAGGTGGCACTGCGCGACGAGTTCCCGACCTTCCTCACCGTCCCGGCGTACACGAGGTACCTCGTCGACCCCGCGTAGGCGCGCGGCGTCCACAACTCCTGCTCACCATCGACCGTCAGCTCCGGCCCGCGCGCCCTCCAGGCGCGGCGGTCGAGGCCATCGGTGCTGGAGCAGGAGTTGTGGACCGGCGCACGGCGGTTCCGTCGCCCTTGTCCGGCCCGCACGGGACGCCGTAGAGTCGGTCGTATGACCCAGAACGTGCAGGAAGCGACGCCTATCCGCGAATCGTCGGCCGGAATCACGTCGCCGGAGACGCATGCGATGCCGCGATGGAACGCCGCGAGTCGTCACGGCGCCTCGCTCGTCGCGATCGTCCTCGGTGCCTACCTCGTCATGCGCGCACCCCTGAACGTCATGTGGCTGCAGCCGGCCAGCGACACGGAGGTGATCGGGAACGTCGTCCTCGAGTTCGTCGTCGCCGGCGCCGTCCTCCTCGGCGGGGTGTCACTCGCCCCGGTGTCGATCGGCCGTCGGCTGATCGCGGCCGCGGTCGTCGTGGCCTGTCTCGCGTTCCACGTCGTGGGATCCGCGACGGCGACCATCTCGACGCCGCCGTTCCTGATGTACGCGTCGTTCGCGGTCACCCTCGGTGGACTCGCCGGCGCGGCCGCATGGCTGATCGTCCGCGGACGTTCCTGGCCGACGCTCGTCCTCCTCCTGGTGTTCGCGGTCCTCCCACGACTGGCCGAACGGCTGAGCTACACCGGGTGGTCGGGTGTCGTCCGCGAAGATCTCCTCCTGATCATGTCGGGCGCGATCGGCATCGGCGTCGCCTGGGCCGCTGCGGCCGTCGACCGCATCCGATCCGTGTGATCCCCGCGCGCCCGCGACACATACTGTCCAGGCGACACCGGGTTGGGTACGCTCGGAGTCGTGCCTGAATCGACTCCCACGCCCCGCCTGTCCACGAAGATCTCAGCGATCGCCGAGTCCGCCACGCTGAAGGTGGACGCCAAGGCGAAGGCGCTGCAGGCGCAAGGCCGGCCCGTGATCTCCTACGCGGCGGGCGAGCCGGACTTCCCGACACCCGAGCACATCGTCGAGGCGGCGCTCGTCGCAGCCCGTGACCCGAAGGCGCACCGGTACACCCCGGCGGCCGGCTTGCCGGACCTCCGCGCCGCCATCGCGGAGAAGACGCTCCGCGACTCCGGTCTCGAGGTCGACCCGAGCCGGGTCATCGTCACCAACGGCGGCAAGCAGTCGGTGTACGAGGCGTTCCAGGTCCTGCTGAACCCGGGCGACGAGGTCATCGTGCCGACGCCGTTCTGGACCACCTACCCCGAGGCCATCGCGCTCGCCGACGGTGTCGCGGTCGAGGTCTTCGCCGACGCCTCGCAGAACTACCAGGTCACGGTCGAGCAGCTCGAGGCGGCTCGTACCCCGCGCACCAAGGTCCTCCTCTTCGTCTCGCCGTCGAACCCGACCGGCTCCGTCTACTCCCCCGAGCAGACGAAGGCGATCGGTGAGTGGGCGCTCGAGCACGGCATCTGGGTGATCTCCGACGAGATCTACCAGAACCTCACCTACTCGGCCGGCGACAGCGGCGAGGCGGTGAAGGCGATCTCCATCGTCGAGGCGGTCCCCGAGCTCGCCGAGCAGACGCTCCTCGTCAACGGCGTCGCCAAGACCTACGCGATGACGGGCTGGCGCGTCGGGTGGACCGTCGGACCGTCGGACGCGATCAAGGCGCTCGGCAACCTCCAGTCGCACCTCTCCGGCAACGTGAACAACATCGCGCAGCGTGCGGCGATCGCGGCACTGACCGGCCCGCAGGACGCCGCCGAGACGATGCGCGAGGCCTTCGACCGCCGCCGCAAGCTCATCGTCGGCGAACTGAACAAGATCGACGGCTTCCAGACCCCGACCCCGCAGGGTGCGTTCTACGTGTACCCCGACGTCTCGGCGTTGCTCGGGCGGACCTTCGGCGGGGTCACCCCGACGACCTCGCTCGAGTTGGCCGACCTCATGCTGGAACAAGCCGAGGTCGCGGCCGTGCCCGGCGAGGCGTTCGGGCCGTCCGGCTACCTGCGCTTCAGCTACGCGCTCGGCGACGACCAGCTCCTCGAGGGCGTCCAGCGTCTCCAGCGCCTCTTCGCGTCCTGACCCGAGGCCCGCTCGCTCGTCTCCGGGCGAGCGGGCCTCGCATCAGCGTCAGATCGTAACGCCGACCACCACGGGCTCGGGCTGCAGGAGGACGCCGAACTCGGCGTGGACGCGTGCCTGCACGAAGCGGGCGAGCTCGGCGATCTCGGTGGCGGTCGCTCCCCCGCGGTTCGTGAGTGCGAGGGTGTGCTTCGTGGAGACCGCAGCGTGCGATCCAGGGAGCGCGAACCCGCGACGGACACCCGCGCGCTCGATCAGCCAGGCAGCCGAGAGCTTCGCCAGGCGTTCCACGGGGGCCGGACGCGGCGGGTTGACGACCTCCCCGAGCGGGAAGACGTACTCGGTGTCGTCGTCGGCCGGTGGGTCCACCGGCCACCACGGGGCGTCGCCCGGCAGCGACCGGGCGACGTGCTCGGACACGATCGGGTTCGTGAAGAACGATCCGGCGCTGGCGGTGTCGGGGTCGTCGGGATCGAGCACCATGCCCTTCGACGCGCGGAGCGCCAGGACCGTCGTGCGCACCTGGGCCAGACGGACCTGCTCGCCGACCTCCACGCCGAGCGCGAAGGCGAGCTGCTGGTAGGCGATCGGTGCGGCCAGGCCGTCGACACCGACGTCGTCGAGGTCGATGATGATCGCCACGACCACGCCGGAACGCTCAGGCTCTCCGCCACCGTGGCGCTTCAGGACCGACGTCCGGTAGCCGAGCCCGAGCTCCGCGGCCGGAACTCGCTCGACGGCCTGCGACTCCTCGTCGAGCAGGTCGACGGCGACGAGCGACGACACGATCTCCTGCCCGTAGGCGCCGATGTTCTGCACGGGCGCGGCGCCGCAGGATCCCGGGATGCCGGAGAGCGCCTCGACGCCCGCCCAGCCGTGCTCCACGGTGAAGGCGACGAGCGCGTCCCAGTCCTCACCGGCCTGCACCCGCAGGCGGACCCGACCGGACGGAGCGTCGAGGCGTTCGATGCCGCGGTTCGCCGCCCGGATGACGGTCGCGTCGAGGGGCTCGTCGCCGATCAGCAGGTTCGATCCGCCGCCGAGCAACAGCCACGGCTCATCGGTGTTCCAGACGTCGAGCACGGCCTCGATCAGCTCGGCCTCGCTCGCGCACTCCACGAAGCCCGCGGCCGGCCCACCGACCCCGAGGGTGGTGAGCTCGCTCAGACGGATGGCGTCGTTCATGGTCCTCCGGGTCAGGCGAAGCTGATGACGAGCTGCGCCTTGCCGAGCACCGTCTGCTCGGCGTAGGTGACGGTGAGGTCGACGCGCGCGGTACGCGCTTCCTCGTCGACCTTGCCCGCCTTGGCGAGGATCTGGAGGTCGGCGCCGGTCTCGGGGTCGACGACGACCGGTCGAGTGAACCGCACCTGGTACTCGAGCACCCGTCCGGGGTCGCCGATCCAGTCGACGACCGGCTGAGCCGCGATCCCCATCGTCAGCATGCCGTGGGCGAGCACACCCGGCAGCCCGACGGACGCGGCGACGTCGTCGCGGTAGTGGATGGGGTTGAAGTCTCCGGAGGCCCCGGCGTACCGCACGAGGGCGTCGCGCGTCAGGTGGACGGTCCGCTCCGCGACGACGTCTCCGACGGCCGGCATGGTCGGGGTCTGCTGCACGTCACTCATCCTTCGTCTCCTCGCACCACGAGCGTCGAGGTCGCGGTGACCACCGGCTCACCGGCGGCATCGGTCATGACCGAGTCGCACGTCACCATCGAGTGGCCGCCCAGGGACTTCACCGCGGTGACGGTCAGCTGCGCGGTGAGCTCGTCGCCGGCGACGATCGGACGGTGGTGCACGAAGCGCTGGTCGCCGTGGACCACCCGGCTGAAGTCGATACCCGCGTCGGGTGCGGCGAGCAGTTGCTGGAGCGTGTGCTCCTGGACGACGACGGCGAAGGTGGGCGGCGCCACGACGTCGGCGTATCCTGCGGCGCGGGCCGCCGCCGGGTCGAGGTTGATCGGGTTCGTCGCGAAGACGGCCCGCGAGAACTCGCGGATCTTCTCGCGTCCGACCAGGTACGGGGCGACGGGCGGGAAGACCCGACCGGCGAGCTCTGGGTTCACTGACACGCCCTCCAGCCTACCCGCTGCCCCGGCCGGGAAGCCGGGCACGGAGGCGGTCGGTCAGGAACGCTTGAGCGCCTGGAACACCATGCGGATGGCGATGACCACGAGGAACGCCGCGAAGAGCAGGTTGCCGACGAACGGCGGGACGACCGACGCGACGATGGCGCCGAGGGCGGTGGTCGTGCACGCGGCGATGCCGATGATGGCTGCGGCCGTGAGGTCGACGTTGCCTCGCCGGACGTTGCCGATGGTGCCGGAGATCGCGGTCGGCACCATCATGAGCAGCGAGGTGCCCTTGGCGATGAGGTCGCTCGCGCCGAACAGGAGGATGAGCATCGGCACGACGACGACCCCGCCGCCGATGCCGAGCAGCCCCGACAGGACGCCGGTCAGGAAGCCGAGCACGATGAGGCCGATGATCGAGCCGACGTGCAGATCGATCTCCGCCGTGCGGGACGGGACGATCAGGAACAGCGAGACCACCACGACGAGCAGGAAGCCGATGAAGCCCCACTGGAGCGCCCTCTTGGGGAGCTTGGAGAGGAGGTAGCTGCCGAGTTGTGCGCCGCCGATCGCGCCGATCGCCAGGAGGATCGCCGCCACCCAGTCGACGGTGCCGTTCACCGCGTACGACACGACGCCGACGAGCGAGGTCGGGACGATCGCCGCGAGCGACGTCCCCGCGGCGAGCCGCTGGCCGAAGCCGAGGAGGAAGACGACGGCGGGGACGATGAGGATGCCGCCGCCGACCCCGAACAGCCCGGAGAGGAATCCGGCGGTCAGTCCGATGCCGATGAGCCAGGCGATGCCCGACGGGGAGCGGACCGGACGGCCGGTCGGGTCGCTTCCGCTCACTGCGCGCTGGAGCCGGACAGCGCCGTCTCGAGCGAGGGCGTCGTGCGAGCGGTACCGGCGTCCAGGAGTGACCAGCCGGAGTCCGTCGCCTCGATGACCGACACGGAGCAGTTCTCCAGCGGTGGGACCGTCGTGCCGGAGAGGTGGCTGAGGGTGAGTCGGATGAGCGTGCCGTGGCTCACGACGAGGACGTTCTGCCCGGGGAAGTCGCGTGCGATGGCGTCGATGCCGCGGAGTCCGCGCTCGATGACCGACTCCTCGGTCTCGAGGTTCGGGTACTGGTGGTCGGGCCAGTTCTCGAGGACCATCTGCGCCGTCGCGCCCTCGGCGTCGCCGTAGTGGCGCTCGACCACGTCCGGGTAGGTGGGGCCGAGCTCGAGACCCAGCGCATCCGCGATGATCTGCGCGGTCTCGCGTGCGCGCCCGAGTGGGGAGCTGACGACGACGTCCCAGGTGCCGGTGAGCCGAGGGGCGACCGTGGCCGCCTGCTCCCGCCCGGTGTCGTTCAGGGGGATGTCCGTCGTGCCCTGCAGCCGTCGTTCGAAGTTCCAAGCGGTCTGTCCGTGACGGATGAGGGCGATGGTCATGTCTCCAGCCTAACCGGCGTCGGACCGAGCTCCTCCGGTCTCAGGACGACGGGGAGCGCACGACTCGGCGTCGGCGTCCTTGGCCCATCGGATCCGGATGGGTCCGCGGACCGTCGCGCGGTCGACCGCCTCGTCGCCCTGCGTGATCCGCACCCGGCCCTCGTCGACCAAGCGCCAGGCGACCCGGCGGGTGTCGTCCATCAGCGCTCGCCAGTCGTCCCCGCCGACGGCTCGGGCCACGTCGGACGGACAGATGGACGACGTCGCGGCCCGCTGCCCCAGCAGGTCGAGCATCGTCGACTCCAGGACGTCGTCGTCCACGGCCGCCGCAGGCGTCGGGTCCGGTGCGGCTTCGTCGGTCATGGTCCCAGTATGCGCGCGCCGCTACGCGAGGTCGGCGTGCTGGGACAGATCCGCGTGCTGCGCGACGAATGCCCGCGCCAAGCGCTCCGTGACGCCGAGTTCCGCGACGAGATGCTCGAGGTCCGGAGCCCAACGCGCGATGGCTCCATCTGCACCTCACCATCACCTTCACCGCGGACGGCACCTGGAACAACGCCGACATCGGCGTCACCACCGATCCGTATCCGTTCATCAACGCTCGCCTGAACGGCGAGGACCCCGTCCAACCACTCAAGGAGTCAGACATGCCCAAGATCATCAGCGTGCCAGGCGGCACCATCGCGCTCGTCACCGAGACGTTCGGCACGATGTACACGTCCACCAGCGGCGGGCAGGGGTTCTCCATCGCCGCCAACACGAAGGCGTACGGCCAGGTCACCGGCCTGACCCAGGACCAGATCACGACGCTCGTCGCCGAGGCGAACGCCCGAGGACAGCGCATCGCCGACCTCGTCGCGGCCGCGCGGTAACCCGCGCCGGCACGAGGAAGCCCCCGAGCAGACCGTAACTGCTCGGGGGCTTCCTCCATTCTGCACCGTGCACGTCTCCTGCACAGCGCCCAGGCTCCATGCTCAGGCGAACTGGGCGTAGAACGCGTCAGGGTCGTGGGCGAGCGACGCCTTGACCATCGCGCTCCAGTCGTCGACGACGACCTCGGAAGCGCCGGCCGCGACGCCGTCGAGGCTCGCCCGTGCGACGTCCGCAGGGTCGACCATGGGGCCGTCGTAGCCGGCCATGATGTCGGTGTCGGCGGCACCGAGGTGGAGCCCCTGCACCGTGACACCCTTCGGGGCGAGTTCCAGACGGACCGCGTTCGTCATGTTCCACTCCGCAGCCTTGGCCGCGGCGTATCCGCCGGAGCCGGGTGGGCGAACCAGCTCAGGGCGGA
>NZ_CAUQHZ010000006.1:0-218513 GCF_963518075.1 uncultured Plantibacter sp.
GAACCCGGCGTACCGGTCGACCCGTTCACACCCCAGCACGGCCGCGACTGCGTCGAGCCGTACTGCGACACCCGCGCAAGCCTGGGACGGAACCCGGCGTACCGGTCGACCCGTTCACACCCAGGGCGCCGCTGCGACGACACCGCAGCAGCGCCCCGCAGCACTCAGGCGATGCGTTCGGCGGGGCCGGCGGCGAGAGCGGCTGCGCCGAGGATGCCAGCGTTGTTGCGGTGCACGGCAGGGATGATCGGGGTGTCGAGCTTCAGCAGCGGCAGGAAGTGGTCCGCGTGCTTGGACACGCCGCCGCCCACCACGAACTGATCTGGTGAGAAGAGGAACTCGAGGCGCTCGTAGTACTTCTGGAGGCGCTTGGCCCACTTCTCCCAGCTCAGGTCCTCGCGCTCCTTGACCGCGTAGGACGCCCGCGTCTCGGCGTCCTTGCCGTCGATCTCCAGGTGTCCGAGTTCCGCGTTCGGGATCAACGTGCGGTTGTAGATGAGCGCCGTGCCGATGCCGGTGCCGAGCGTCGTCAGGATCGTGAGGCCGCTGGCGCCCTTGGCCGCGCCGAACTCGGTCTCGGCGTACCCGGCCGCGTCGGCGTCGTTCACGAAGGTGATCTCACGCCCGAGGCCCTGCTCGAACAGCTGCTCGGCTTCGAGGCCGATCCAGGCGTCGGAGACGTTCGCCGCGGACATCGTCCGGCCGTTGCGGACGATCGCGGGGAAGCAGACGCCGAGCGGGAGTCCGTCCGAGGCCGGGGACAGCTGCTCGAGCACCTGGCGCACCGTCACGACGATGTCCTTCGGCTCGCCACCCTTCGGCGTGGGGATCTTCACCCGATCGGTGAGGAGGGCACCGGTCGTGAGATCGACGACCGCACCTTTGATGCCGGTCCCTCCGATATCGATGCCGACGGCGGACCGGGGAGCTGCGTTCGTCATGCGTCCAGCCTAGAGCGCCGCGGACGCTGCGTCGGTGTCGATCGGGCTCGGAAGCGTGAGGATCTCTGCGCCGCGTTCGGTGACGACGAGCGTGTGCTCGAACTGTGCGGTGAGCGACCGGTCGCGCGTCGTGACCGTCCAGTCGTCGTCCCACTGCTCCCAGTCCTGGGAGCCGATCGTGAGCATCGGCTCGATCGTGAACACCATGCCCGGCTCCATCACCGTGTCGTACAGCGGCGCGGCGTCGTAGTGGGGGACGATCAACCCCGAGTGGAAGGACCGTCCGACGCCGTGGCCCGTGAAGTCGCGGACGACGCCGTACCCGAACCGCTTCGCGTAGGACTCGATCGCACGTCCGATGACGTTGATCTGCCGGCCTGGGGCGACGGCCTTGATGCCCCGGTTGAGAGCTTCCCGGGTGCGCTCGACGAGGAGCCGTGTGTCGTCGGCGACGTCGCCGACGAGGAAGGTCACGTTGCTGTCGCCGTGCACGCCGTCGAGGTAGGCCGTGATGTCGATGTTCACGAGGTCACCCTCGCGCAAGGCGGTGTCGTCGGGGATCCCGTGGCAGACGACCTCGTTGACCGAGCTGCAGATCGACTTGGGGTAGCCGCGGTACCCGAGCGTCGACGGATAGGCGCCCGCACCGATGACGAACGCATGCCCGATGGCGTCCAATTCATCGGTGGTCACCCCGGGACGGACCGCCGCACCGACGGCCTGGATCGCATCGGCGGCGATGGTTCCGGCGACCCGGATGCGTTCGATCTCCTCAGCCGAATACAGGTCGCCCCGGGTGTCGGTGGCCGGTGCGGCGCGGCCGACGTACTCGGGGCGGACGATCGTCTCCGGCACCGATCGGGGGCGGCCGACGCGACCGGGGACCAGGTGACCTGCGGTGTCGAAAGGCATAGGATCAAGCCTAACCGAGCAGGGGAGACGCGCCGTGGCGAAGGAACCATCCGAGCAGTACTGGTACAACACGAAGACCGGCCAGGTCGAGTTCGGCTTCGAGTCGAGTGTCGTGGACCGCGTCGGTCCCTTCGAGACGGCTGCGGAGGCCTCGCACGCACTCGAGCGACTCCGCGCCAACAGCGCGAAGTGGGACGCCGACGAGGCTGCCGAGGACTGAGCCACCCGGGTCGCGTCGCGAGCTGATTGCGGGTCTGCCCTCTTCCGCAGGCGTGGTGCGATCCGCCAGGATGGGCCGAGCGATGAAGCTCGAGCGGGGGGAACATGCACAGGATCGACCGTCCGCGGAGGCGACCGATCGCCGTCGGACGAGGTGCCGTCGCGGCCCTCACCCTCGGACTCCTCCTGATGCCGACGTCGCCGGCCGCTGCAGCGCCGATGGTCGCCTCCGAGGTCACCGCAGCCGAGTGCGTCACAACGGTCCCCGGTGGTTCCCGCTGCGGTGTGTTGACGGTGCCTCTGTCGCGCACGGTGCCGGACTCGGCGGAGGCGACCCTGCCGTACGTGCTCGTACCGGCCGCCCTCGAGACCGGACGACCGCCGCTCGTCTACCTCGCCGGTGGGTCGGCGCTCTCGTCGCTGGACATCCAGCGGCTCGCGGTCGAGGACGGGCTGGCCGCTGACCGCGACGTGGTGTTCGTCGAACGCCGGGGCGGTCTCGACGCCACACCGTCGCTCGACTGCGCGCCGGCGAATGCAGCCATCCGCGCTTCGCTCGGGGCTGATGGGGACCGTGCATCCCGCGTCGCCGCGGTCGACGCGGCCTTCGCGTCCTGCACCGCGTCCTGGCAGGAGGACGGCGTCGTGCCGAGCGACTTCGGCGTCGCCCCCGCGGCTGCGGACCTCCGCGACCTGCGGCAGCAGCTGGGCTACGCGCGTTGGACCATCCTGGCCGTGGGCACGTCGGCCGGCGTGGCCCTCGCGGCCCCCGACGTCGATCCGGGTGGTGTCGACGGCGTCGTCCTCGACGGCCCCGACCTGGGTGCACCCGGGATCGTCTCCGCAGGCGGTGTGGCGGCCGCCCTGGCCGTCGTCCGTGCGCGCGGCGTCGAGCCGCAGGGCCCCGTCCCGT
Source organism: uncultured Plantibacter sp. (assembly GCF_963518075.1). Taxonomy (NCBI): domain Bacteria; kingdom Bacillati; phylum Actinomycetota; class Actinomycetes; order Micrococcales; family Microbacteriaceae; genus Plantibacter; species uncultured Plantibacter sp. The sequence continues at coordinate 2,986 of NZ_CAUQHZ010000006.1, forward strand.
CCCCGCCGGCGGCACCACAGGCCGCCGCCGCTGAGGAACCGGAGTCCGCGACCCCGGACACCGCGCCGAGCGAGCCGACACGTTCCGCCGGGATCCTCACCGCCGCCACCGATGCGCTCGTCGCCGCACCGCACCGCACCTCCGGCGCGCACGCGATCACCCTCGGTGGCGACGCGCTCTTGGCGATCGCCTCACACGCGTTGTCCGAACCCACCGCCCAGGCGGCACTCCCAGTGCTCCTGAGCTCGATCGCGGACGGCGACAGCACGGTGCTGGATCCCGTGGCGAACGATGCGATCGCCCGGCTGGGCGACTCCGGTGGCATCCTCGACCGCGTGCTCGGGTGTTCGACGACCGGCTGGCCCGGGGCCGCCGAACGCTCGGACGCGGAGGTCACCACGACGACGCTGCTGGAGGACGTCGCGGCCGCTGCCTGCTCCTCGTTCGCCGTGGCTGCGACGCCGCCACCGGGAGCGGTCGGGACGTCGGTCCTCGTGCTCGGCGCCCCGGAACAGGCAGCCGCTCTCGCCGGCCCCGTCGCCGGCGGCACGGCGGACGCGCTCGTGGCGGTCTTCCCCGGGTCGGGAGCCGTCCCATCGGTGAGCAGTGCGTGCGCACGGGTCGCGATGCGTGCGTGGCTCAGCGATCCGGCGAGCTATCGGGCGGCGCTCTGCGACGCCGACGACGCGGCCGTCGCCGTCGTCGATCGAGCCGATGTCGCGGCGAGCCCGCGATGGGCCCAGCAGACCTCGTCGGACGCCGGAGGCGTGTGGTCGCTGCTGGTGCTGCCCATCCTGTTCGGGCTCGTGGCCATCGGATGGTCCGTGGCGTGGGGCTACCGGTTGATCACCCAGGCGCTTCGACGCCAGCCGGTCCAGGACGGTCTCCTGCTCGGGATCGCGCCGGTGTTCGGAGCGACGTGGGCGATCGGCGGAGCCGTCGTGCTCGTCCGTGCGGCCACCTCGAGTCCGGCGATCGCTCTCGTCGGGGTGCCCGCCGCCTTGCCGTGGCTCTCCATCGCCCTCCTCGTGAGTTGCCTCGGGTTGGTGCCCGTCTGGCAAGGGGCCCACCGTGGATCGCGGCTGCGGATCGCCGCGCTCTCGCTGCTGTGGGCGGCGACGGCCGGCTGGACCGCACTCTTCGTCCTCGCCTGGTGGTGAGCCGTGGATCGCCCACGCCCGGCGCGCGCTGATGAGCGGGAACGGGGACGGAGCCAGTAGCCTAGACACGGGCCGCCGGCCGAAGGAAGAGGGGCAGATGGATAAGCAGCGCGACTTCGTTCTCCGCACGATCGAGGAGCGGGGCGTCAAGTTCGTCCGGCTGTGGTTCACCGATGTCGTCGGGACCCTCAAGTCCGTCGCGATCGCCCCGGCCGAAGTGGAAGGCGCGTTCTCCGAGGGCCTCGGCTTCGACGGATCGGCGATCGAGGGGCTCAGCCGCTCCTACGAGTCGGACCTCCTGGCCCACCCCGATCCGACGACCTTCCAGATCCTGCCGTGGCGCGGCGAGATCGACCCGACGGCGCGCATGTTCTGCGACATCACGACGCCCGACGGCCAGCCCGCCGTCGCCGACCCGCGGAACGTCTTGAAGCGCACCCTGGCGAAGGCCGCCGACATGGGGTTCACGTTCTACACGCACCCCGAGATCGAGTTCTACCTGCTGAAGTCCTCGCAGTACGGCGTCGACGGACCGGAGCCGGTCGACTCGGCGGGCTACTTCGACAACGTGCCCGGTGGCACCGCTCATGACTTCCGTCGACGTTCCGTCCGGATGCTCGAAGACCTCGGGATCTCCGTCGAGTTCAGCCACCACGAGGCGGGCCCCGGCCAGAACGAGATCGACCTGCGATACGCCGACGCCCTGACGACGGCCGACAACATCATGACCTTCCGCACCGTCGTGAAGGAGGTGGCGATCGAGCAGGGCGTCTACGCGACGTTCATGCCGAAGCCGCTCGTCCACCAGCCCGGCAGCGGCATGCACACGCACATGTCGTTGTTCGAGGGTGACTCGAACGCCTTCTACGAGGCGGGTGCGCAGTACCAGCTCTCGAAGACGGGCCGGCAGTTCATCGCCGGACTCCTGACGCACGCTCCGGAGATCACCGCGGTGACGAACCAGTTCGTGAACTCCTACAAGCGACTCTGGGGTGGCGTCGGGCCGAACAAGCTGTCCGAGGCTCCGAGCTTCGTCTGCTGGGGCCACAACAACCGCTCGGCACTCGTGCGCGTGCCGCTCTACAAGCCCAACAAGGGCCAGAGCGCTCGGGTCGAGTACCGCGCCATCGACTCCGCGGCCAACCCGTACCTCGCCTTCTCGCTCATGCTCGCCGCAGGGCTGAAGGGCATCGAGGAGGGCTACGAGCTCCCGCCGGAGGCCGAGGACAACGTCTGGACGCTCTCCGACACCGAGCGTCGGGCGCTGGGATACAACGCGCTGCCCGCCAGCCTGGATCGCGCCGTCAGCCTCATGGAGGGTTCCGAACTCGTGGCGGAGACGCTCGGGGAGCAGGTGTTCAACTACGTCCTGCTGAACAAGCGACAGGAATGGCACGAGTACCGGGCCCAGGTGACCCCCTTCGAGTTGTCCAGCAACCTGGAGATGCTCTAGACGAGGGGACCGGTCGGTCGTATGGTCCGCGAGAACATCTCCCTGAGCACGCTCGCCCGACTCGGGTTCACCGGTCTGGGTGAGGCCCGTGACCGGCTGGACGAGCTCGCGGAGCTCGTCCGACTCGACCCGGCGTCGCTGTCTCCGTCCTTCGCCGTCGCGGCCGACCCCGACGCCGCGCTGGTCGGTGTGCTGATGGTCGGTCGGAAGTCACCCGACGAGCTCTCAGCCCTTCTGGCGGACCAGGCCTCGGCTGAGCGCCTGTTCCGACTGTTCGGTGCCTCGCAGGGGTTCATCGACTTCTTCCTCCGCCACCCCGACCAGCTGTCGGTGTTCGAGTTGCCCGTGACCCGCGTCCCGACGCTGCAGGAGGCGCGCGACGAACTGCTCGCGAGCGTCGGCGCCGAGGACGGCTTCGCCGCGATGGTCGAGGAGCCGGCCTGGGACGCGATCCGCGTGGTCTACCGACGACTGCTCGCCGAGGTCGCCCTCTTCGACCTCTGCGCCCCGGATCCGATCGTGGTGCTCGACCGGGTGGCCAGTGCCCTCTCCGATCTCGCTGCCGGTGCGTTGGAGGCCTCCATCGCCGTCGCACGCACGCAGACGAGCGGCCCGAGCGGTCCCGGCGTGTACCCGCGCGAGGAGGTCGCGGCCACCCGCTTCGCCATCATCGGCATGGGCAAGGCGGGCGCACGGGAGCTGAACTACGTCTCCGACGTCGACGTCATCTTCGTCGGTGAGGGTTCGGGCGACGGCGAGGACGGGCTCGACAACGGGCGTGCCGTCGAGATCGCCACCCGGCTCGCGGTCCTCACCATGCGCGGTCTCGGACAGGCGGGTCTCGAACCGAGTCTGTGGGAGGTCGATCCGAACCTCCGCCCGGAGGGGAAGGCCGGCGCCCTCGTCCGCACGCTCGAGTCGCATCTCGTGTACTACGACCGCTGGGCGAAGAGCTGGGAGTTCCAGGCGCTCCTCAAGGCACGGGCCCTCGCCGGCGATCCCGAGCTCGGCGCCCGCTACATCGATGCGGTGCAGCCGAAGGTGTGGGGGAGTGCGTCCCGCGAGGGGTTCGTCGAGTCGGTCCAGCGCATGCGCGAACGGGTCACCGAACACATCCCCGCGGAGGACGTCCACTACCAACTGAAGCTCGGCCCGGGCGGGCTCCGCGACATCGAGTTCACGGTGCAACTGCTCCAGCTCGTCCACGGACAGCTCGACGACTCCGTGCATCAACGCGGCACCCTCGCCGCCCTCGACGGCCTCGCGACCGCCGGGTACATCGGTCGCGCCGAGGCGCAGGAGTTCGCTCACGACTACCGCCTGCTGCGCGTGCTCGAACACCGCCTGCAGCTGACGCGACTGCAGCGCACGCACATGATGCCGCGCGACGAGCCGTCCCTCCGATCCCTGGCCCGCTCGAGCACGCTCGCGACGACCGCACAGGCCCTCGTCACGCGATGGGAGACCACGAAGCACGGTGTCCGGCAGCTGCACGAGCGGTTGTTCTACCGGCCGCTGCTCTCGGCGGTCGCGGCCTTGCCCGAGAGCGGTCTGAGTCTGACGAGCGGTCAGGCGGAGGCGCGACTCGCGGCGATCGGCTTCGTCGACCCCCGTGGCGCGCTCGCCCACATCGGGGCGCTCACCGCCGGCGTGTCGCGGCGCGCCAACATCCAGCGGCATCTGCTCCCCGTCATGCTCGGCTGGTTCGCGGACGGCGCCGATCCCGACTACGGATTGCTCGCGTTCCGGCGGCTCAGCGAGTCCCTCGGCGAGTCGCACTGGTTCCTGCGGATGCTCCGCGACTCCTCAGGCGCGGCCGAGCGGCTCACACGGGTCCTCTCGGGGTCCCGGTTCATCGGCGAGCTCATGGACCGCATCCCCGAGTCGGCCGCTTGGCTCGCCGGAGACGAGGACCTCCTCCCGCGATCGTCGACCGCGCTCGGCGAGGAGATCGCCGCCATCCTCAGACGACACGACTCACCGGACACCGCAGCCGCCGCCATCCGCGCGGTACGGCGACGCGAAGTCCTCCGGCTGGCGATGTCGTCGACCGTCGGCATGCTGGACGTGCAGGGCCTCGCTGCCGGACTGACGGACGTGTCGACGGCGACGCTCGCAGGGCTCCTCGGCGCCGTCAGACGCATCGGCGGCCTCGGCGCGGACATCGAGTTCGCCGTCATCGCCATGGGCCGCTACGGCGGAGCTGAGCTCGGACTCGGTTCGGACCTCGACGTCCTCTACGTGTTCCGGCCGAAGGACGGGGTCGACACCCAGGATGCACAGCGCCAGGCCGGAGCGATCGCCGCAGAGCTCAAGCGTCTGAGCGAGGACGCCCGGCTCCCGCTCGACCTCGACCTCGACCTCCGTCCCGAGGGGAAGAACGGTCCGCTCGTGCGCTCCCTCGACTCCTACCGGAACTACTACGCGCGCTGGTCCCTCACCTGGGAGGCGCAGGCGCTGCTCCGCGCCGCCGGGGTCGTGGGCGACACCGAGCTCATCGAGGCGTTCACCGAGGTGGCGGACACGGTCCGTTACCCAGCCGCCATCAGCGAGCAGTCCGTCCGCGAGGTCAAGCGGATCAAGGCACGCGTCGAGAACGAGCGGCTGCCGCAGGGCGCCGACCCGACGAGACATCTGAAGCTCGGGCGCGGCTCGCTCAGCGACGTCGAGTGGTTCGTGCAGCTCCTCCAGCTCGAGCACGGTGCGGCGGTGCCATCGTTGCGCACCACCTCGACGCTCCGAGCGCTCGACGCGGCGGTGGAGGCGGATCTCGTCGATCGGGAGTCCGCCGAACGGCTCCGCGAGGCCTGGATCCTCGCCTCGCGGATCCGCTCGGCCATGACGCTGTGGTTGAACAAGACGCAGGACGTGCTGCCGAGCGACCGACAACAGCTCGAAGGTGTGGCACGACTCCTGGAGTACCCGACCGGATCGGCGAGCTTCCTGGAACAGGACTACCTCGCGGCCACCCGGCGAGCCCGGACGGTCTTCGAGCACGGCTTCTACGGCATCTGAGCCGATCGTCTCGACCAAACGGAACCGCCCACCATCCGAGAGGATGACGGGCGGTTCGCGGTGCAGCAGGTGTCGTCAGACGCCGTAGTACAGCTCGAACTCGAACGGGTGCGGGCGCTGGGCCAGCGGCTTGATCTCGTTCTCGCGCTTGTACTGGATCCAGGTCTCGATGAGCTCCGGCGTGAAGACGTTGCCGGCGAGGAGGAACTCGTGGTCCGCCTCGAGTGCCTCGAGCGCCGCGCCGAGCGATGCGGGCACCTGCGGGATGTTCTTGGCCTCCTCGGGGGGAAGCTCGTAGAGGTCCTTGTCGACGGGCTCGTGCGGCTCGATGCGGTTCTTGATGCCGTCGAGGCCGGCCATCAGCTGAGCGGCGAACGCGAGGTACGGGTTGCCGGAGGCGTCGGGCGCGCGGAACTCGATGCGCTTGGCCTTCGGGTTCGTGCCCGTGATCGGGATACGGATCGACGCCGAGCGGTTACCGGCCGAGTAGACCAGGTTGACGGGAGCCTCGAAGCCGGGGACCAGGCGGTGGTACGAGTTCACCGTCGGGTTCGTGAACGCCAGGACGGCGGGGGCGTGCTTCAGCAGGCCACCGATGTACCAGCGGGCGAGGTCGGAGAGACCTCCGTAGCCGTTCTCGTCGTAGAAGAGCGGCTTGCCGTCGCTCCACAGCGACTGGTGCGTGTGCATGCCCGAGCCGTTGTCGCCGAAGAGCGGCTTCGGCATGAAGGTCGCGGTCTTGCCCCACAGCTCGGCCGTGTTCTTCACGATGTACTTGAACTTGAGGATGTCGTCCGCCGCGGCGACCATGGTGTCGAAGCGGTAGTTGATCTCAGCCTGGCCGCCGGTGCCCACCTCGTGGTGCGCACGCTCGAGGATGAGGCCGGCGTCGATCAGCTTGAGGCTGATGTCGTCGCGGAGGTCGGCCTGCTTGTCGACGGGGCTGACGGGGAAGTAGCCACCCTTGTACGGGGTCTTGTTGCCGAGGTTGCCGCCCTCTTCGGCGCGGCCGGTGTTCCAGGCTCCCTCTTCGGAGTCCACCGAGTAGAAGCTCGAGTGCTGGTTCACCTCGTAGCGGACGTCGTCGAAGATGTAGAACTCGGCCTCGGGGGCGAAGAACGCGGTGTCGGCGATGCCGGTCGAGGCGAGGTACTTCTCAGCCTTCTTGGCGACCTGACGCGGGTCCTTGGAGTAGATCTCGCCGTTGCGGGGGTTGTAGATGTCGAACACCATGATGAGCGTGCGCTCGGCACGGAAGGCGTCGATGTAAGCGGTGGAGACATCCGGGATGAGCTGCATGTCCGACTCGTGGATGTTGGCGAAGCCACGGATGGACGAACCATCGAAGAGCTGGCCGACGGTGAAGAACTCCTCGTCGACGGTGCTGGCCGGGATGTTGAAGTGCTGCTGCACGCCGGGAAGGTCCGTGAAGCGGATGTCGAGGAACTTGACATCGGTGTCCTTGATGAACTTGAGCACTTCGGAAGAATCACTGAACATGTGAATGGCTCCAAATGGGGTTGGTACAGGGAGGCTGCACAGCGCAGCCATCTGTGAGACTACGGGGAGGGGGTTACCCCACCATGACACCCATGTTTCGTGGATGTTACGAGAATCCCCGCCCGAATAGAATGGCACAGTGCCCCACACCCCGCAGAATCCACGGACCTTCGGAGAGCTTCCTCCCAGCGCCTTCCCCGGTGAACGCCTGGGACTCCCGGAGAGCGGTGTCCGATCGGTCGCGCGGGTCGGTCGGCGGATCACCGCGCTCGTCATCGACTGGGCCGTGGCGGTCGTCCTCTCGGTCGCGTTCTTCGCCTACGACGCCACCGCGACACTCGTGATCTTCGCCATCATGCAGTTCGTGTTCATCCCGACCATCGGCGGCAGTCTCGGCCATCGCCTCTGCGGGATGCGTCTGATGCCGTTGACCGGCGGGTGGGTCGGACTCTGGCGGCCGGCCGTGCGAACCGTGCTCCTCTGCGTGGTCGTTCCAGCGCTCGTCTGGGATTCGGACCAGCGCGGCTTCCACGACAAAGTGGCCGGCACGGTGCTCCTGCGGGTGCGCTGAACGCAGCAGGAACCGCGAACGGCCGCCCTCCGTCAGGAGGGCGGCCGTCGTTCCGACACCGCGAAGTGTTCCGAGCGGTTCCGGTGGGTCAGCGCGCGCGCTGCGGGCGGACCCGCATCGGGTCGACACCCTTCGGGATGGGGAGCTGCGTACCGAACGAGGACAGACGGTTGCTGACCGCGAGCACCTCGGGGTTGGTCAAGGACTTCTTCACCTTCCGGAGGGCGCCGGAGAGCTGACGGAGCTGCACCGAGTCGGCGTCGGGCCCGACGTGGAACACCGTGATCGGCACATTCGGGAGGATGCGGGTGACCTTGCGCTTCTCGTCCTCGAGCAGGCGTGAGGTCCGCGATCGAGGTCCTTCGGCGATCAGCGCGACGCCACCACGGCCCACGGCCCGGTAGATCGCGTCCTGGGTCTTCGGGTTCACGGCGACGGGCATCTCGCTGGTCTGCCACGAGCGCGGAGCAGCGCGGAGCACCTGGCCCACCGCGCCCGGCCGACCCTCGATCTGCGTGTAGACGACCTTGTCCGCGCGCCGGGTGAGGATGAACAGGGCCGCGAGGATACCGGCGAGCACACCCGCGATGATCCACATGACGAGCGCGAAGATGTTGCCCGCCGAGAACAGCAGTGCGACCGCGACACCGATGAGCACCGGCAGGATGAAGCCGCCGAGCATCAACCACTGCGCCGCCTTGTCGTGGCGACGGGTGAGCTGGAACACCTGCCAGAGCTGCTTGATCCGCCCTGGTTCCTTCTGCGCCGCCGGGGGCGCGTCCTTCTGAGCCATGCTCCCAGGATAGCCGGTGACGGAGGGTCCTGATGCTGCGTTCTGCTCCACAGGCCGGTGACGCGGGGACCTTGTCCACAGCCGCGTGCGCCGACGCCGTCGGACGGGACTCAGCGTCGGAGGATCGAGCTATGGAAACACTGCCAGACCCGTCCGCGACCACGACCCGAGTGGCCGGCCGTCGTCTCGTCCGGTGCCTGGGTGAGGGCCGGGAGTGGACGGCCTACTCGACGGTGCTCGCCCACCCCGGCTCCGCGCAGGGAGGGCGTACCGACCAGGCCTTCCCGGCGGGCGACGCCGTGCTGCTCCGAGCGAGGGCCGACGCCGCCGAACGCGACCTCTGGCGTCGCGCGGCCATCCTGTCCCGACTCGACCACCCGCACATCGTGAGACTCGTCGACGTCGCCGAGGATCCCACCGGCCTCCCGTGCCTGCTGGTCGAGCGGCTCGCTGGCGGCACGTTGGGAGAACTGCTGCGCCGCCGGGAGTCGATCGCTCCCGGTGAGGCCGTCACGATCCTGGCACCGCTGGTCGACGCCATCCGCGCGGCGCACCTCTCCGGGATCAGTCACGGGTCGATCAGCGCTTCGGCCGTGCGCTTCGCCGACGATGGCCGACCGGTCCTCTCCGGGTGGTCGAGCGCAGCTCCCGTGGACCAACAGAGCATCGATGGTGGGCTCGGACGCACCGCACCGGCGTTCGCCGCCGATTGGACGGCGTTCGCAGGGCTCATGGACGGTGTCCTGCAGGCGACCGACCCCGATGAAGCCCCCACGACCGTGGCCTGGGCCGACGTCGTGCCTGAACTCGCCGACCACGAGGTCGCCAATCGACTGCAACAGCGGATCCACGCCCTGGCACGACCGCTCCCGGTCCTGCTCGACCGGGTCGATTCGTCGTCCGCATCGCCTGCCGATGTCATCCGTGCTTCCGCCGATCGCGCGCAGCGGACCGCTCCGCTCCCGCCGACCCGACGAGCCGCGGTCGAATCGAGGCGTCTGTCGCGGCATCCTGTGTCGCGGCTGCGCCGTCGTCTGGCTTGGCGACCCGGGCGACGTACCCGGGCCGCGGCCACTGCCGGCTCGACGCCGTCCGTCGACACCGGCCCGAGACGTCGTCGACTCATCATCGGAGCGGCAGGCGCGGCAGCGGCACTGGTGTCGGCGGCGATGGTGTTCCTGCCGTCCGAAGACCCGAGCACCGCGATCGCACCGACGCCGGCCGGTCCGGGCGGCCCGGCGTCCGCGGCGGTCACGACGGTCGCGCCACCGGTGGAGACGCCGACGTCGGCGGCGGACGAAGCCGACGCCGTCGACGTGGTCACCGGTGACGATCCGGCGGCCGCGGCCCGCGAGCTCGTCCGTCGACGTGATCAGTGCCGCACGACGGGGGAGGAGGGGTGCGTCTGGGACTCCGTCGAACGCGGGTCCCCGTTCGACGACGACGAGCACCTCGGTGTCGGGATCGGCTCGATCGATGCGGCGAGTCTGGACCTCGTCGACCGTCAGGGAGACGCGGCGGTCCTTCGCGGCACGGCCGAGCCGTCCGAGACGGACGACGCCACCGCAGGACGACGACAGCCCGTCACGCTCCTCGTGGTGAGGGGCGAGACGGGCTGGCGTCTGCGAGAGGTGTTCACCGCCGGGTGAGGCGGTGGACACGGTGCGGTCGGTTCGGGATCAGATCCCGAGCGAGCCGCGGAAGTCGCCTGCTTCGAGGCGTTTCTTCACCTGGACGAGGAAGCGTGCAGCGTCCGCGCCGTCGATGATGCGGTGGTCATAGCTCAGCGCGAGGTAGACCGTCGAACGGATCGCGATGGCGTCTGCACCATCGACCGTCACGACGACCGGCTTCTTCGTGACGATACCCGTACCGAGGATCGCCGACTGCGGCAGGAACACGATCGGGGTGTCGAACAGGGCGCCGCGCGAACCGGTGTTGGTCAGCGTGAACGTGCCGCCCGACAGCTCATCGGGCTGCAGCTTGTTGTCGCGGGTGCGCTGCGCGAGATCGGCGATCTCGGCGCCGAGCTCGGCGATCGACTTGGAGCCCGAGTTGCGGATGACCGGCGTCAGCAGGCCACGCTCGGTGTCCACGGCGATCGCGAGGTTCTCCGTCTCCGGGTACACGATCTGGTCGCCGTCGACGGTGGCGTTGATGATCGGGTACGTCTGGAGCGCCTCGCTGGCAGCAAGGGCGAAGAACGGCAGGAACGACAGCTTGTTGCCGGTCTTGGCGAGGAACTCGTCCTTGACGGCCGTGCGGAGTGCCGCGACCTTCGTGACGTCGACCTCGACGACGCTCGTCAGCTGGGCGGTGCCCTGCATCGAAGCGACGGCGCGCTCGGCGACGACCTTGCGCAGACGCGACATGGCCTTGCTCGTGCCACGCAGCTCGGAGACCTGGACGGTCGGAGCAGCGGGCGACTCCGTGGCGCCATCGGCGCTCTGAGCCTGCAGGACGTCTTCCTTGCGGATACGTCCGCCGACACCGGTGCCGGTGACCGTGCTGAGGTCGACCCCGTGCTGGTTGGCGAGACGACGCACCAGCGGCGTGACGTAGCCGGAGTTGACGACCCCGCCGGCGGCGGGCGTCGAAGCGGCGGCAGGTGCCGGAGCAGCGGGAGCAGCAGGTGCCGGAGCAGCAGCAGGCGCAGCGGCGGGAGCCGGCTCGGCAGCAGGTGCCGGCTCGGGCTCGGCAGCGGGAGCGGGCTCGGCAGCAGCCGGTTCTGCGGCGGGCGCGGGCTCCTCGGCCGCAGCCGCACCCGAACCATCACCGATGGTCACGAGAGCGGTGCCGACCTCGACGGTCTCGTCCTCCTGGACGAGGATCGCTTCGATGACACCCGCGACGGGCGAAGGGATCTCGGTGTCGACCTTGTCGGTCGACACTTCGAGCAGTGGCTCGTCGACCTCCACGGTGTCGCCGACATTCTTCAGCCAGCGGGTGACCGTACCCTCGGTGACACTCTCGCCGAGTGCCGGGAGGCTGACGGATTCGCTCATGACCTTGTCTCCTTTGAAACCTGTTGTGTGTTCACTAGCTTATTGGGGTGTTCGGAACGCGTCACAGCGCGTGCAGGGGCTTGCCTGCGAGCGCGAGGAATGCTTCGCCGAGCGCCTCGTTCTGCGTGGGGTGCGCATGGATCAGCGGCGCGATGTCCTCTGGGTAGGCCTCCCAGTTGACGGCGAGCTGGCCTTCGGCGATGAGCTCACCGACGCGGGCGCCGATCATGTGCACACCGATGACGGGGCCGTCGTTGACGCGGATGACCTTGACGTTGCCGCTCGTGCCGATGATCTCGCTCTTGCCGTTGCCGGCGAGGTTGAAGTCGTAGCTCGTGATGTTGTCGGCGCCGTACTGCTCGGCCGCCTTGGCCTCGCTGAGACCGACGGACGCGATCTCGGGGTCGCTGTACGTGACCTTCGGGATGTTGACGTCCTCGATGATGACGGGCTTGAGACCGGCGATCTCCTCGGCCACGAAGATGCCCTGCTGGAAGCCGCGGTGCGCGAGCTGCAGGCCGGGGACGATGTCGCCCACGGCGTAGAGGCCGGGGATGTTCGTCTCGAGACGGTCGTTGGTGATGACGAAGCCGCGGTCGATCGTGACACCGACCTCCTCGAAGCCGAGTCCGGCGGTCGACGGGCCACGGCCGACGGCGACGAGCAGCAGCTCGGCGTCGATCGTCTTGCCGTCCTCGAGCGTGATGTGCACGCCCGAGTCGTCCTGGGTGACGCCCTGGAACCGCACGCCGAGCGAGTACTCGATGCCGCGCTTGCGGAACGCGCGCTCGAGGGCCTTGCTGATCGACTCGTCCTCGTTGGGGACGAGGTGGGGGAGCGCCTCGATGATCGTGACCTCGGTCCCGAACGACTTCCAGACGCTCGCGAACTCGACGCCGATCACGCCGCCGCCGAGGACGGCGACCTTCTTCGGCACGAAGTCGAGCTGCAGCGCCTGCTCGCTCGTGATGACGCGGCCACCGATCTCGAGACCGGGGAGCGAGCGGCTGTAGGAGCCCGTCGCGAGGATCACGTTCTTGCCGGTGATGAGGTCGTCGCCGACCTGCACGCTCGTCGGGGAGACCAGCCGGCCCTCGCCCTCGATGGTGGTGATGCCGCGGGCCTTGACGAGGCCCTGGAGTCCCTTGTACTTCTTCGCGACGATGCCCTCGCGGTACTTCGTGACGCCCTCGATATCGATGCCTTCGAAGGTGGACTTGACGCCGTACTTCTCCGACTCGCGCGATGCGTCCGCGACCTCGGCGGAGTGCAGCAGCGCCTTCGTCGGGATGCAACCGCGGTGGAGGCAGGTGCCGCCGACCTTGTCCTTCTCGATCATGCCGACGGTGAGGCCGAGCTGCGAGGCGCGCAACGCCGCAGCGTATCCGCCGCTTCCGCCTCCCAGGACTACCAGGTCAAAATTCTGCTCGGACACTCCGTTGCTCCTTGTGTGTGCTTCGTGGTCGATCGGAAACCGTCGTGGTGTGTTCGGCGGCGTCGAGGCGGGTCGAACCGCCCCCACCGACCTTACTACGGGTGGCTAATCTCCTCGGCCATTGCGAGGAGGGTGCGGACCGCGACGCCGGTCGGGCCCTTGGCGGTGAAGCCGTAGGGGGCGTCGCCGTTCATCGCGCTCCCGGCGATGTCCAGGTGGGCCCACGGGATTCGGGTGGTGCCGCCGTCCTCGTCGGTGCGGTCCGCGATGAACTCCTGCAGGAACGTGCCTGCGACGAGCATGCCGCCCGCGGTGGTGCCGGGCTTCGCGTTGGCGAGGTCGGCGACGTCGGAGTCGAGGACCTTGCGCAGCTCCGCGGGGAACGGCATCGGCCAGAACAGTTCGTCCGCACCGGAACCGGTCGCGATGAGGTCGGTGACGAAGGAAGCGTCACCCATGACGCCCGTGTAGCGGTTGCCGAGCGCGACCACCGCCGCTCCCGTGAGGGTCGCCACGTCGATGATGGCGTCCGGGCCCTCCTCGCCTGCGGCGACGAGTCCGTCGGCGAGGACCAGCCGGCCCTCGGCGTCGGTGTTGGTGACCTCGACCGTGCGTCCACCCCGGATGGTGAGGACGTCGTTCGGCCGGATCGCCGTGCCCGACGGGAGGTTCTCGGCGAGGCAGAGCCACGCGGTCAGCCGGGTGGGCACTCCGAGACGCGCGGCCGCGGCCAGGACGGCGAGCACGGTCGCCGCGCCGGTCATGTCGTACTTCATGCCGACCATCGAGACCGGCGGCTTCAGCGAGAGGCCGCCGCTGTCGAAGGTGATCCCCTTCCCGACGAGGGCCAGGTGGCTCCGGGCCGCCTCAGGGTGGTAGCTCAGCTTGACGAGTCGCGGAGGCCGGGAGGAACCCTGCCCGACACCGAGGATGCCGCCGAAGCCGTACTCGGCCAAGCGGGTCTCGTCCCATTCCTCGACCTCGACGTCGAGGCCGTCGACCGCTGCGCGGGCCGCGTCGGCGAAGGTCGCCGGGTAGAGCTCGTTCGGCGGCGTGTTGACCAGGTCCTTGACGAGCGCGATGGCCTCGGCGACCGCGGTGGCGTGCTCCGCGAGCCCGGCATCCGGTGCGTCCACGGTCGACGGGACGACGACGGTGACCCACCCGAGCGGTGTCGGTGCCGGCGCGGATCCGACACCGCGCGACGCGGTGTAGCGGTAGGCGCCGATGGCCGCCCCCTCGAGGACGGCTTCGGCGGCGGCGGCCGTCTCCTCCGTCAACGCGAACGCGATCGAGGCCTGGCCGTCGATCGTCCTGGTCACCGCACCTGCCGCTCGTCGGAAGGCCGCGTCGTCCGCATCCGGGCCGAGACCGACCAGCACGAGACCGGAGGCCGCACCGAACCGGTCCGGGAGGCGTCGCACCTGGTCTTCGGATCCCGTGACTCCGGAGGCGCGCAGCTCGTCCGCGAGCGGCGCGTAGACGTCGGGCGCCAGGAGCTCCGGTCCGTCGTCGCCCTTCCTCACCGCGAGGACGAGCAGCTCGGCCTCGATTCCCTCGACGGCGGCGGACAACACGGAGAGCACGGGGATCGTCATGCTTCCATCGTAGGCACGAGCGGTTCAGGACCGAGGCGGGGCCGCCGGTGTTCGCTCTCGGCGGTACGGCCGAGGCTCGGAGGGGAAGGGCGCTGCGACACCCCCGTTTAGAGTTGAACCATGCCTACGCCTGACGACCTCTACGAGGTGCACCCGGAGATCGACATCCCCGCCGGCCTCCACCTCGTCGCGGGGCTCACCGGGTTCTCCGACGCCGGCGGCGCGGTCGGGCAGTTGAACGCCTACCTCGACGACGTCCTCGACACGACGGTCATCGCCGAGTTCGACGCCGACGTCCTGCTCGACTACCGCGCCCGCCGGCCGATCATCTCGTTCGACCAGGACCACCTGACGGAGTACCGGCCGCCTCGGCTGACCCTGTCGCTGGCCCACGACGAACTCGGGTCGCCGTTCCTGCTGCTCACCGGTTTCGAGCCCGACTTCCTCTGGGACCGCTTCGTCGCGGCCGTGCTCGAGCTCGTCGACCGCTTCCGGGTCAGCGACACCACGTGGGTGCACGCCATCCCGATGCCGGTCCCGCACACCAGGCCGATCGGCGTCACCGTCAGCGGCAACCGGTTCGACCTCATCGAGTCGCTCTCGGTCTGGCGCCCCCGCACCCAGGTGCCGTCCAACGTGCTCCACCTCCTCGAGTACCGCCTCTACGAGCGCGGCGACAGCATCGCGGCCTTCGTGCTCCTCGTTCCGCATTACCTCGCCGACACCGAGTTCCCGGCCGCGGCGATCACGGCGATCGAGAGCCTCAGTGCGGCGACCGGCCTCATCTTCCCCACGGACCGCCTCCGCGAGGACAGCCGCGACTTCCTCGCCAAGATCGACGAGCAGGTCGGGACCAACCACGAGCTCGGCCAGCTGGTCACGACGCTGGAGGAGCGGTACGACGCCTACATGGCCGACAACTCGCCGAAATCGCCGCTCACCGACATCGACGGGGCGCTCCCGACGGCCGACGAGATCGCCGCGGAGCTCGAGAAGTTCCTCGCGAGCCGGCGCCACGGCGACGAGGACCGCTCGACCACCTAAGCTGGATCGGTGGGATCTCGACGCGTCTGGTGGGTGTTCGGCGTCGGGGTGTTCGCCTACCTCATCACCGTCATGCAGCGGTCGACGCTCGGTGTGGCGGCGGTGGACGCCACCGAGCGGTTCCAGATCGACGCCGCCGCGCTCTCGACCCTCGCGGTCGCGCAGTTGATCGTGTACGCCGCCATGCAGGTCCCGGTCGGGGTGCTCATCGACCGCCTCGGGCCTCGCGTCCTGATCATCGCGGGGCTGACCGTCGTCATGGCGGGCCAGATCTGGCTGGGTCTCACGACCGAACTCGGCGGCGCGATCGTCGGCCGGATGCTGGTCGGCCTCGGCGACGCCGCGGTGTTCACCTCCGTGTTGCGGCTCGTGAACTCCTGGTTCCCCACCCGTCGGGTACCGATCGTCTCGCAATGGGTCGGCAACATCGGGCAGATCGGCCAGATCCTCTCGGCGGTGCCGTTCTCCTTCGTCCTGCACGCCTTCGGCTGGTCGCCGGCGTTCCTCAGTGCGGCCGGTCTCGTCCTCCTGGCACTCGTCGGGGTGTTGATCGTCGTCCGCGACCGGCCGTCCGGTTCCGACGAGGCACCGCGCCCGGAGACCTGGGGCCACGTCGTCCGCGAGGTCCTCATCAGTCTGCGTCGGCCAGGGACGCGTCTCGGGTTCTGGTCGCACTTCGTCACCCAGTCCTCCGGCACGGTCCTCACGCTGCTCTGGGGCTTCCCCTTCATGGTCTACGCCCTCGGCTACCCGCAGCCCCTCGCCGCATCGTTGCTCATCGTGATCGTGGTCTCCGGCATGATCGCCGGACCCGTCCTCGGGGTGCTCACCGCCCGCTTCCCGTACCGGCGGAGCAACCTCGTGCTCGGGATCGTCACGGTCATGGGCGTCGCCTGGGCCGCACTCCTCCTCTGGCCGGGCATCCCGCCGATGTGGCTCGTGATCGTCCTGTTCGTCGTGGTCGGCGTCGGGGGCCCCGGTTCACTCATCGGGTTCGACTTCGCGCGCACCTTCAACCCCATCCGCGCGCTCGGCGGGGCGAACGGCATCGTGAACGTCGGTGGGTTCCTCGCCAGCTTCGTCATGATGTTCCTCATCGGACTCATCATCGACGCGGTCAGCGGGGGATCCCGTGCCGACTACTCCATGGACAGCTTCCGGATCGCCTTCTCCGTGCAGTACCTGGTGGTCGGGTTCGGGGTGGCGATGCTGCTCGTCGCCCGGTCCCGCACCCGGAGACGCTTCGCCGAGGACGAGGGCATCGCCGTCGGTCCGTTGTGGATCGCGGTCCGAGCCAGGCTCGGGCGCCGTCGCTGAGCGTTCGCTTCGTCCCCTGATCCCACCCTTGACAAACGGCCTGTGGCTCTGTGGCCTTCCTGCGCGCGCTATAATGGAACACGGACCCGTTCACCTCTCGGAATGTCGGCGGCCCTTTTCGGGTTGCACTGCACCAAGACTTGACATGGGTCCTCGTAATGTCCGAAATCACGGACGATCCGGCGATGACTGTCCATGCCGGGTCCGAACAGGAAGGTGCAGCTATGGCCACCAAGACGGCTCGCGCAGACGAAGCAGCGCCAGCAGACGAGGCCACGGAGGCTCCCGCAGCGAAGGCTCGGACCACCAAGGCCACCACGACCCGAGCGAAGGCTGCTCCCAAGAAGGCCACCCGCGCCAAGGCGGGTACGACGTCGAGCACGGAGCCCGATGAGGGCTCGGACGACGAGGACGTCGTCGTCGAGGTCGTCGCCGACGACGCCGTGGTCGACGCGCCCGCGGGCGACGCCACCGAGGCGGTCGAGGAGGAGGACGACAAGTCCGTGCCGGAGATCACCCTCCCCACCGACGCACTCGTGCTCTCCAACAGCGACGACGACGAGATCCCGGTGTACTCGGCCGCGATCACCGGCGCCACCGCCGACCCGGTCAAGGACTACCTCAAGCAGATCGGTAAGGTCGCGCTCCTCAACGCGGCCGAAGAGGTCGAACTCGCGATGCGCATCGAGGCGGGCCTCTTCGCCGAGGACAAACTCGCCCAGCTCTCCGACCTCGAGAAGCGCTCGCGGGTCGGTCGTGAGCTCCAGTGGGTCGCGAAGGACGGCGCCCGTGCCAAGAGCCACCTCCTCGGGGCGAACCTCCGACTCGTCGTGAGCCTCGCCAAGCGGTACACGGGCCGCGGCATGCAGTTCCTCGACCTCATCCAAGAGGGCAACCTCGGCCTCATCCGCGCGGTCGAGAAGTTCGACTACACCAAGGGCTTCAAGTTCTCCACCTACGCGACCTGGTGGATCCGTCAGGCCATCACGCGTGCCATGGCCGACCAGGCGCGCACCATCCGCATCCCGGTGCACATGGTCGAGGTCATCAACAAGCTCGCCCGCGTCCAGCGGCAGATGCTGCAGGACCTGGGCCGCGAGCCCACGCCCGAGGAGCTCAGCCGCGAACTCGACATGACGCCTGAGAAGGTCATCGAGGTCCAGAAGTACGGCCGCGAGCCCATCTCGCTGCACACGCCCCTCGGCGAGGACGGCGACAGCGAGTTCGGCGACCTCATCGAGGACACCGAGGCGGTCGTGCCGGCCGACGCCGTCAGCTTCACGATGCTGCAGAAGCAGCTGGAGTCGCTCCTCGACTCGCTCTCCGAGCGGGAAGCGGGCGTCATCCGGATGCGCTTCGGCCTCGGCGACGGCATGCCGAAGACGCTCGACCAGATCGGCGACACCTTCGGGGTCACCCGTGAGCGCATCCGGCAGATCGAGTCGAAGACCATGGCGAAGCTGCGTCACCCGAGCCGATCCCAGTCGCTCCGCGACTACCTCGAGTAGGAGCATGCGCTACGCCCCGGCCATCCTCGCCGGTCGTGCCGTCCGATTCCTCGCCAGGCTGCGCAAGCCGGGCGGGGGATCGGCCGTTCCCGGCCTCGTGGTCAACCGCATCGCGCCCGGGTTCCTCCCCGACACGCTGAACGCCTTCCCGCGTGGTCTCGTGATCGTGAGCGGCTCGAGCGGGAAATCGACGACCACCAAGATGCTCGTCGGCATCCTGCGTGCCCACGGTGTGTCGGTCTTCACGAACCCGTCCACGGCGAACATCTCCCAGGGCCTCACCTCGGCCCTCCTCGAACGAGCCGACCTCCGCGGCCGGATCGACGCCGAGCTCGGGGTGCTCGAGATGGACGAAGGACACGGAGCGCTCATCGCGCCGCGACTCTCGCCCGCCCACGTCATCCTGACCAACGTGTCCGTCGACCAGATCGACCGCTTCCACGACGCTGCCATGGTGGCGCGCATGCTCGACGCGATCGCTGCCCGATCGAGCACGTCGCTCGTCCTGAACGGCGATGACGCGCTCGTCGACGCCGTCGCGCCGGGCAGCGACGCGACGCGATGGCGGTACGGCGTCTCGACGGTCGTGCTCGGTGCCAGCGCACGCGGCCTCGGGTACAGCACGACCTCGTCCGATCGGGTCGATCCCGGTTCCGGAACCGTCGTCGAAGCCCTCGAGGGCGACCTGGTGTCCATCACCCACCGCGGCGAGACCGTCCGGTTCCGTCTGCCGGCCCGAGGCGTGCACTACGCCGTGGATGCGGCTGCCGCCCTCTCCGGCGCCGCCGCGATCCTCGGTCCCGAATTCCAGCTCACCACCGCGGCGGAGTCGTTCCGCGCGCTCACGCCGGTGTTCGGCCGCGGTGAGGTGACGACCGTCCGCGGTGTCGAGGTCGAATTCGTCCTCGTCCAGAACCCCGCGAGCTACCAGCTCAACGTGGACAGCCTGGCGGCCGACACCGAGCAGATCCTGGTCGCCGTCGGGAGCGACGTCCGCGATCCCTCGTACCTCTGGCCGGTCGACACGTCCAAGCTCGGTCGTGTGGCGCTCGTGTCGGGGTCCAAGGCCTGGGAGGCCGCGCTGCAGCTGGGCTACGACGGCGTCGAGATCGACCGCATCGAACCGGACCTCGGCACGGCGTTGGACGCGTTCCTCGCCCTCCCGGCGCCCGCGCACGGCCGGAAGACCGTGATCTTCACCGCCGACTCGATGCGCCGCACCCGCGCGCACCTCGGCCTCGCCTCGAACGATCAGGACGACGCATGACGACCGAGCCGACGATCACCATCGCCGTCCTCCTGCCCTCGAGCTGCAATGTGAACGGCGACGCCGAGAACGGTGCGGTCCTCGCTCGCCGGGCGCGCGCGCGTGGCCTCGCCGTCGAGCTCGTCCCGGTCGAGTCGGTCGCCGAGCTCCCGAGCACGGTCCACGCGGTCGTCCTCGGGTCGTGCGACGACCCGTCGGCGCCACAGGTGCTCGAGGCGCTCCGGCCGTTCCGCGACGCGTTCATCGCCTGGGTGGAGGCCGGCGTGCCCGTCCTCGCGGTCGCCAACGGGTGGAAGCTCCTCACTCGTCGGCTCGAGCTCGCGCCGGGGAGCTGGGTCGAGGGCCTCGCCATCATCGAGGGCGACGCCCCGTTGCGGCGCACGCGGGCGAGTGACGACCTCGTCGTCGTTCCGAGCGGCGGCCTCGAGCTCGACGCCCCGGTACTCGTCGGGTACGAGAACCACGGGCGGGACTTCCGAGCCGGGACGGGCGTCGAGTCGATCGGCGCCGTGCAGCACGGACGAGGCAACGGCGACGGCACGGAGGGTGCGCTGGTCGGCCCCTTCGTCGGAACCCACCTGCACGGTCCCGTCCTCGCCAAGAACCCGGAGCTGGCCGATCGGCTGCTCCGTCTGGCGATCACGGTCGCCGCGGGCACCTCGATGCTCGACGAATCACCGGAACTCCACGCCCTCGACGAGATCGCCGCCAACGCCAGAGCGCAGATCGTCTCCGCTCTCGGTTGAGGCCGCGGGTGAACGAGCCCGCGCTGGTCTGAGACCGCGCCTCCTCGATGACATGACGAAGGGCCCCGGATCTCGGATCCGGGGCCCTTCGTCATGATGCCGACGGACTAGGCGCGCTGCTCGGTGAAGAGTCGTGCGGACTCGTCGTGCCAGTCGGTCGCGACCTGCGTCAGCTTCTCCTGGTACTTCTTGCCGTGGTGCGCGCAGAACAGCAGCTCACCGCTGTTCATCTGCACGCGGATGTAGGCCTGTGCTCCGCACAGATCGCAACGATCGGCGGCAGTCAGTTGCTGGGCGTCGAGGTCACTCGGCGTGCTCTCGGTAGCAGTCTGTGACATGTGCTCCTCCTGACTCGGGCGGCTACGAAACTCGTAGTACTCATGAAAGCACGCGATTGTCACAACGGGGTCCCATTCCGTGCTCTTTTCGCTGTGCGCGTAGATGATTCGGATCAACCGCGCAGCCGGATGGGTCGACGGCCCGCGACAACGCGCCGTCGAGCTGGTCCGGACGACCACGCGCCGAGTGTCTCCCTCGGCGTGTCGGCGGCGACGACTACGCTGGGAAGCGTGAGCAGCGACTACTCCGCCAGGCATCTCTCCGTCCTCGAAGGCCTCGAGGCGGTGCGCAAGCGACCGGGCATGTACATCGGTTCCACCGACTCGCGTGGCCTCATGCATTGCCTCTGGGAGATCATCGACAACTCCGTCGACGAGGCACTCGGCGGGTACGGCGATCAGATCGAGATCGTCCTCCACACCGATCAGAGCGTCGAGGTGCGCGACCACGCGCGTGGCATCCCGGTGGACATCGAACCGAAGACCGGCCTCTCCGGTGTCGAGGTCGTCTTCACCAAGCTCCACGCCGGCGGGAAGTTCGGCGGCGGTTCCTACGCCGCGTCCGGCGGGCTGCACGGCGTCGGCGCATCAGTCGTCAACGCCCTGTCCGAGCGGCTCGACGTCGAGGTCGATCGCGGCGGCAAGACCTACGCCATGTCCTTCCACCGCGGTGAGCCGGGGATCTTCGCCGACACGGGGGAGCCGACCCCGGACGCACCGTTCACGCCGTTCGAGAAGCAGAGTGAACTCCGCGTCATCGGCAAGACCAAGCGCGGCGTGACCGGTACCCGGATCCGCTATTGGGCCGACCGCCAGATCTTCACGAAGGGCGCCCAGTTCCAGGCCGAGGAGCTCCTCGGCCGCGCGCGCCAGACCGCCTTCCTCATCAAGGGACTCGGGATCCACATCCGCGACGAGACCGTCGAGGAGCCGACCGAGGCGGTGTTCCGCTACGAGGGCGGGATCTCCGAGTTCGTCGACCACCTCGCGGTAGACACCGCACTCACGGACACCTGGCGCCTCACCGGCAGCGGGACGTTCACCGAGACCGTCCCGGTGCTGTCTCCGTCGGGCACCATGGTCGCCACCGAGGTGGAGCGCGAGGCGGAGGTTGACATCGCGCTGAGGTGGGGGACCGGGTACGAGACGGTCATGCGCAGCTTCGTCAACATCATCGCGACGCCGAAGGGCGGCACGCACCAACTCGGATTCGATCAGGGCCTGCTGAAGTTCCTCCGCGCCCAGGTGGAGCAGAACGCCCGCCGACTCAAGGTCGGCTCGGACAAGCTCGAGAAGGACGACGTCCTCGCGGGCCTCACGGCGGTGCTGACGGTGCGTCTCGCCGAGCCGCAGTTCGAGGGCCAGACGAAGGAGATCCTCGGCACGCCGGCCGTCCGCGCCATCGTCGCCAACGTCGTCACGAAGGAGCTCAAGGAGCGGTTCGCCTCGACCAAGCGCGACGACAAGGCGCAGACCGCGCTCGTGCTCGAGAAGATCGTGTCGGAGATGAAGTCCCGGATCTCCGCGCGGACGCACAAGGAGACGCAACGCCGCAAGAACGCGCTCGAGAACTCGTCGCTCCCGGCCAAGCTGGTCGACTGCCGCTCGGGCAACCTCGAGTCCAGTGAACTCTTCATCGTCGAGGGCGACTCGGCGCTGGGCACGGCGAAGCTCGCCCGAGACAGCTCCTACCAGGCGCTGCTCCCGATCCGAGGCAAGATCCTCAACGTGCAGAAGGCCTCCGTCTCCGACATGCTGTCGAACGCGGAGTGCGCGTCCATCATCCAGGTCATCGGAGCGGGCTCCGGACGATCGTTCGATCTCGACGCCGCCCGCTACGGCAAGATCATCCTCATGAGCGACGCCGACGTCGACGGCGCCCACATCCGGACGCTCCTGCTCACGCTCTTCTTCCGGTACATGCGTCCGCTGATCGAAGCGGGCCGCGTGTTCGCCGCGGTACCGCCGCTCCACCGCGTCATCCTCATGAACCCCGGGTCCAAGCCGAACGAGACGATCTACACCTACTCCGAAGCCGAACTGCACGCGGTGCTCAGCGATCTCAAGCGCACCGGCAAGAAGCACCAGGAACCGATCCAGCGCTACAAGGGCCTGGGGGAGATGGACGCCGACCAGCTGGCCACGACCACCATGGACCGCCGTCACCGGACGCTGCGGCGTGTCCGGGTCGAGGATGCGGAGTCGGCCGGACGGATCTTCGAACTCCTCATGGGCAACGACGTCGCCCCGCGGAAGGAGTTCATCGTCGACAGCTCCGACCGGCTGTCGCGGGAGAGCATCGACGTCTGATCGTCGGTCGTCCATCGGGCGCAGCACCGACGACGAAGGCCCGGATCGAGCAGTGCGCTCGATCCGGGCCTTCGTCGGTGTGCAGCTCCGATCAGGACGATTCGTCGCTCGCTACCGCGTCGTCCGTCGCCGGTGCCGCCGGTGCGGTGATCGCGCCGCCGATGAACCCGACGGGGGCGTCGAGCGGCACCCCTGAGGCATCCCGCTTCGCGCCGACCTCTGGGAGCGTCCGCGGTGTCCCGTCCGTCCCGACGGCGTGTGCCGGAGCGGCGCCGACCCACGCGACGGCCAGCTGGTCCTCGCCCTTCAGGAAGCGTTGCGATCGGACACCGCCGGTGGCGCGACCCTTGGCGGGGAACTCGGAGAACTCCGACACCTTCGCGCTCCCGGTGTCCGTTCCGGCGAGGGTCAGCGAATTGGTCGCGACCGTCACGACGACGACGTCGTCGGTGGGCAGGACCGCCGTGAACGAGATGACCTTCGCACCGGCTGCCAGGTTGATGCCGGCCATGCCACCCGCGGCCCGCCCCTGCGGACGGACGGACGTCGCGGGGAAACGGAGCAGCTGTGCGTCGGAGGCGACGAAGACGAGCTCCGCGTCGTCGCCGACCTGCGTCGCCCCGACGACGTGGTCGCGCGGCTTGAGCGTGATGACCTCAAAATCCGGCTTGTTCGGCAGGTCGCCGGGGATGACCCGCTTGACCACGCCGGTCTCGGTTCCCAGCACGATCGGCTGCTCCGAGGTCAGCGAGACGATCGCCAGCACGCGCTCATCGCGGTTCGGGAGCGAGAGGTACTCGCCCATCCGGACTCCGGCCGCGAGCTGGATGGAGGCCGCCGGCACCGCGGGGAGGTCGAGCGGGGTGAACCGGATGACGCGACCGAGACTCGTGACTGCACCGAGTTCGGTGCGGCTCGTGGTCTCGACGACGCTCAGGATCGCATCGTGCTTGCTCCGTCGACCGGGTCGTGGTGCGGGCGCGTCCTGCTCGAGGTCGACGCGGAGCGCCCGTCCGGTCGCGCTGAGGTAGACGCGGCACGGGGTGTCGGCGAGCTCGAGGACCGGGGCGCTCTTCCCCCGGCCCGTGGTCGCGACGCTCGGCTTCGCGTTCGTCAGCATGGTCCGGCGCGGTGTGCCGAACTGCTCGGCCGCCGCAGCGAGCTCTGCGGAGACCGCCGCGCGGATGAGTCGTTGCCTCCCGAGCAACCGCTCGAGTTCGGCGATCTCGGCCAACAGCTTGTCGCGCTCGGCCTCGAGCTCGATCCGCGAGAACTTGGTGAGTCGTCGGAGACGGAGTTCGAGGATGTACTCGGCCTGGAGCTGCGAGAGGTCGAA
This sequence comes from uncultured Plantibacter sp., assembly GCF_963518075.1. Taxonomy (NCBI): domain Bacteria; kingdom Bacillati; phylum Actinomycetota; class Actinomycetes; order Micrococcales; family Microbacteriaceae; genus Plantibacter; species uncultured Plantibacter sp. The sequence continues at coordinate 27,382 of NZ_CAUQHZ010000006.1, forward strand.
GACCTCGATGAGGCGCGCGCGGGCCTGTTCGGAGTCGTCGCTCGCGCGGATGACCTGGATGACCTCGTCGATGTCGAGGATGGCGATGAGGAGCCCCTCCACGAGGTGGAGGCGTTCCTTGCGTCTCGCCAATCGGAACCGGCTCCTGCGGGTGACCACGCTGATGCGGTGGTCGACGTACACCTGCAGCAGGTCCCGGAGGCCGAGCGTCTGCGGGCCACCGTCGACGAGCGCGACGTTGTTGATGCTGAAGGAGTCCTCGAGTGGTGTGTAGCGGTAGAGCTGCTCCAGGACGGCCTCGGGGGAGAATCCGGTCTTGATCCCGATCACGAGGCGGAGCCCGTGGATGCGGTCCGTCAGGTCGGTGACGTCGGAGATGCCGTTGAGCTTCTTGGAGCTGACGCCGTCCTTGATCTTCTCGATGATCTTCTCCGGACCGACCAGGTAGGGCAGTTCGGTGATGACCAGACCGGTCTTCCGCGCGGTGACCGCTTCGACGGAGACCTTGGCGCGGGTCTTGAAGGAGCCGCGACCGGTGGCGTAGGCGTCCTTGATGCCGTCCAGTCCGACGATCGTGCCGCCGGAGGGCAGGTCGGGACCCGGGACGAACTCCATCAGGTCCTCGAGGGTGGCCTGGGGGTGCGCGAGGAGGTGCCGTGCGGCGCCGATCACCTCGACGAGGTTGTGCGGCGCCATGTTGGTCGCCATACCGACCGCGATACCACTGGCGCCGTTCACGAGGAGGTTCGGGAACGCGGCCGGGAGGACCTCGGGCTGCATGAACTGGTTGTCGTAGTTCGGGACGAAGTCGACGACGTCCTCGTCGAGGTCGGCCGTCAGGGCGAGCGCGGCGGCGTCCAGCCGGGCCTCCGTGTACCGCGGCGCGGCGGGCCCGTCGTCGAGTGAGCCGAAGTTCCCGTGCCCGTCGATGAGCGGGACGCGGAGCGTGAAGGGTTGTGCGAGGCGGACGAGGGCGTCGTAGATCGCCGTGTCGCCGTGCGGGTGCAACTTCCCCATCACCTCGCCGACGACGCGGGCCGACTTCACGTGGCCACGATCCGGGCGCAGGCCCATCTCGGTCATCTGGTAGAGGATGCGGCGCTGCACCGGCTTCAGGCCGTCGCGCGCGTCGGGGAGGGCGCGGGCGTAGATGACCGAATAGGCGTACTCCAGGAAGGAGGTCTGCATCTCCGACGAGACATCGATGTCCTCGATGCGCTCGCCACTGGTCTCCGTCGGCGGGGTCTGCTGTTGGCGGGTCATTCCGTGTCTCTGCTGAGGGGAGTCGAGCCGGTGCTCGGCGAGGATGGCGGGGCGTGGTCGTCAGCGCGGTGTGCGAGACTGAGCCCGATGACCACCATGCTACCGACGGTCGATCCGGAGTCACGCAGCCTTGCCGGTGTCCTCCCGGATTGCCTCGCATCCCTGACGGTGGGCGGTGGATCGCTGCCCGCGGCCGATCATGCCGTCGTCGTCCTCGTCGACGGCCTCGGCGCCGCGAACCTCCGTGGAGCAGCCGCCCACGCTCGGTTCCTCGCGCCGCGCCTCGGTCCGCGCTCCACCACGACGTCGGCGTTCCCGTCGACGACCGCTGCCGGGATCGCGACGCTGACCACGGGGGCGTTGCCGGGTCGGCACGGCCTCGTCAGCTACCGAGCACGGGACGTGGCGGGCGACCGGGTCGTGAACCAGCTCAGCGGCTGGGACGCCGGCATGGTGCCCGAGACCTGGCAGCGCCTCCCGACCGTGTTCGAGCGGGCGAGAGCCGAGGGCGTCACGACGACGGTGATCGGTCAGGAGCGATACCGCAAGTCGGGCTTCACCCGGGCCGTGCTCCGAGGGGCGGACTACCGGGCAGGACGCTCGATGGCGGACCGCCTCGACGCGGCCCGCGAGATCGCGTCCACGACCGCCGGACCCACACTCAGCTACGTGTACGTCCCCGAGCTCGATCAGGCGGCGCACGAGTACGGGTGGGAGTCGGGACGCTGGACGGCGCTCCTCGAGGAACTCGACGGCGATCTCAAGCGGTGGTCGTCCCGTCTGCCCGCGTCGACCGGCGCGCTCGTCACCGCCGACCACGGGGTGATCGACGTCGCACCCCACCAGCACGTGCTCTTCGACCAGGTCCCCGAGCTGGTCGCCGGTGTCCGCCACATCGGCGGGGAGCCCCGATGCCTCCACCTCTATCTCGACGCCGATGCGGGTCCGGCGGATCGGGAGCGCCTGGCTGAGGCCTGGCGAGCCGAGGAAGGTGGCCGCGCCTGGATCGCGACACGCGAGCAGGCGGTCGACCACGGCTGGTACGGCGAGATCGACCCTGAGGTGCTGCCGCGCATCGGCGACGTCATCGTGGCCGCCCGCAAGCGCATCGCCTACTACGATTCACGTCCCGCCGATCAGAGCGCGAGGGGCATGATCGGACAGCACGGATCGCTCACCGACGACGAACGCCGGATACCGCTCCTCGGCCTCGGTCGTTACGAGCCCTGAAGCCCTGACCGATCAGACCGGGTCGTCGTCGGACTTCGCACCGAACACGATCTCGTCCCAGGACGGCATCGACGCTCGGCCGCGGCGCGCCTTGGCCCCGGACGGCGCGCCACCATCGGAGGATTCGGCATCGCCCGCGCGTCGCTGCTGCGCCGCCTCGAACTCACCGGTGTCGAACACCGCCAGCGGCGTCTGCTGATCCGGGACGGCGTGCGGCGCACTGGGGCGCTCGGCCGGTTCGGGTTCGCTGGGAGCGGCCTCCCGCTCGCCACGGCGCTTGCGGAGCGCCTCCAACAGGTCGGCGGTCTGGTTGTGCTGCTCGGGGCTCGACGCCTCACGGTTGATTGCGGCCTGGGTCGCAGCCTTCGAGGACGGTGCACGGCCGAAGCCCGTGTCGGCCGCGAACGGCAACGGCTCGATCGGACGCGTCTCCGCGGGCCGGTCGGTCTCGGACTGCTGCGGCGTCGATACCCGGTCCAGGGAGAACGCGCCGCTGTCGAAGCGTGAGGTGTCGGGGGAGTCGTCGGTGTCGACCGCACGCAACCGGGGGATCAGCGCGGCCGGTAGGTCGCCCTGACGCGAGAGGGTCGTGGCTTCACTCCCGATGGGCGTGAGGGCGAGCTTCTTCGGCTCGAACGCCCAGCGGGCGTCGTGGTCGACCTGGTCGGCAGTGAAGGACAGCTTGACGATCCAGCCGCCCTCGGGTTCCTTCCAGCTCGTCCACCGTTCGTCGGTAGCGCCGAGCTTCTCGAGTCGAGCCCGGATGACGTTCCCGAAGGTGGCCTCGATGTCGTCGGCCGACGTGTCGGTCGTCGGCAGGACGGCGACGCCGAGGGCGGTGCCGACGATGTGCTCGCGCTCCGCCATCACCGGACCCTCGAACCGCTGCACATACTCCAGCGAGGCACCGGTGACCGCTGCGACGTCCTCGGCGGAGAGCCCGCTGCGGATGTGCGCCTGCACTTCCCTCGGAGAGATCTTGGTGTTCCCACCGATCGGCGCACCGGCCGGCTTCGCCCGCCGCAGGTGGACGTGGAACGAATCGTCGACGATGAGGCGGTATTCCTCCTCGTTCCGATCTGCAACGATCAGAGCGCCGAGCTCCGCTCCGACTACCTTCAATTCCTGCATGATGAATGCCTCTCAGCGTGCCACGTGATTGACCCACGTTCTCACGGATCACGGGCGTATTCGGGGAATACGCCGGGCGTGCCGTCAGTTGCACGGGAAGGTTCCGCACACCCTCCCGAACACGGTTTGCAATTCATGCGGAACTGATGCAAACTGTGCCCGCCGATTTTGTTCCGACGGCATCGAGAAGTGGATAGGCATGGCAACTGATTACGACGCTCCCCGCAAGACCGACGACGATTCCGAGTCGATCGAGGCCCTGAAGGAGCGCGTTCCAGACAAGCTGTCCGGAGTCGTCGACTCCGAAGACGCTGACAACCCGGGTGACTACAACCTGGGTGGATCCGACCTCTCCGACCTCGACCTCGACGTCGTCGTGCTCCCGCCCCAGGCGGACGAGTTCACCTGCATGGAGTGCTTCCTGGTGAAGCACCGCTCGCAGCTCGACCACGAGGGCAAGTTCGGCCCGATCTGCGCGGAGTGCGCAGCCTGACAGCATCGCCGCGCGAGCGGCAGACAGAACCCCTCCGGATCACGATCCGGAGGGGTTCTGTCGTTGCAGATTCGAGCGGCGGCAGCCTCAGGCGTGCGTGCGCGCGCTGGCGATCGCGTCCGCGAGGGCCTGCGGGCGACGGGACGACAGCAGCCAGTACGGCGTCGGATCGGCCGGATCGACGATCTCCACCTTCACGAGGCTGTGCACCCACCCGCGGATCATGAGCCAGGCGCGTGCATCGAGCTTGGTGCGGAGCTGAGCGGTCGCGTCCGTCCCGGTGTACACCACGACCTCACCGATGAACCCGAGCGGGATCGACGCCTTCCCGACCGAGAGGCTCGACTCGGAGACCTGGATCCTCGGCGCCGTCCCGAACGCCAGCGCAAGGCATCCGCCGTACAGCACCACCGCCCCGACGATCCCCGCCGCGAGTGAAACGGGCGCGAGGACAAGCATGGTCGCCGGCACCACGAGGGCGAGGGCGATGATGACCCAGGGGCTGGGCCAGAGGGTTTCACGGTACGGCTGCATGTCTGCCTTGTCTCAGAGAACTGCACTACCCTCGATTCGTGACCGAAAGCGTTGACGTACTCATTATCGCGCCGGATCTGCCCGGCTATGCACACCCCGGCGATGCGGGTGCGGATCTCGTGTCCGCCGAACACGTCGTGCTCGAACCGGGTGAGCGCGCCCTCGTCGGCACCGGCGTCTCGATCGCCCTGCCCGACGGCCATGCCGCGTTCGTCGTCCCGCGAAGCGGCCTCGCGGCGAAACACGGCATCACCGTCGTCAACTCACCCGGCACGGTCGACGCCGGATATCGCGGCGAGATCAAGGTCACGCTCCTCAACACCGACCGTCACACCTCCTTCACCGTCGAGCCGGGCGACCGCATCGCCCAGCTCATCGTGATGCCGGTGTCCCGGGCCAACTTCATCCCGGTGGAGCGATTGCCAGGCAGCGCTCGTGGAGCCGGAGGCTTCGGTTCGACCGGCGTCGGCTCGCTCGCCGCGTCACCGGCCGCCACCGACCCAACCATCAGCACCGACGGTGCCGCGCAGACAGGAACCCTCGCATGAGCGAACTCGAAGACCTCCCCGACCTCGACCTCGACGCGGAGCTGCCCGACGACGCGAAGTCCGCACCCGAGGACCGCGAGACCGCCGGCCCGTTCGACGAGAGCGAGGCCAACCCCGTCCGCCCCTACATCGACCTCGGTGGCGTCAAGGTGCTGCCGCGGGAAGGTCTGAACCTCCGCCTCGAGGTGGAGGAGGCGACGAAGCGCGTCGTCGCGGTCGGCCTCGACTACGCCGGTTCCACCCTGCAGGTCCAGCCGTTCGCCGCCCCGCGGTCGACCGGCCTGTGGAACGAGACCCGCGCGCAGATCGCCGAGCAGATCGCCCAGCAGGGCGGCACCGTGACCGAGCGCGAAGGCGAGTTCGGCCCGGAGCTCGTCGCCGAGGTACCGACCGGTGGTGCCGCAGGCACCGACGCGACCCACTTGGCACGCTTCATCGGCGTCGACGGTCCGCGCTGGTTCCTCCGCGGCGTCGTCGCGGGGGAGGGCGCGTCGAAGCCGGACGCCGCAGCGCTCGTGGACGACCTCTTCCGCAGCCTCGTCGTCGTCCGGGGCAACTCGCCCATGCCGCCGCGCGACCTCATCCCGCTGCGCATGCCGACAGCCACGAGCGCGTAGTCGATGACGGACGCACGAGAACCAGAGCCCCGCGGAGTCGACCCGGTCGAGCGCCGTGACGCGTCGGATTCCCCTGACGCCACGGGTGACACGGATCGGCAGCGGCTCGGTGAATCGATGTCCGCCGCGTTCGGTGCCGCCGCACGCAAGTCCGGTCTGGGCGCGATGGCCGAGGGCGACGCCCCCACCGGCAAGGCACTGCTGCTCGCCATGGGCGGCGTGCGCGGCATCGTCGAGGCGATCCTGCCCGGACTCCTGTTCCTCGTCGTCTACACGCTGACCCTCGACCTGGTCCCGTCGATCATCGCTCCGGTCGCACTCGGGGTCCTCTTCTCCGTGGCACGCCTCGTCCAGCGGCAGCCGGTCACGCAGGCCGTCGGCGGCCTCCTCGGGATCGCACTCTCAGCAGCCCTGGCTCTGCTGTCCGGGCGCGCGGAGGACTTCTACGTCGTCGGGTTCTGGACCAACGGCGCCTACGCCGTGGCCCTCCTCGTCTCGGTGCTCGTCGGGTGGCCCGTCGTCGGGCTCGTGGCCGGCTACCTCATGGGCAGCGGCACGAGCTGGCGGTCCCACCCCGGACAACGACGCGCCATGCGGTGGCTCACGCTGGTGTGGGTGGCAATGTTCGCCGCACGACTCCTCGTGCAGCTGCCCCTCTACTTCAGTGGGAACGTCGAACTCCTCGGGACGCTCCGGCTCCTCATGGGCATCCCGCTCTACGCGCCGCTACTCGTCCTCAGCTGGCTCGTCGTCCGCGCCGTGTTCCCGAAGGCGCCGCAGGCATCCACCGAGTGATCCGCCGAGAGCCCGGCCCGACGCGTCAGCGCGTCTCGGGCCGGGCTCTCGTCATGTCGGGAGGACCTCATCCTCGATGCTAGAATTGTCTCGACATCAAGATAGATGAGCGATGCCGAGATGACACGACGAGCCCGAGCCTGTAGTTAGGCAAGCCTTGCTAGCCGCGGAGCACCCGCCAGCAGCAAGATTGGTCGGAACGCACGTGAGTGAGCACTCGCCGCCGCCAACGAAGGAGAAGACGATATGTCCACCGTGAACAGCTTCGGGGCGAAAGACACCCTGACTGTCGGGACGACCGACTACGAGATCTATCGCATCGACACGGTGGAGGGTCACGAGAAGCTGCCGTTCAGCCTCAAGGTGCTCCTCGAGAACCTGCTGCGCACCGAAGACGGTGCCAACATCACCGAGGCGCACATCCGGGCTATCGGCGACTGGGTTCCGACCGCGGACCCCGACACCGAGATCCAGTTCACCCCGGCCCGTGTCGTCATGCAGGACTTCACCGGCGTGCCGTGCATCGTCGACCTCGCCACCATGCGCGAAGCGGTCGAGGCACTCGGCGGTTCCGCCGACAAGATCAACCCGCTCGCCCCGGCCGAGATGGTCATCGACCACTCGGTCATCGCCGACCTCTTCGGCAGCGAGAACGCGCTCGAGCGCAACGTCGAACTCGAGTACGAGCGCAACGGCGAGCGGTACCAGTTCCTCCGCTGGGGTCAGACGGCGTTCGACGACTTCAAGGTCGTTCCGCCGGGAACCGGCATCGTGCACCAGGTCAACATCGAGTACCTCGCTCGCGTCACCATGACGCGCGAGGTCGGCGGCGTCCTGCGCGCCTACCCCGACACCTGTGTCGGCACCGACTCGCACACGACCATGGTCAACGGCCTGGGCGTGCTCGGCTGGGGCGTCGGCGGCATTGAGGCGGAGGCCGCCATGCTCGGCCAGCCCGTCTCCATGCTCATCCCGAAGGTCGTCGGCTTCAAGCTGAACGGCTCCATCCCGACGGGCGTCACGGCGACGGACGTCGTCCTCACCATCACTCAGATGCTCCGCAAGCACGGGGTCGTCGGCAAGTTCGTCGAGTTCTACGGAGCAGGCGTCGCCGAGGTGCCGCTCGCGAACCGCGCCACCATCGGCAACATGAGCCCCGAGTTCGGCTCGACGGCCGCCATGTTCCCGATCGACGACGTCACGCTCGATTACCTGCGCCTCACCGGCCGCAGCGAGGAGCAGATCGCGCTGGTCGAGGCCTACGCCAAGACCCAGAAGCTCTGGCACGACGCGGACGTCGAGCCGGTCTTCAGCGAGTACCTCGAACTCGACCTCGCCACCGTCGTGCCGTCGATCGCCGGCCCGAAGCGCCCGCAGGACCGCATCGAGCTGAGCGACGCCAAGTCGCAGTTCGAGCGGGACCTCGTCGACTACGCAACGGTCGAGCACGACATCGTCGACCTCGTCGGCGCCGGTTCCTTCCCCGCCTCCGACCCGGCCGGCACCACGCCGCAGGACGAGGACGAGAACAACCACCACCACCACACGCACCGCAGCCACGCTCCGGCGTCCCTCTCGAAGCCGACCCAGGTCACCCTCGAGGAGAACGGGGTCGACTTCACCCTCGACCACGGCGCCGTCGCTATCGCCGCGATCACCTCGTGCACCAACACCTCGAACCCGTCGGTCATGCTGGCCGCAGGCCTCCTGGCCCGGAACGCGAGCAAGAAGGGCCTGAAGGCGAAGCCGTGGGTCAAGACCACGCTCGCTCCGGGGTCCAAGGTCGTCACCGACTACTACGCGAAGGCCGGTCTCACCGAGTACCTCGAGGACCTCGGCTTCTACACGGTCGGCTACGGCTGCACGACCTGCATCGGCAACTCCGGTCCGCTGCTCGACGAGATCTCGACCGCCGTCCAGGACAACGACCTCGCCGTCACCGCCGTCCTCTCGGGCAACCGCAACTTCGAGGGCCGGATCAACCCGGACGTCAAGATGAACTACCTGGCGAGCCCGCCGTTGGTCATCGCCTACGCCCTCGCGGGGTCGATGAACTTCGACTTCGAGGTCGACGCCCTGGGTGTCGACGCGGACGGCAACGACATCTTCCTGAAGGACATCTGGCCCGACGCGGCAGAGGTCCAGGACACGATCGACACCTCCATCAACAAGGAGATGTTCGACCACGAGTACAGCGGCGTCTTCGACGGCGACGAGCGCTGGCGTTCGCTCCAGACCCCAGAGGGCTCGACCTTCGAGTGGGACGAGGAGTCGACGTACGTGCGGAAGCCCCCGTACTTCGACGGCATGACCATGGAGACGACCCCCGTCTCCGACATCGTCGGTGCGCGCGTCCTCGCGAAGCTCGGCGACTCGGTCACGACCGACCACATCAGCCCGGCCGGCAACATCAAGGCCGACTCGCCCGCAGGCCGGTACCTCGACGAGCACGGTGTCGGTCGGAAGGACTACAACTCCTACGGCTCGCGCCGCGGCAACCACGAGGTCATGATCCGCGGCACGTTCGCGAACATCCGCCTGAAGAACCAGCTGCTCGACGGTGTGGAGGGCGGCTACACCCGCGACTTCACGCAGCCCGACGCACCGCAGTCGTTCATCTACGACGCGTCGCAGAACTACCAGGCCGAGGGCACGCCCCTCGTCATCTTCGGTGGCAAGGAGTACGGCTCCGGTTCCTCCCGCGACTGGGCGGCGAAGGGCACGAGCCTCCTCGGTGTCAAGGCGGTCATCACCGAGAGCTTCGAGCGCATCCACCGCTCGAACCTCATCGGTATGGGCGTCGTCCCACTGCAGTTCCCGGAAGGCGAGAGCTGGGCCTCCCTCGGACTCGACGGCACGGAGATCGTGTCGATCGCCGGTCTCGAGGAGCTCAACAACGGCACCACGCCGAAGACGGTCCGCGTGAGCGCCGTCCCGAGCGAGCACTCGGCTCCCGGCAAGGAGCCGGTCGAGTTCGACGCGGTCGTCCGCATCGACACGCCAGGTGAAGCCGACTATTACCGCAACGGCGGCATCCTGCAGTACGTGCTCCGCAGCCTCGTCTGACGACGAGGCTCTACCACCAGGCCGGTCCCGACAGCAACCGTCGGGGCCGGCCTGCGGCGTTCGCCGCCCACCCCGCCCACGACGCGTACACTCGAAAGACGGGCTCCGAGCGATCGGTCGGCCCACGGTGGAGGGACGACAGCGTGACAGTGCTCGATCAGGTGAACGGACCCCGGGATCTCGACGGCCTCTCCGAGGCGGAGCTCGTCGAACTCGCCGGCGACATCCGCGCCTTCCTCATCGCGAACGTCTCGAAGACCGGCGGACACCTCGGTCCGAACCTCGGCGTCGTCGAGCTCACGATCGCGATGCACCGGGTGTTCGACTCCCCGACGGATCCGATGGTGTTCGACACCGGTCACCAGTCCTACGTCCACAAACTCCTGACCGGCCGTCAGGAGTTCTCCGGGCTGCGGACCCGCGGCGGCCTCGCCGGCTACCCGCAGCGTTCCGAATCCGAGCATGACATCGTCGAGAGCTCGCACGCCTCGAGCTCGCTCAGCTGGGCGGACGGCATCTCCCGCGCCTTCCAGATGACCGGGCAGGACGAGCGCCATGTGGTCGCGGTCGTCGGCGACGGCGCACTGACGGGCGGCATGACGTGGGAGGCGCTCAACAACATCAGCGACGACAACACCCGCCGGCTCGTCATCATCGTCAACGACAACGGCCGGTCCTACGCGCCGACCATCGGCGGTATGGCGCGGTTCCTGAGCGGCGTGCGGACCCGCCGGAGCTATCGCGACCTGCGCGAGCGCAGTCAGCGGGCCTTCAACCTCCTCGGCGGTCCGGGACGCGCGCTCTATCGGGGTGTCCGCGGAGGCGCCCACGGGTTCCTGTCCCGTCTCACGAACAACGAGGCGCTCTACTCCAACCTCGACATCAAGTACATCGGGCCGGTCGACGGACACGACATCCACGCGATGGAGGAGGCCCTGACCCAGGCGAAGCACTACGGCGCACCGGTGATCGTCCACGCGATCACCGAGAAGGGTCGTGGCTTCCAGCCGGCACGGGACGACGACGCCGATCAGTTCCATGCCGTCGGCGTGATCGACCCCGAGACCGGGGAGCCCGTCGGGGCGGCCGCCCGCCCGTCCTGGACGGCCGTGTTCAGCGAGGAGATGCTCGCGGTAGCCGAGGCCGACGACCGCGTCGTCGCCATCACCGCCGCCATGCTGCGACCGGTCGGGCTCCATGCCTTCGCCGAACGCTTCCCCGAGCGCGTGCACGACGTCGGCATCGCCGAGCAGCACGCCTTCACCTCGGCGGCCGGGCTCGCCTTCGGCGGGCTGCACCCGGTGGTGGCCGTGTACGCGACGTTCGTGAACCGTGCCTTCGATCAACTGCTCATGGACGTCGCGCTGCACCGTGCGGGAGTCACGGTCGTCCTCGACCGCGCCGGCGTGACCGGCCCCGACGGACCGAGCCACCACGGCATCTGGGACCTCGCGATCCTGCAAGTCGTCCCGGGTATCCGGATCGCGGCACCGCGTGATGGCTCGCGGCTGCGCGAGGAACTGCGTGAGGCCGTGTCGATCGACGACGCCCCGACCGTCATCCGGTTCCCGAAGGGCAGCGCCCCCGCCGAACTCCCGGCCGTCGAGCGTCTCCACGACGGCGTCGACGTCCTCCGGACGACCGAGCAGCCGGACGTCCTCATCGTCGCCGTCGGCCCGATGGCGCCCATCGCGATCGACGTGGCGGACCGACTCGCCCAGCAGGGCATCGGCGCGACCGTCGTCGACCCCCGCTGGGTGGTCCCCGTCGCCGAATCGCTCGTCGAGCTCGCCGCGGCGCACCGGCTCGTGATCACGATCGAGGACGGCATCCGCGTCGGAGGCATCGGCACCCGCATCAGGCAGACCCTCCGCGAGGCCGGCGTCGACACGGCCGTCGACGAGCTCGGCGTGCCGGACGAGTTCATCGACCACGCGTCCCGCGAGCAGATCCTCGAGGATGCCGGCCTCACGGCGCAGCAGATCGCCCGCGACGTCGTGGCACAGGTCCTCGGTAGCCGGATCCCCGTGGCCCGCCCGCTGCCTGACGACCGCGTCGAGCAGGACACGTCTTCGGAGCGGAGCACGACGAGGCCGCACGGCGCCTGACCGCGGGCTGTGGCGCGCTTGACTTCGAGTGCGCTCGAAGTCGTATCGTGTGGACATGACCACTCTCCACGAGGGCTACGCCATCTCCGACGTCGCCGAACGAACCGGGCTGAGCGTCCACACGCTCCGGTACTACGAGCGCGCAGGGCTCATGCCACGTCCGATCGGCCGCAGCTCATCGACGCACCGCCGCTACAGCGAGGGCGACGTGTCCTGGGTCGTGTTCCTGACGAGACTCCGATCGACGGGCATGCCGATCGCGACGCTCCGCGAGTACACGGAATTGGCGCAGCGTGGCGACGACACCGCCGAGGCGAGGCTCGAGCTGCTGCTGCGGCATCGGATCTCGTTCCTGGCCCGCCTCGAGGAGATGCAGCAGTCGCTGGAGGTCATCGATCGCAAGATCGCACTCTACACAGGACAGGTGGCAACACGATGAAGCACATCACACTCGGCACGGCGGGACCAGACATCGCCCGGATCGGCCTCGGCTGCATGGGGATGTCGGCGTTCTACACCGGTGCCGCCCTCGACGATGCGGCGTCGACCGCGACGATCCACCGTGCCCTGGACCTCGGCGTCACCTTCTTCGACACCGCCGAGATGTACGGTCCCTACCTCAACGAGGAACTCCTCGGCGCTGCACTCGGATCACGCCGGGACGAGGTGACCCTCGCGACCAAGTTCGGGACGATCCGCAATTCCAGTGACGGACAGTTCGGCGCTGACGGCAGCGCCGCGAACGTGCGCCTGTCGATCGAGGGATCGCTGCGCCGGCTCGGGACCGACGTCGTGGACCTCTACTACCTCCACCGCGTGGATCCGGGCGTGCCCATCGAGGAGACGGTGGGTGCACTCTCGGAGCTCGTCACCGAGGGCAAGATCCGGTACATCGGTCTGTCGGAGGCGGCTCCGGACACGATCCGGCGTGCACACGCCGTGCACCCGATCACGGCTCTGCAGACGGAGTACTCGCTCTGGAGCCGCGACCCCGAGGCGGAGATCCTGCCGACCGTCCGTGAGTTGGGCATCGGCTTCGTCCCGTACTCGCCGCTCGGTCGCGGGTTCCTCACCGGCACGATCCGATCGCTCGACGTGCTCGACGAAACCGACTTCCGTCGCGCCAACCCGCGCTTCACGGGGGACAACCTCGGTGCGAACATCGCGATCGTCGAAGAGGTCGACCGGATCGCCGCGTCGCTCGAAGCGACACCGGCCCAGGTGGCGCTCGCCTGGTTGCTGGCCCAGGGTGACGACATCGCACCGATCCCCGGCACGAAGCGGATCCCGTACCTCGAGGAGAACCTCGGCGCCGACGAGCTCTCCCTGTCGGCCGACGCGCTCGCTCGACTCGACGCGCTCCGTCTCCCGGCCGGCGACCGGTATCCGGACATGAGCACCGTCAACCGCTGAGCTCCTGCATGCGCTGAGGGCCAGCGTCGCTCGAGGCTCGACGACGAGAGCGGGGTGCCGTCCACCGATGGTGGAGGACACCCCGCTCTCGCGACACCGCGCGGACTACGCTTGGACGCCCCGGATGGGCGGGTGGTGGAAGGTGTCGCCGAAGGCACGCTCGCTCGCACCGACACGGTCCAGGTACGGCGTCGCTCCGCCGTCCTGGAAGGGCCAACCCGCACCGAGGATGAGCCCGAGGTCGATGTCCTGGGCGGCTGAGACGACGCCCTCGTCCAACATGAGCTTGATCTCCGACGCGAGGCCGTCCTCGACCCGTCGCAGGATCTCGTCCTCGCTGAGCGGGCTGTCGCCCGTGACGAGCACCTTCTGAGCCTGCTTCGTGAAGCCGGTCACCTTGCCGCCCTTGTCCTTCTCGACGACCGAGTCCAGGCCCGCGAGCCGGTGGAGGTTCTCCGACGCAAAGAACCGGTCGGGGAACTTCCCGACCATCGTGTCCTGCACGTGCGCGGCGACCTTCCAACCGACGAGGTCGATGAGCTGGAAGGGCGTCATCGGCAGGCCGATGGGCGCGAAGGCACGTTCGACCGTCAGCAGCGGGGTGCCGGCGTCCAGGGCGTGCGCCGCCTCACCCATGACCTTCGCCAGGAGTCGGTTGACGATGAAGCCGGGAGCGTCGGCGGTGAGGATGGCACTCTTCTTCAGCTTCGCCACAGTGGCGAAGGCCGTCGCGAGCGTCTCGTCGTCGGTCTGGGGTGTGCGGACGACCTCGAGCAACGGCATGACGGCGACCGGGTTGAAGAAGTGGAAGCCGACGAGCCGCTCGGGGTGCGCGAGCTTCCCCCCGATCTCCTCGACGGAGAGCGAGGACGTGTTCGTCGCGAGGACCGCCTGCTCCGAGACGTACTGCTCGACCTCGGCGAAGACGCTCTGCTTGACGCCGACCTCTTCGAAGACGGCCTCGATGACCCAGTCGCAGTCCGCGAAGTCGGCCTTGTCCGTGGTTCCGGACAGGAGCGCCTTCAGACGGTTCGACTCGTCGGGGGAAATGCGGCCCTTCCCGCGGAGGGTGTCGATCTCGCCGTGGATCCGGGCGACCCCGGCGTCGACGTGGCCCTGGTCGAGGTCGGTGATGACCACCGGCACCTGGAGTCGCCGGAGGAAGAGCAGCGCGAATTGACTCGCCATGAGCCCGGCACCGATGATGCCGACCTTGGTGACCCGTCGGGCGAGCTGCTTGTCGGGCGCACCCGCAGGACGCTTGGCCCGCTTCTGCACGAGGTCGAACGCGTACATGCTGGCCTGGAACTGGTCGCCGACGATGAGCTCGGACAGCGCCCGGTCCTCCCGCTCGAACCCCTGCGCTTTCGTGCCGCTGCGGGCGGCCTCGAGCAGGTCGAGGGCCGCGTAGGGCGACTTCGCGACGGTGCCGATCTTGCTCTCGAGCATCTTGCGGGCGGTGCTGATGGCGAGCGGCCACTTGATCGTCCGCTCCACCTTGCCCGGCACGTTCTTGCGCTGCACGGTCACCGTGCCACCGAGCACCCCGTCGGCCCACCGCAAGGAGTCCTCGAGGAAGTTGGCGGCGGGGAACATGACGTCGGCGATGCCGTAGGCGAGCGCGTCCTGCGCCTTGAGCATCCGGTTGTTCTTGAGCGGGTTGGAGATGACGACGTTGAGCGCGTTCTCGATGCCGATCAGGTTCGGGAGCAGGTAGGCGCCGCCCCAGCCCGGGATGAGTCCGAGGAACACCTCGGGGAGCGCGATCGCGGGCGCCGAGGCGTCGACGGTCCGGTAGTTCGCGTTGAGGCCGATCTCGAGTCCGCCACCGAGCGCGAGTCCGTTGATGAAGACGAAGGTCGGTACACCGAGGTCCTCGAGCTTGCCGAAGACATGGTGGCCGAGCTGCGCGAGCTTGGTCGCGACCTCACGGGACGGGATGTCGCCGACCTTGCTCAGGTCGGCGCCGGCCGCCAGGATGAACGGCTTGCCCGTGATGGCGACGCCGTCGATCTCGCCCGATGCGGCACGGGTCCGTTGCGCCTCGAGGACGCCGTCGAGCTCCAGCAACGTGACCGGGCCGAGCGTGTTCGGCCTCGTGTGGTCGCGTCCGTTGTCGAGGGTGATGAGCGCGATCGTGCGTCCGCTCGCCAGGCGCACGTCCTTGACGAAGGAGCGCGTCACGACCTCGTCGTCGCCGCTGATCGCGACGAGCTCCGAGAAGTCGATGGTCGTGTAGTCGGTCATCTACTTGCGTCCCTTCTTGCCGGTGAAGTACGGGTTCTCCCAGATCACGGTGCCGCCCTGGCCGAGGCCGACGCACATCGCCGTGAGGCCGTAACGCACCTCGGGGTGCTCGGCGAACTGCGCCGCGAGCTGGATCATGAGTCGGACGCCGGAGGCTGCGAGCGGGTGCCCGACCGCGATCGCGCCACCCCACGGGTTCACCCGCGGGTCCTCGTCGTCGATGCCGAAGTGGTCGAGGAATGAGAGCACCTGGACGGCGAAGGCCTCGTTCAGTTCGAACAGCCCGATGTCCTCGATCGACAGACCGGCCTTCCGCAGCGCCTTCTCCGTGGAGGGGACGGGACCGATACCCATGATCTCGGGCTCGACGCCCGCGAACGCGAAGCTGACGAGGCGCATCTTCGGCGTGAGACCGAGCTCCTTCGCCGTCGAGGCGCTGGCGAGCAGACTCACCGTGGCGCCGTCGGTCAGCGGCGAGGCGTTGCCTGCGGTGACACGGCCGTGGGGCCGGAACGGCGTCTTCAGTCCGGCGAGCCCCTCCATCGTGGTCTCGGGCCGGAGTCCTTCGTCGCCGGTGGCGAGACCCCATCCACTGTCGCTCCGGAGCGCGACCGGGACGAGGTCGGGCTGGATCCGTCCGGCTTCGTAGGCGGCCGCGACCTTCTGCTGGCTGCGCATGCCGAAGAGGTCGGAGCGTTCCTTCGTGAGCTGCGGGAACCGGTCGTGGATGCGCTCGGCCGTCTTGCCCATGTTGAGCGCGTCCTCACTGACGAGGCGCTCGGCGAGGAACCGCGGGTTCGGGTCGGCGTCCAGCCCCATGGGGTGACGCCCCATGTGTTCGACGCCACCGGCGAGGACGAGGTCGTAGGCACCGAACGCGATGCCGCTGCCGAGCGTCGTGACCGAGGTCATCGCTCCGGCGCACATGCGGTCGATCGCGAATCCGGGGACGGACTTCGGGAGGCCGGCGAGCAGCGCGGCGGTGCGGCCGAGCGTGAGCCCCTGGTCGCCCTGCTGGGTCGTCGCCGCGATGGCGACCTCGTCGATACGGTCGAGCGGCAGACCGGGATGACGTTCGAGCAGCCCGATGATCGCCTTGACGATCAGGTCGTCAGCCCGGGTGTTCCAGTACATGCCCTTTTCGCCGGCTCGTCCGAACGGTGTCCGGACTCCATCAACGAATACGACGTCGGCTTGTTCGGCCACGTTGCCTCCTCATTCTCGGGGTACGCCCCGATCCTAGGCGGCGGACACGGGTGGACACCCGGGTGCAGCGCTTCCTACGAAGCGTCCGGG
Organism: uncultured Plantibacter sp.; assembly: GCF_963518075.1. Taxonomy (NCBI): domain Bacteria; kingdom Bacillati; phylum Actinomycetota; class Actinomycetes; order Micrococcales; family Microbacteriaceae; genus Plantibacter; species uncultured Plantibacter sp. Next base: position 44,123 of record NZ_CAUQHZ010000006.1, read on the forward strand.
TCAGGCTCCACCGGGGATTGGGCCGACTCGACAAAGGCGTCGGTGATCGCCCGGGCGGTCGCGTCGATCTGCCAGGGGCGTGCCTCGTGCTCGGCGAGTGCTGCGGCGACCGTCTCGACGGTGAGTGGTTCGGGCGGCGTCCAGGCCAGTCGGCGCAGCGTCTCCGGCGTGAGCAGGTTCTCCACCGGCATCGTCAGGAACTCCGCCGTCGCGAGGATCTTCGTCCGTGCCGCGGTGTACCTGGCGTGCGCGTCGGGATTCTTGTCGGACCAGCTGCGTGGCGGTGGCAGCGTATCGCTCGCCGGTCGGGCACCGGGGAGGTCCTCGGTGGTCTGGCCGGTGTGGATCGCGTTCCACCAGAGGTCGAGTTCGGTGCGGCTCGCGCGCCCACGGAAGTCCGAAAGGGCTGCGAGGTCGCGCTTCGAGCTGGGGTTGGCCTTCGCGGCCGCGGTGATCGAGGCGTCGGGGATGAGCCGCCCGGGGGCGGTGTCGCGGCGCTGCGCGAGTTCGTCACGCGCGATCCAGAGCTCGCGAGCGACGGCGAGGTTGCGTTGTCCGCGCACGGCGTGGAGTCCGGAGAGGCGGCGCCAGGGCTCGGCGCGGGGTGCCTTCGCCTCCCGGGCCAGCGTCGCCTGGAACTCCTGGCGCGCGATGTCGCTCTTCCCGGCATCCTCGATGCGGGCTGCCAGCTCCTCCGCGGCGTCGACGAGCAGCTCGACGTCGAGCGCCGCGTATTCGAGCCAGGAGGCGGGGAGCGGGCGGGTCGACCAGTCGGCGGCGGAGTGCTCCTTCGCCAGATGGATGCCCAACAGTTCCTCGACCACGGCACCCAGCCCGACACGCGGCAGCCCGAGCAGACGGGCACCCAGTTCGGTGTCGAAGAGCTCGCTCGGGTCGACGCCCACCTCGCGGAGGCAGGCGAGGTCCTGGCTGGCCGCGTGCAGGATCGAGCGTTCACCCTGGATCAGGGCACCGAGTTCGGCCATGGAGCCGATCGCGGGCGGGTCGTAGAGGAAGACCCCGGCACCGCGACGGTAGACCTGGATCAGGTAGGCCCGCTGCGAGTACCGGTAGCCCGACGCGCGTTCGGCGTCGAGTGCGAACGGTCCGTGACCCGCGGCGAGCACCTCGAGGGAGGCGAGGTAGGCCTCGCGGGTGTCGGTGACGACCCGTGGTGCGGTGGCCGCGGGTGGGGGGAGGAGCGGTGCTGATTCCGGCGCCGCGTCACTCACGGTGAGCTCGTTTGACGGACAACAGGGAGACCCCTTCGGTGGTCGGAGGCAAGCCGGCGAGCATGCACAGCAGCTCTCCCCATCCTTCCACGTGCGCCGCGACGTCGCTCTCCAGCGGTGTCCACGACGCTCGGAGCTCGATCTGTGCGCCGTCGCCCTGCCGGGCGAGCTCCCCGAAACCACTCGAGATGATCTTCGTCGCGGTACCGGACGCCGCCTGGTACGAGGCGCCGCGGGTGTCGAGGGCGTCCACGAGCCAAGACCAGGCGACCTCGGCGAGGAACGGGTCGAGTCCGATCTCGGTCTCCAGGGGAGCCTGGGCGAAGCAGACGACGCGGAAGCGTCCACCCCAGGCGTCAGAGCCGTCCGGGTCGTAGAGGAGGACGAACCGCCCCGTACCGAGGTCGGAGTCGGCATCGTGGCGACTCGGTGAGACGTCGGCCGCGAGCGCGATGGCGAACGGCGCGAGATTGCTCGGCGCGGGGATCTCCGTGACTCTCAGATCGGGACGGACGGCGGCAGCGCGAACAGCGTCCACCGCTCGGGCGAACTCTTCGGGAACCTTTGCCGTCGTCGGACTCTCTACCACGAGTGAAGACTAGAGTTACATCCCGATGAATGGGCAGAGGCACGCCGGGCGGAGACGCGGACCCGGGTCGCAGGCAAGCGGTCGAGGAGCGGCGAGCACCGGCATCCGGCGGCGCGGTTCGGCGACGGATGCGATCGTCATCGCCGGCGGAGCCGCCGCCGCCGTCGGCGCCCTCGGACTCGCCGTCGTCGCGACCATCGCCCGCAAGGTGGTGGTCCCGGCTCGGGACCGCCCGAGCGAGGCACGCATCGTCGGCTTGGACCGTGCCGGCGGGACGGTCGAACTCGTCGCGTCCCCGGACACGATCGTCCCCGGCCGCTACGGCAGCTGGGTGACGAGAAGGGCCGCCTACGTGCAGCTGGGCGACATCCTCGAGAGGCGGCAGCACACCGTGGTCCGGACGCTCCTCGGCGGCGACGTCGACGCGCTCCGCGTCGGCCAGGAGGCCGAGTTCAGCGGGTGGTTCTTCCGCCGCCCGGAGGAACTGGGCCTCGCCCACGAGGACGTGCTCGTCCCGACCACACTCGGGCCGGCGCCGGCGTGGGCGATCCACCCGGAGGACGGACCGTCCACCCGCTGGGCCGTCCTGGTGCACGGCCGGGGGACCACGCGATCCGAAGCGCTCCGAGCGGTGCCGAGCTTCCGCAACGCCGGGTACTCGTGCCTGCTCGTCTCCTACCGCAACGACGGCGACGCTCCGCCCGCGCTGGACTTCCGCTACGCGCTCGGCGACGAGGAGTGGCGCGACGTGGACGCCGCGATCGGTTGGGTGCGCGAACAGGGCGCCGCAGACGTCGTGCTCATGGGCTGGTCCATGGGCGGAGCGATCGTGCTCCAGGCCTCACGGCGGACGACGCACCCCGAACTCCTCCGCGCCGTCGCGCTCGATTCGCCGGTCATCGACTGGGTGGACGTCCTGCAGCACCAGGCCCGCGAGAACCGGATCCCGAGCGTCGTGGGTCGGGTCGCCCTGCTCGCCATCAGCCGCCGGTGGGGACGCCTCCTGACCGGGCAGGCGACGAGCATCGATCTCGGACGGCTCGACTACGTCGCCAACGCCGCCGACCTCGCGCTGCCGATCCTGCTGATGCACAGTGACGACGACGGTTACGTCCCGGCAGGGCCGTCGCGGGCGCTCGCCCTCGCACGACCGGACATCGTGACCTTCGTCCCGTTCACCGTCGCCCGTCACACGAAGCTCTGGAACTACGACCCGGAGCGTTGGACCGCCGCGGTCTCGGACTGGCTCGACGAGCTCGTGCCGCTACCGCCCGGGCACTGACCGACGGACCGACGACTCAGGCGAGTTCGCGGAGGCGGCGCTTCGTCCTGCCGAGCAGCGCCGACATCCCGCGCAGTCGCAGGGGCGACACCGCCCGGGAGAGTCCGATCATCTGCGGGAAGTCGTCGGGAACGGCGAGGACCTCGTCGACGGTGAGTCCCGCGAGCCCCTGGACGAGGATGCTCGCGAACCCGCGAGTGGTCGGCGCTTCCTCGGGAGCCGTGGCGAACAGGTGCACGATGCCGTCCTCGTCGACCTCGACGAAGAAGAACACGGGCGCCTGGCACTCGAGCACCCGCTCCATGAGATCGGGGTGGTCGCGATAGCGCTCCGGGAGGTCCGGCAGCTCGTCGCTGAATTCGAGGAGCAGCTGCAGCCGTGAGCGTTCCTCGACGGCGAGGAACTCATCTCGGATCTCGGCGAGGTTCGGGGCGAGGAGGGAATCGGTCATGGTCACTCCAGTATCGCAGCCGGGAACAGCGGACCGCCCTCCCGCACCGTGACGCCGTGCGGAAGGGCGGTGGGTGGACGGGCTCAGCGCGTCGGTGCGTCGCCCGGCTCGGCGCCCTGCACGATCGGCACGCGCACGGCGCTGCCCCATTCCGTCCAGGACCCGTCGTAGTTGCGGACGTTGTCGAACCCGAGCAGGTGCTGCAGGACGAACCACGTGTGACTCGACCGCTCGCCGATGCGGCAGTAGGCGATCACCTCGTCACCTTCGGCGAGGCCCGCGCCGTCGCGGTAGATCGCGTCCAGCTCCTCCGCCGGCCGGAAGGTGCCGTCCTCGGCGACCGCCTTGCCCCACGGGACGCTCCGCGCACTCGGGATGTGACCGGCGCGGAGCGCACCCTCTTCGGGGTAGGCGGGCGCCGTGGTGCGTTCACCGCTGTACTCCTCGGGGGAGCGGACGTCGATGAGCGGCTTGCCGAGGTGGGCGAGCACATCGTCCTTGTAGGCGCGGAGGGCCGTGTCGTCGCGCTCCACCACGGGGTACTCGACGGCGTCGCGCTCCGTGGCGTCGCGGGTGACCGCCCGGCCGTCAGCGATCCACTTGTCGCGTCCACCGTCGAGCAGCCGGACGTCCTCGTGTCCGAAGAGGCTGAAGACCCACAGGGCGTAGGCGGCCCACCAGTTGTTCTTGTCGCCGTAGATGACCACGGTGTCGTCTCGCGAGATCCCCTTGGACCCCAGCAGCGCGGCGAAGGCGGCTCCGTCGATGTAGTCGCGCTCAACCGGGTCGTTGAGGTCGGTGTGCCAGTCGACCTTCACCGAGCCGGGGATGTGGCCGGTCTCGTAGAGGAGGACGTCCTCATCGGACTCGACGACGACGAGACCGGGTTCGCCCAGGTGCGCTTCGAGCCACTCCGCCGTGACGAGGCGCTCGGGGTGGGCGTAGGCGGTGAACTTGGTCGAGGTCGAATCGGCGTCGACGGTCATGGGTACCTCCGGTCGTGCAGCTGGCTGCGGTGTGGCTCGGGTGTCGTGCATCTAGGCTGGAAGCCTGTCCCTTCGACAGTACGCCGTCCGCGCCACCGAACCACACCGATGCGTCAGACGCCGTAACCCAGCACCCATGCAGAGCCAGAGGTTTGCCGTGACCACGCCTTCCGTCCCGACCGGATTCCGCAGCCTCGCCGACCGTGTCCCCACGGTCAGTGGCGCCGAGATCGTCGCGAGCCTGACGCCACCCCGGCAGTTCGAGCAGGCGAGCTTCGACTCGTACCGTCCGGATCCCGATTTCCCTGGCCAGGCGGCCGCGGTCGAGAAGCTCCGCGCCTTCTTCGCGCCCCAGGCCGGTGTCGGTGGCGGCTTCTTCGGACGGCGGAAGCCCAAGGTGTCGGCGGCCAAGCCGGGCATCTACCTGGACGGTGGCTTCGGCGTCGGCAAGACCCACCTCCTGGCCGCGCTCTGGCACGATGCGCCCGGTCGGAAGAAGTACTTCGGCACCTTCATCGAGTACACGGCCCTCGTCGGAGCGCTCGGCTACGCGGCGGCGGTCGCGCAGCTGACGGGCGCGACGCTCATCTGCATCGACGAGTTCGAGCTCGACGACCCGGGCGACACGATGGTCATGACCCGACTGCTCGGGGAACTCGTCGCGACCGGGACGAGGATCGCGGCGACCTCCAACACGCCGCCGAACGCCCTGGGGGAGGGCCGCTTCGCCGCAGCCGACTTCCTCCGCGAGATCCAGGCCATGAGCGCCAATTTCGAGACCCTCCGCATCGACGGCACCGACTACCGCCGTCGCAGCATCGAGGGGCACGCCGTGGTGAGCTCCGAGGAGCGGTTCGACGCCCGCACCGAGGAGGCGGCGGCCGCCGGCCGGAACGTCACGGTCGACACCTTCGACGGTCTCATCACGCACCTCGCCGCCGTCCACCCCTCACGGTTCATCGGACTCCTCGACGGCGTCGACCTGATCGCGCTCCGCGACGTCCACGAGTTGACCGACCAGGGCCAGGCGCTCCGGCTCGTCGCGTTCATCGACCGGGTGTACGACGCACAGATCCCCGTGGTCACCACCGGCACCGCCCTCGACGAGGTGTTCGGCGGCGACATGCTCAACGGTGGGTACCGCAAGAAGTACCTGCGCGCGATGTCGCGCATGATCGCCCTCACCTCGATGGACTGACCGGTCCCGCCCGGTCACGAAACACGCTGTTTACCTGGGCGGCACTCGCGTAACACATCGGAAACACGCTGACAGTCGTGCGGAAACCTCCGTTCCCCAGACTGGTCGCTGTACCGAGTCGGACGGCGAGGCCGAGCTCAGCCGGTCCTCGCCATCTCGGGCACCCGTTGCAAGACCACGATGTGTGAGGAAGATCCAATGGATACAGGCAGTATCGCTTGGGGAGTCACGGCAACCGCTCTGGTGCTGTTCATGACCCCGGGCGTCGCATTCTTCTACGGCGGCCTCGTGAAGGCGAAGAGCGTCGTCAGCATGATGATGATGAGCTTCGGCGCGCTGGGCCTCATCAGCGTGCTGTGGATCCTCTACGGCTTCAACATGTCGGCCGTCGGCAGCCCGCTGGAGTTCGCCGGCAACCCCTTCTCCGACTTCGGGATGACCGCACTCGCGAGCGGCGAGACCGCGAACACCGACCTGGTGGGGGCGACCTACGGCGCCACCTTCGCGATCATCACGATCGCGCTGATCTCCGGCGCCATCGCCGACCGCGCGAAGTTCGGCTCCTGGATGATCTTCGCCGGTCTCTTCGCGACCATCGCGTACTTCCCGATCGCCGCGTGGGTCTGGGGCGGCGGCTGGATCATGAACCTCGGAACCACGCTGTTCGGTGAAGATGCCGGTATCGGTGTCATCGACTACGCGGGTGGCACCGCGGTGCACATCAACGCCGGAGCCGCAGCCCTCGCCCTCGCGCTGGTGCTCGGCAAGCGCATCGGCTTCCAGAAGGGCATCACGAAGCCGCACAACGTGCCGCTCACCCTCCTGGGTGCCGCCATCCTGTGGTTCGGCTGGTTCGGGTTCAACGCCGGCGCCGAGTGGCTGAACGAGCTCGCGAACGTCGGACTCATCGTCGTCAACACCGTCGGGGCCACCGCGGCCGCCATCATCGGTTGGATCGTCGTCGAGAAGTTCAAGGACGGCAAGGCGACCTCGGTGGGCGCCGCGTCCGGTGCCGTCGCTGGTCTCGTCGCCATCACCCCGGCATGCGCGAACCTGACGCCTGGCTGGGCGCTGCTCCTCGGCATCGTCGCCGGCGCCGTCTGCGCCATCGCCGTCGAGCTCAAGTTCAAGCTCGGCTTCGACGACTCCCTCGACGTCGTCGGCATCCACCTCGTCGGTGGTCTCATCGGCACCCTGTACCTCGGCTTCTTCGCGACCGAGACCGGCCTCTTCGTCGGCGGCGGCATCGAGCAGCTCGCCGTCCAGGCCATCGCCGCCTTCGCCGTCCTCGTCTACTCCTTCATCGTGGCCTTCGTCATCGGCTTCGCGATCGAGAAGACCATCGGCTTCCGCGTCAAGAACGAGGACGAGATCGCCGGCGTCGACACCTCCGTGCACGGCGAAGAGGGGTACGCGCTCGTCGACTGACCTCGACCACCATCGATTCGCCGAACGGGCGTCGTCCATCAGGACGGCGCCCGTCCGTCGTTCGCTGGGGTGGCGGCCGCGGACGGTAGGGTGACGGCGTGTCAACCTTCACCTCGATCATCCGTCGCGTCGCGAACGCACTCCTGGGCCCCTCCACCCGCGCCGCCTCCAGTGCGGTGCGGACCGCCGGCCTCGCGACGCCACCGACCACCACCGCCGCTTCACCCGGACGCTCGGGCCGGACGGCGACGGTCGAGGTCGATCCGCGGACGGTGGGCGCCGTGTCGATCGACTACGCCCCGGCTGTCGACGGCGATCCCGACCCAGGCGAGATCGTCTGGACCTGGGTGCCGTACGAGGAGCGCGACGGACGTGGCAAGGACCGCCCGGTGCTCATCGTGGCGCGCTCGACCGGAGGCTGGGTGCTGGCGGTGCAGCTGACGAGCAAGGATCATTCGCAGGACGGTGAGTTCGTGCCGCTCGGCACCGGCGGATGGGACAGCGCCGGCCGTCCGAGTTGGGCGAACCTCGACCGCGTCTTCCGCGTGCACCCCGACGGCATGCGACGGGAAGCGGCTCAGGTCCCGCGGGATCGCTTCGCCCGAGTCGCCAACGGGCTCCGGTCGCGGTACGGGTGGCGCTGACCGAGCGGTGACCAGCCGCTCAGGCGTACCGGTCGCTCCGTCGCGGCGCTGCGTCCCACGGGACCTGCCCGTGCTCCCAGGCGTCCGCGGAGCTGGGAGTGGCCGGTGCGGCGGACCGGCGTCCACCCGGCACGGCGCGCTCCGCCTCGGCGAGCGTCGCGAACCGACCGATCAGTCGGCGGTCCTCTGACCGCGGAGCCCAGGTGACGCAGCGGAAGTAGGCCGGTGCGCCGCTCGGCGCGAAATACTTCACGAGACCGGCCGGCCGGTCGGGCACATCCCGCATCACGATCCACTCGGCCTCGCCGATGCGGATCGGCGGGGCGGCGGGCCGATCGGACATGGTTCGAACATATGTTCGAACACGCGTCGTGTCAAGTCACGCCGCGATCGATTGAGATCGACGGAACAGCGCTATCCGACGCGTTCGAGCGGCTCGGCCGGGGCCGACCGCTCGATCTCGGCGACCCAGGCGTGTCGGGTCTGCGGATCCTTCCGGATCGACAGGAGCCGGTCCATGTAGGGCTCGAGCGCCGTCACCTTGTCGAGCGGCGCACCGATGACGAGCTGGAAGCCGAGCCGCAGCCAGGCGACCACTGCGCGGCCGGCGAACTCCGAGTCCGCCTTGATGAAGCCCTCGTCCAGCAGCACCGGCGCGAACCTCGGACGTGGGCGGTCCTCGTCACCGAGCTGGTAGCGCAGGGCGGCGCCGACGATGAACGCGACGAGCTCCTGGGTCTCGCCACCGCTCTTGTCGCCGAGCGAGGAGTAGACGCTGACGTCCTGCCCCGACGTGTCGTACCGTACGGCGGTGATCTCGACGTGACGGCGCACGTCGAGCACCTGGTCGCGGGTCGACTGGGCGCCGGCGCCCGTGTCGCGCATCGACTCCATGAACCGGCGGAGCCGCTGGAACCGGGCCTCCAACTCGTCGTCGCCGAGGTTCGCGGTGACCTCGCTCGACAGGGCGCGCAGCTCGCGCCGGAAGGCGGAGGCCTCCTCGCGATGCACCCGGCGGAGGACGATCTTGAGACGATCGTGCGCCGGTCCGAACGGCAGGTCGCGCAGGATGTCGTTGACCGGGACCAGGCGGTCCTCGATCTCCTCGACGGCGCTGTCGAACGCGCTGCTGAGGGGGACCAGGTCCTCGCCGCTCCATTGGGACAGCCGGCGGCGCCACTCCTGGCGGCGCTCGGGGAGACCGGTGCCGAGGATGCCGTCGAGGATCGCCCGGTAGTCGCCGTAGGACTCGAGCGTCGTGCCGAGGTTGGGGTCGTGCCAGATCGACTGGTACTGCTCGAACACGTGCACCTGTGCGAGCGCGGCCTGCTCCGCCTGGCGGACGGCCGACGACAACTCGTCACCGAGCCGGGCGCGGAGCCGCTTCATCGCATCGCCGAACCCACCGAGTGACGGCACGCCTCCCACCGCTGCGAGGGCGGCTTCGATCCGCTCGACGTCGGCGGGGGAGACCTCCTCCACCTCGGAGCGCTCGAAGCGGTCGATGACCGTCGTCGCCGCGTCCTGCTGATCGACGAGCACCCCGTGCTCTTCGTCGAGGCGTCTGACACGGTCCTCGGCCGGGAACCGCTCCGCGTTGGCGGCGTCGAGTTCACGTTGGGCGGCCGCCACCGAGCCCTGAAGCTCCTGCAGGACGTCACTGGCGTCGAGTAGACGCTCCAGCTCGGCCGCGGCGGCGTCACGAAGCGCTGCTGCACCGGCGACGTCGATCCGGGCCCACTCGGTGTCGAGTCGGTACCGGTGGGCGGCCCGCTCGGCCTCACGACGCGACAGCCGCTGCTGGATCCCGGCCTGTCGACCGGCGATGACCTCGAGTCGCCCGCGGATGTCGGCCGTCTCCGCCTCGATCGACGCGATCCGCGCCTCATTGGTGAAGCCGAGGATCGGTGCGCCGCCCGTGTCGCCGTGAGAGCCGCGGCGGCCGTCACGCAGCTGGCCGTTCACGGTCACGCGGCGACCTCCGCCCGAGAGCTCCGACGGTGTCTCCACACACCGCGCGTCGATCCGGTCCGAGGTGACGCGCTGCTCGATCCACGTACTGAACGGGGAGGTGCGGTACGTGACGCGGCCGGAGATGAACGCGGGGTCGCCCGCGTCCGGGGAGGACGGCTCATGCAGCGGGACACCCTCGAACTGCAGGCGGACCGGGATCCGGACGGCGTCGATCGCGCGGCCGAACGCGTCGAGGTGTTCCTCGTCGACGAGGACGGTCCTCGCGAGACCGTGGAGGGTGACCTCGATCGCGGGACGCCAGGCGGCATAGGCGGGAGCGACGTCGATGAGCTCGGCCACGAACGGCAGCTGTTCGGGATCGAGTCCGGCCGCCTCGGCGAGGGCGAGCCTCGCCCGGTGGAGTCGATCGGGGACCGCGCCGTCACGGCCGCGAAGCGACTGCAGCTCACGGCGGAGCTCGGTGTTGCGCTCCTCGAGGGGGAACGCTTCGCGATGCAGCTGGGCGCGATCGGTCTCGATGGCGTCGAGCGCGGTGTCGTCGTCGGCGAGGAAGTCCTCACTGCGGCCCAGCGCACGCCGGAACGAGGCTTCATCCTCGATCGGATCGTCGAGGACCTCGGTGCGCTCGTCGAACAGCGACCTGGCTCGTGCCACCTCGGCGTGCGTCGCCTCCGCGGCCTCACGGCGTTCCTCGGCACGCCGCAGCGCGCTCCCGCCCTGCTCCGACACCTGACGCTCGAGCTCGCGGACGCGGACACCTGCGGCAGCAGCTCGTGCCCGCGCCGCTTCCAACGTGGCCCCGGCCTCGAGCTTCTCCCGCCGGTTCCTGGAGACCGCTTCGTCGAGCAATGCCTCGTGTGCGCGACTGCGCCAGACGGTGAAGGGGGTCGTGCCGTCCTCGGTGAAGCCGAGGCGCTCGAGGTCGGCCGCCGCCCGGTGCCCGTCCTCGTAGTCGCGACGCAGCTCACCGAGCCGCTCGAGCACCCGAGCCTTACGGCTCTCGGTCTCCATCGCGAGGTACGCCTCGTCGAGCGCTTCGAAGTGCGACAGCGCCCGGTCGGCCGCGTCGTACGTGCTCGGACGCTCCAGCACCATCGACTTGTACAGGCCGTCGACCGTCGGCAGGTGCTGGCCCGCCTGGATCCTGGCCAGCAGACGCATCGCCCGTCCACCGTCGCCACCGGCACCGATGCCGAGACGAGTGTGCAGCGTGTAGGACAGCTCCGCGTAGGTGTCGCGGACGACGAATCCGGGGATGCGACCCTGGAGCTCACCGGCGTCGAACCGTTTCGGCACGAACGCCTCGAGGTCCATGAGCTCGAACGGCCCGTCGACGGTCGCCATGGTCATCGACAGGTCACCGGTGCGCAGCGCACGTCGCGGGACGAGGTAGGCGCGCACGACGGTGAAGCGACGGTCGTCGTCGTTGAGGAACGTCACCGCCACGGCACCCCAGGTGAGCTGATCCGTGCCGCGCAGGTTGATGTCGCGCATCGCCCCGGTCTGCGGGTCCCGTGCCGAGTCGACCTTGCCGCGGAGATACGTGAGCAGGTTGCGCTGGTCGGGATTCCGCGCCCGTCCGACCGCCGCGTCGTTGGAGGCTCCGTTGAACGGCACGTCCGACGGCATCATGACCGCGAGATACGCGTCCATGAGCGAGCTCTTCCCGGTTCCGGAAGCGCCGGAGATGAGCGTCGCGCGGGAGGCGAAATCGACCGATCGGTACCCGTCGAACCCACCCCAGTTGATGACCTGCATCCGTTCGATGCGCCACTGCTCGACGAGGTCCAGCAGGGTGTCGGTGTCCGTGGAGCGGCTCATCGGTCGTCCTCTGCTGCTTGTGGCTGGGTCTGGTCGTCGGGGGAGTCCTGCGACTCGGCCACGGTGCCGTCGGGCTCGTCGTCCGAGTCCGCGTCGGCATCGGTTCGCGGCTGTTCGGAGGCCGGATCGACCGCTGCGGTCTGCGTCTCGAGCCACTCCAGGAGTTCCTGGAGGCGCTCGAGGGGGAGGAGCGTCTCCACCACCGACGCGATCCGGTGGCGGCGGGCGTCCTTGGTCCGCAGCAGGACGCGCGCGGTCAGCAGCTTGTCGATCGCGCGCTCGACGCGTCCGTCGTCGCGGGCGCGATCGGTGGCGTGCTCGGGCCGGAAACTCGCGACGAAGCCGAGGAGCTCGTCGTGTTCGACGATCGCGGCCCGTGCGCCGTTGGCCAGTTCGGTCCGGAGACGCGTCCGCAGGTAGACGAGCAGGATCGTCTCCTCGCGGCTGTAGCTGGTGTCGTGCAGCAGGGTCGGGAAGGGACGCCGCCCGCTCTCCGAGCCCGCCTGGCGCTTGAATGCGACCTCGGCCGAGCGGTCCACCTCGAGCTCCAGGAACAGCTCGTTGAGGCGGGACCGCAGCAGCGACTCGGACTCGAGGACCGTCCGCCACTCGGCAGGCTGGAGCGCGGGGCTGACGTAGCGGTGCTTCAGCAGAGCGACCAGCGCACGACGTTGAGCGGCGTCGAGGCGTCCCTCGTCCCCTTCGAAGAGGGCGAACGAGTCGTCATCCGGGTCGGCGACCGGCGCCTCGGCGGGTGCGAAGGCGTCGAGTCCGTCCGTCGTCAGGTCGACCGACGTCGAATCGGTCGTCGCCGTCACGGTGGGATCCGTCTCGGAGGTCATGTCATTCCGTTCCGCGCCCGGCCTGGTCGGCCGGAACAGTCGTCGTGGTCGTCGTGGCTCGCGTCAGCGCTGCGACACCGGCCTCACCCAGTGGGAAGGCCGGGAGTTCGAACCCGGTGGTCGTCCCGTCCGGACGGACCGTCTCGTAGCGACGGCGTGGTGCCTGCTCGTCGTACGTGCCCAGCTGGGTCATGAGGTGGACGAGGCCGAAGAGCTCCACAGGTCGTCGGAGTTCCGGATCGAGCGCCGAGAACGCCGCATGGGCGTCCTCGGCACCGGAGGTCACCGCATCGAGGAGTCCGGCCCGGAGCTCGTCGAGGAGCGGACCACCCTGCGACCGGAGGGTGTCGAGCGACATCGCCGCGCCGTCGATCCGTTCGACGGACGTCGCGATCGGCGGCGGTGCGACCTCGACGTCCGGATCGTAGAACCGCTCGCGCAGGTGCTCGATGTCGATGGTCTCGGGGAGGAGCGGCAGGTCGACGGAGGCGCGTGGTCCCGCGGTCCGCATCCAGATGCCGAGGCGCTGGTTCAATGCTCGCAGGGTCGTGTCGAGCTCGCGGTCCTGCACGACGTCGTGATGCACGATGTGGTCACGGAGCGTCGCGGTGAGCCGCCGACGCTGCGCGAGGACGTCGTCGATCCCCTGTCGGATGATCCCGACGGCACCCCGGAAGCCACGGAGCTCCGCGGGCCCGAGCCTGGCCGAGAAGGGGTGGTCGAGGATCGTGGAAAGGTCGCGCTTGAGGTCCTGGAGCAGATCGTCGTTGCGGAGGAGCTCGAAAGCGCCCTCGAAGGCCCGACCCTCTGCCGTCGCCGTCATCAGCTCGTCGGTGCGCCGGAGGTAGTCGTCGAGGATCTCGCCGATCGGTCGGGTGTCGTTCCGGAAGTCCTCGACGATCCGCCGGTGCATCGCGATGACCGACTCCTCGACCCGGCGGAAGTCGCTCGGGAGCTGACGGATGAGGTCGGCGATGTTGGCGTAGCCGTCCTGCATCCGGTCGTCGCTCGCCGCCACGACGGTGCCACCGGCCGCGACCCGTTCGCGTTCCGCCTGGAGCTCGGCGAGCTGCGCGTCGATACGACGCAGATGCTCGTCACGGTCCGGGTCGGCCTGCAGCGCCCATCGGCGCACCGAGTCGAGGATCATGGTCAGGCGCGACTCGCTGATGAGGGCGCGGTCGTGTGCGAGGCCGTCGACGAGCGAGACCGCTTCGAGCGCGTGCGAGGTGAGCGAGTACTGTTCCTCGCCGTCGTCGGTGCTTGTCCGGACGAGCCACTGGTCGTGCACCCACTCCCGGCAGAGGGACCGTCCGCCACCGCGTTCATCGCCGCCGGCCGGGATCCGAGCACCGCGAGCCGCGAGTTCGCCGAGGTACTCCTCGACCTGCAGATGGAAGCGGTCCGCTGCGACGAACTGGACGTCGCGGCCGAACGTGGTGCGGAAGATCGCGACCACCGCCGGTGCGGTCGGGCGACTCAGGAGCCGGATCGCGGGACGCTCCAGCGCGTCCCGGACGCGGCCGAACTCTCCGTCGATCTCTCCCACTGCACTCCTCGATCGTCCGGGCACACGAACACCCCGAGGCCACCGCAGCTGCCAGATTATCAGCGCACCGCACCCGTGGTGAGCCACGCCGAGCATCGTCGGTCCCGATCAGCCCGGGTCCGGTCCGGCCGCTGTCAAGGTCCAGGGTGAGGCCGGATGGTCCGGTTACGGTGAGGACATGGGAAGAGAGCGACGCCCCGGGGTCCTGCGGGGAGACGGTTGAGCCACGCGGACGGTGACCGCCGGTGATCCGTTCAGCGCTGCGGACGCTCGGGTGGTGGGCGCGCGATTACGCCTACGCACTCGTCTGGCAGGCCCGGGCCTTCGTCAGCAGAACCGACCCGCACGACTTCCTGTCCGGCGACCGGTCACCGATCGTCGTCCTCCCGGGCGTCTACGAGACCTGGCGGTTCCTCGAGCCGCTCATCCGCCGACTCCACGACGACGGGCACCCGGTGCACGTGATCGACCCGCTCGGACGCAACGACCGCTCGGTTCCGGTGGCGGCACGACTCGTCGCCGACTACCTCGAGGCGAACGGGCTCGGCGACGTCGTCCTCCTCGCGCACAGCAAGGGCGGGCTCGTCGGCAAGTACGTCATGTCGCTCGGCGGCGGCGGAGCCCGGATCTCGGGGATGCTCGCCGTCGCGGCGCCGTTCGCCGGATCGCGGTACGCGAGGCTCATGCTCCTCCCGAGCCTCCGCATCTTCACCCCCGACGACCCGACGATCCTCGCGCTCTCCCGCGAGGCGACCGTCAATCCGAGGATCGTCTCCGTCTACGGGCGCTTCGATCCGCACATCCCGGGCGGCAGCCGACTCGACGGCGCCAAGAACGTGGAACTCGACACCGGCGGTCACTTCCGGATCCTCGCCCACCCACGGGTGTTCGCGGAGGCACAACTGCTGGCGGATGGGCGAGACGCATGACGGTCGAGGCACACGAGACCGCAGTCCACCCGCCCATGACCGTGGACGTGGTCGTTCCGGTGAAGGACGACGCCGCGCTCCTGCGCCGCTGTCTGCGCTCCCTGCGCGCGCAGCACACCGGACCCGCATCGATCATCGTCGTCGACAACGGCAGCCGCGATCGCGCCGAGGTCGCGGCCATCGCCGAGCGGTATAGCGCGGTCCTCATCGATGAGCCGATGCCCGGCATACCCGCGGCGAACGCAGCCGGCTTCGACCACGCGACGGCGACGGTCGTCGCGAGACTCGACGCGGACTGCGTGCCGCCGCCGGACTGGTTGACCCGGATCACCGAGGCGTTCACGACGGACCCGGAGCTGGAGGCGCTCACCGGCCCCGCCGTCTTCATCGACGGTCCCCGCCCGCTCCGAGCACCGCTCGCCGGCCTCTACCTCGGGGCGTACCGGCTCTTCGTCGGGGCCGCCCTCGCCCAGGTCCCGATCTTCGGGTCCAACTGCGCGATCCGACGCGAGACGTGGGAGCAGATCGCCGAGACGGTGCACCGCGAGGATGCGGAACTGCACGACGATCTGGACGTGTCGGCCCACCTGGGTCTGCACCGACGCGTGCGCTACGACCGGTCGCTCAAAATGGGGATCTCGATGCGTCCGTTCACCGATGCCGGTTCACTCGCCCTCCGGATGCGTCGCGGCTGGACCACCCTGCGTGTGCACTGGCCGGAGGATCTGCCCGCCGTCCGATGGCTCCAGCGCAGCACACGACTGCGCAGCGGTCCACCGGGTGCGATTCGTCGCTGACGAGTGACGCCCGGGCAGTGGCCGATGAGACGGCACTGTCCCGTCGATCGTTATGCGCCGGAGCCCGTCGCCATCGCGCTGGTGGTCGCGGTCGGCTGAACGCGGACCCAGTCCTCACCCACCCGCCGCACGGCGCCGGCCTGAGCGAACGCCTCCAGCCAACCGCTCATCGGCCAGGTTCCCCACCGGTCGGCGAACCGCGCGCCGTTCCGGAGGATGTCGTCGAAGTGCTGCCAGGGCGGGCGCTGCGTCTCGTGGTGTTGGTGGTAGGCGTGCGCGCCTCCGACCCACACGAGTGGTGTCCCCGCCGCGCTCAGGGCGAACGCGAAGTCTGTGTCCTCACCGCCATAGCCTTCGTAGCCCTCGTCGAACCCTCCGGTCCGGGACCACGTCGACGCAGTCGTCGCGAACGACAAGGACCAGAACAGCGGGTACTCGTCCTCGGAGGCGACACGCTCCGCGCCGTCCTCCGGGTTCGGTCTCGCGGCATGTGGAGCCGTCGCCACCGCCAACGCGTGGTGGTCGGCGACGTCCACGCCGGGCTGCAGATAGGTCACCGGTCCGCAGAGGATGGCCCCCGGATGGCGAGCTGACGCTTCGCGGTACCGGTCGAGCAGTGCGGGCCCGGGGACGCAGTCCGCGTCGAGGAACACGATGAGGTCGGCACCGCGCTCGACGGCCAGCGCGGCACCGAGGTTCCGACCTGCCGCGAGACGGAGCCCGTCGGGCCCCGGTGGGAGGTGGACCGTCAGCTCCGCCTCGAGAGCCGGTGGTGCGTCGTCGCCGATCCACACGACGAGTCGCTCCACCACGTCACCCGACGTCGGTATGAACGCCCTGACGGCCTCGAGCTGCCGTTCGAGGTGCCCGAGTCGTGGGCGCGAGCACAGGGTCACGATCGACGTCCTCATCGCCCACCCCCTACAGGATCGCCGGCCGCGACCGCCTCGATCGCCTCAGCTGCCCGTCGGGCGGCGCCCGCCACCTGCCAACGAGACCAGTCGGGGTCGAGCTCCGCAGCCCGGTCGAGGACGGCCGGCCAGTCCGCAGCGTCGGGCCAGGACGCCCGCACGACCGCCAGCTCGTTGGCTTCAAGTGCACGGGCGGTGGACACCTGCTCGTCGAACGGGCGTTCCTGTGGGACCACGACGGCCGTGACGCCGGCCGCGGCGAGATCGGCGATCGCGTTCTGACCGGCCCACGACACCACCACCTCCGCCCGGCAGAGCGCGTCCCACGGGTCGTCGGACCAGACAGACCCGGCACCGGTGCCGAGCGAGGTCCAATCGCGACCGCTGGCGCGTACGGCTTCCTCCACGGCATCCCGTGACACCGCGGAACCCCCGGCACCGGCGAGGAGGAGCACCCCGCTGTGCCCGGCTTCCGCGGACGTCCGCTCCCGTCCCTCGAAGCGACTGATGCCGCCGGTGTACACCACCTTGTCCTGCACGGGACGCAGGTGCTCCAGCTGCAGCACACCCTGAGGCCATGGGGCGATGATCGTCGACGCCGCACGGAAGGCAAGCGCGTGCGGCTCGTCGTCGCGATGGCCCGGCTGTGCCATGACGACGGTGGGGACACCGAGCAGGCGTGCGAGGAGCACCACCTCGACGGAGACGTCCACCACCATCGTGTCCATCTGCTGCTGCGCGAGAGCGGCGGCGATGGTCGCAAGACGAGCACGGTGACCGGCATGGCCGAGTGGCGCCCAGTGCAGCAGCCCCTCCGCGGTCGGATCGCAGTCGTCCGGGGGAGACGCGCCGTCCGGCACGTCGTCATCCCGGTCGAGCACCACCCAGGAACAGTTCGAGGGGAGTCCCACCGGAGCCGGGAACGAGCTGAAGCAGACGATGTCGGCGTCGAGGTGGGGTGCGACGGCGAGCAGACGCGTCACGTGCCCCCGTCCGTGGTGGTGCACGTACCAACCGATGCGCGGCCTCACGAGCTGAACTCGTCCACGCGACCGGAACCGAGCACGGGCGAGTCGCCGAGGAGCGCCGCGAAGTGCTCCTCGAGCCGGCCCACCCTGGCGTCGAGCGAGAACCGGGCGAGGGCGGATGCCCGGATCGAGGCGCGGAACCCTCGGTCCAGCTCCGACTGCCGGATCAACCCGTCCACGCGGTCCGCCATGGCGGCCAGGTCTCCTGGCTCGACGACCTGCATCCCGACGCTGGCCTGGGCGATTTCGGGCACACCTCCGACGGCGAAACTGACCACCGGTGTCCCGGTCATCAGCGCCTCCGGCGCGACGAGACCGAACGGCTCGGCCCACGCCGGCGTCGAGACCGCTGCCGCGCTCCGTCCGACGAGCGTGGCGAGTCGCGCCGGGTCGAGCGGCCCGACATGTCGGACGTCGCGTCCCAGCAGCGGCGACAGCACGCGCTCGGCGTACACCGGATCACCCACGCGACCGGCGATGACGAGCCGGCGACCGAGTCGGCGGGCGACGTCGACCGCGAGGTGCGGGGCCTTCTCCGCGACGACCCGTCCGAACCACACGAGGTCCTCGCCGCCTCGGCCGGCCCGCCAGGCATCCGGATCGATGCCGTTCAGGAGCACCTCGGATTCGACACCGGCCGCCGCCCAGGTGCGCTTCGTGAACTCGCTCACCGCCAGGAACCGGCTGCCGTCGGAACCGGCCAGGCTCGCGGCAGCGGCTACGGCCTCGTCGACCGGTGTGTGCAGGGTGGTGATCATGGGGACGCCCAGCTCGGGCGCCAGTTCCACCGGCAGCGCGTCCAGGCAGTGGTTGGAGACTACGTCGTATCGCCCTGGCCGAGCGGCGATCGCCTCGAGCGCACGGCGCAATGCCGGGACGGATCGGGTCATGTGGCCCGGGGGATACCGCTCGTCGTCGGGGGAGGACCAGCGCGGCCACCGTAGTTCCGGTAGTTCGAAGACGCTGCCGCGCTCGACGAAGTCGGACCCGCGGACGCCGATGAACGTCACCTCGTGGCCTCGTGCGCGGAGCGCGGTGACCTCCGACCACACGGCGGATTCGAGCCCGCCGGCGTGTGGACGACGGATGGGGAAGCGCAGCGGGGCGATGACGACGACGCGCAGTCGTGGACCGGCCGTCACGAGGCGTGCTCGGAGATGACTCGGCGGTACAGCCCGGCGTGCGCTGCTGCGCCGACGGCGTCGTCGACGACGCGACGGGCGCGGCGCTCGGCGACGGTGGCGCTCCGACCGGCGGAACCGGCTCGGGTCGCGCCATCCGCTTCGAGGAGCTCGCCGACGGCACGCTCGAGTGATGCTCCGTCCCCGAGGTCGTACGCGGAGACCGTGTCGTCGGGATGCTGCTCGAGGTACGCTCCGATCCCGGACGGGACGGCGACGGACACGCCGAGATCCCAGCAGAGTTCGAGCCAGCCGGAATGCGTGCCGTGCCGGTAGGGGAGCAGGCAGACGTCCAGGCGGCTGAGCGCGATGGCGAGTCCGAGGTCGTCGAGACGCTCGTGCTCGATGAGGAGCGCCGCTTCCGATCTGCCGACAAGCCGTCGGACGGTGTCGCGGGCCTCCGGATCGCGGACCACGTGGTGCATCCGGATCTCTGCGACGACGTCCGCTCCACGGCGACGCAGGCGTTCGACCGCGTCGATGAGGGTGGTGACGACACCGACCGCGTCCACATTGGGGCGCAGGTCCTTCAGATGCACGCCGACCCGAAACCCGGCCGACGGCAGCACGAGCGGGACGTCGACGTCGTCCGAGAGGAGCGACGGATGAGCGATGACCATCGCCTCGCGACCCCAGCGTTCCCGGATCCCCTCGGCGGCGCCGGGGGTCAGCGTGACCAGCGCGTCGGCGCCGCGGACGAGCTCGTCGAGCTGCGCCCCGTACGCCCCCTGGTGCTCGAGCTGCGGGTGCTCGAGGTCGTGCACCGTGTAGACGACCGACCAGCCGACCTCGTGCGCGGCCTCGAGGCACGCGGTCACGTGTCCGGGTGGGAACGACTCCGTGCCGAAGTGGATGTGCAGGAGATCGGCATCGCCGGCGTGGTCGCGGATCCAGCTCGGATCGAGGGCCACGGGGGGCCACCAGACGCCCGATGGCGCTCCCTCGACCGGCGGATCGTCCAGGACGTCGATCTCGGGTGAGGCGGAGACCCGGCCGACGTAGGGGTGCGCGGCCGGGATCGAGACGACACGGATCGGGCGAGACGTCGGGTCGGCGACTCGAGCGGTGGGGTGCGTCGCGGTCGGCTGCATGGCGGGATCCCCTGTACGGATGCGGGCGCGAGACGCGCGGACGGGTCGGCGCGATGCGCGCGCCGTCCTCCGAACATAGGTCCGATGACGAGAGTGCCCGCGACCCTTGACGCAGGCCCCCCACTGCACCACCATGACGCAGGTGATCGCAGCCCCACCCCGTCTCCTCATGATCGGCCCACAGCACCACGGCGTCGTCCAGTACGCGATCGACGTCGCCGACGCCGTAATCACCACGGACCCTCGCGCGGAACGCTTGGACGCCCCGACCCCGTCCCACGCCGTGCACCTGCTCGACGGCGTGGGCCGAGCACACGTCCACGTCACCGACCGCCTGTTCGGCCGGTCGCCCGAGGAGGCGGCGGACGCCGTCGAGCGCCTCGCAGACGCCACCGAGTTGACGGTCACCCTCCACGACGTCCCGCAGACCTCGGACGGCAGGATGCTGGACCGCCGCATCGCCGCCTACGCACGGTTCATCGCAGCCGCCCACGCGACGGCCGTCAACAGCAGGCACGAGCAGGCGCTCGCCGAGGAGTTCCTCGGTGTCAGTGCCTCGGTCGTTCCATACGCCATCCCGCTCGGCTCCCGGATCGCATCCGCTCCGGCCACCGTGGACGATGCGTCGCAGCGCGGAGTGTCCCGTCCGCTCACTGTCCTCATCGCCGGGTTCATCTACCCGGGAAAGGGCCACGCAGCGGCGATCCAGGCGGCATCGAGAGCGGCGGAGGATCTCCGTGCCACCGGTCACCCGATCGCCGACGTCGTCGTCCGTGCCATCGGCGCCCCCTCGGCCGGCCATGAGGACGACGTGCTCGACCTCGAGGCGGAAGCACGCGCCGCCGAGGTCTCGTTCGAGGTGACCGGATACCTCGACGATGCGGCGTTCGCCGCGCAGATCTCGCTTCCTGGCATACCGCTCGCCGCGCACGGCCATGTCTCTGCGTCGCGCTCGATGCTCGACTGGGTCGAGGCAGGCCGCCGGCCGCTCGTCGTCGACTCGCGCTACGCGGCGGAGATGGAGCAGTTGCGGCCGGAGACGATGGTCCGCTACGACCCGTCGACGCTGCACACCGAGTTGGCCGCGGCCTGGCTGGATCCCTCCCGGACGCGCCTGCCCGCCGGTCGTAGCCTCCGCCCCGCGCTGCCGGACACCGCGAGCGCGTACCTCGACTGGTGGGGCGCGACGGCCGGTACCGGTCGGCACCGCCCGCCGACGCTCTAGCACGCTCGCAGGAGCGACGCACCACCCTGGCCTCCGGTCGCTCGACCTGGGATCTTGGGACGATGACGCACAACGCACGGGACGGGTCGACGACGGACAGCTGGCGGCCTCGCGACACGA
This sequence comes from uncultured Plantibacter sp., assembly GCF_963518075.1. Classification (NCBI taxonomy): domain Bacteria; kingdom Bacillati; phylum Actinomycetota; class Actinomycetes; order Micrococcales; family Microbacteriaceae; genus Plantibacter; species uncultured Plantibacter sp. The sequence continues at coordinate 65,401 of NZ_CAUQHZ010000006.1, forward strand.
GCGAGCCGGTGTCCGAGCGGAGCATCGAACAGGTCGACGCCTGGTGGCGCGCCGCGAACTACCTGTCCGTCGGGCAGATCTACCTGCTCGACAACCCGCTCCTCCGCCGCCCGCTCGAAGCCGCTCATGTGAAGCGCCGACTCCTCGGCCACTGGGGGACCGCTCCGGGGTTGAATCTGACCTATGCGCATCTCAACCGCGTGATCACGGAGCGCCCCCAGTCGGCGATGTTCATCGCCGGGCCCGGGCATGGCGGGCCGGCGATCCTGGCGAGCGCCTACCTGGACGGCACCTACAGCGAGATCTACCCTGACGTCGCCGAGACCGAAGCAGGGTTGACCCGGTTCTTCCGTCAGTTCAGCTTCCCCGGCGGGGTACCGAGTCACGCGGCTCCCGAGACGCCAGGCAGCATCCATGAGGGTGGCGAGCTGGGGTACGTCCTGAGCCACGCGTACGGCGCAGCCTTCGACAACCCCGATCTCCTCGTCGCGGCGGTCGTCGGCGACGGTGAAGCGGAGACCGGACCGCTCGCGACCAGCTGGCATTCCAACAAGTTCATCGACCCGGTCCAGGATGGCGTCGTCCTGCCCATCCTGCACCTGAACGGCTACAAGATCGCGAACCCGACGGTCCTGGCTCGCATCCCACGCTCCGAACTCGAGAGTCTCCTGCGTGGATACGGACACGAACCGTTCTTCGTCGAGGGCGGGTTCGACGGCGAGGATCCGATGGAGGTACACCGCAGGTTCGCCGAGGTCCTCGACGTCGTGTTCGACCGCATCGCGGCCATCAAGTCCCGGGCCGCCACCGGAGACACCGGACGGCCGGTATGGCCCATGATCGTGCTGCGCACACCGAAGGGCTGGACCTGCCCCGAGGTGATCGACGGCGTCCGGGTCGAGGGGACGTTCCACGCGCATCAGGTTCCGCTCGCCGACGCTCGGGACACCGAGGAGCACACCCGGATCCTGGAGTCCTGGATGCGGAGCTACCGGCCTGAGGAGCTCTTCGACGAACATGGCGCGGTGGTTCCGCTCGTGCGGGAACTCGCTCCGCGCGGGGAGGCCCGGATGAGCGCGACCCCGCACGCCAACGGAGGTCTGCTGCGCACGGAACTCGACCTCCCCGCGATCGACGACGCCGCCGTCGTGGTGGACGCCCCGGGTGGTCGCGACGCCGGGGCGACGGGAGTCCTTGGGTCGTGGCTCACGGAGGTGATCCGGCGTAACCCGACCACCTTCCGGATCTTCGCTCCCGACGAACTCGCCAGTAACCGACTCCAGGCGGTCTTCGAGGTGACCGAACGGCAGTGGAACGCCGAGACCGTCCCGGACGACGAGCATCTCGCCCGCGCCGGCCGGGTCATGGAGATGCTCAGCGAGCACCAGTGTCAGGGCTGGTTGGAGGGCTACCTGCTCACCGGTCGGCACGGCCTGTTCACCTGCTACGAAGCCTTCATCCACATCGTCGACTCCATGTTCAACCAGCATGCGAAGTGGCTGAACGGTTCACGTGAGTTGCCGTGGCGGCGCCCGGTGGCGAGCCTCAACTACCTCCTCACGAGTCACGTCTGGCGTCAGGACCACAACGGCTTCAGCCACCAGGACCCCGGGTTCATCGACCACGTCGTGAACAAGAAGCCCGATGTCATCCGGGTGTATCTGCCGTTCGATGCGAACACCCTCCTGGCCGTCTCGGAGCACTGCCTGCAGAGCACGGACGAGATCAACGTCATCGTCGCGGGCAAGGACCAGGAACCCGTGTGGCTCGGCGTCGACGAGGCCCGCGCGCACTGCGCCCGCGGGCTCGGCATCCTGCCCTTCGCCGGTTCAGAGCGTGCGGGGGAGCGCCCGGACCTCGTCATGGCCTGTGCCGGGGATGTCCCCACGCTCGAGACGCTGGCCGCCGTGAGTATCCTGCGCGAACGCATCCCGGAGCTGTCGGTCCGAGTCGTGAACGTGGTCGACCTCATGCGACTCATGGGTGAGGATCAGCATCCGCACGGCCTCTCCGACGCCGAGTACGACAGCGTGTTCACGACGGACCGTCCAGTCGTCTTCGCCTACCACGGGTACCCGTGGCTCATCCATCGGCTGACGTACAAGCGCCACGGGCACGATCAGCTGCATGTCCGCGGGTACCTCGAGAACGGGACCACCACGACACCGTTCGACATGGTGATGCTCAACGAGATCGACCGGTTCTCGCTCGTGTGCGACGCGATCGACCGGACGCCGGTGCTCGGCGAGCGGTTCGCGGGTCTCCGGCAGGAGATGCAGGACGCCCGGCTCCGGGCCCGAGCGCACACCAGGGAGTTCGGCGAGGACGCACCCGAGATCACCGGCTGGCGCTGGCCCGCTGTCGGTTAGGACCGCCCCGTGACGGGTCGCCCGAGCTCTCGGAGGAGCGTCGGGAACTCGTCCGCGAACTCGCGGGCGAGGGCTCCGAGAGGGCCGATCCGGTCTGCGAGCCGATCGCCGGAGGCGGCGTGCAGCACGGTACCCCAGCAGCTCGCCGCGAGCGGGGAGAGTCCGCGTGCCGCGAGCCCGGCGATCGCTCCGGCCAGGACGTCACCGCTCCCCGCCGTCCCGAGGGCCGGACTCCCGCCGGGCGCGATGAAGTCCCGCTCACCGTCGGAGACCCTGCCCTGACAGGTGACGACGGCGCCGTACCGTCGCGCCAGTTCGAGCGCCGCCGTGTCCGGGTCGGCCTCGTCCACGTCGAGGAGGATCGCGGCCTCGGCCACGTTCGGGGTGAACACGAGGCGACCTTCCAGCCCCTTCGAGAAGTCGGGAGCGTGTGACAGGGCACCGAGCGCGAAGGCGTCGAGCACCACGACGGTGTCGGCGCCCAGGAGCGGGCGCAGGCTGTGGAGGAGTGCCACGGCTTCGTCCGCGTCGTCGAGACCAGGACCGAGCAGCAGACAGTCGGCGTCCAGGACGTCCTCGAGGCGGCCGACCTCGTCACCCCGGACGGCTCCGGCGCTGGTTTCGGCCAACCCGATGACGCCTGCCTCAGGGAAGGCGATCGCGAGTGGCGACGATGCTGACGCACCGACCGCGAGCGTGATCCGACCCGCGCCGACCCTGAGGACGGCCAGGCCCGCCAAGGCGACCGCCCCTGGCGTCATCCGCGCGCCACCGACGACGAGCGTCGACCCACGATCGTCCTTCGACGATCCGGGATCGGGGAGCGGCCAGTCGGCGAGGACCTCAGGCGTGAGCATAGTGGGGTCAGCTCTGGACATCGGTCGCCCCCGAGTGCTCGGTGACCGCCACCTGCGCCTGCTGGAGGTGTGCGGTCGCATTCGCCGCGCGTGCTCTCCAGGCCCGTCCGTCGTGGACGAGGTGGGTGAAGGAGGCGTTCGGTGTCGGACGGAGTGCGGCCTCCTCCAGGACGCGACGCTCATCCCACCCCTCGCAGATGTAGCGGAAGAGCGAGATGACGGCGTCGTGACAGACCACCAGGGCCCGCGTGCGGTCGGCGTGCCGGTCCAGGTCGCCGATGAACGAGCGGAGGCGGAGGGCCACATCCGTCCACGCCTCACCTCCAGGCGGTCGGTAGTAGAACTTGCCGAGGGACCGTCGTCGAGCGGCCTCCTCCGGGAACTCCGCATCGACGCCGACCGAGGTGAAGGTGTCGAGAATCCCGAGTTCGCGATCGCGCAGCCGTTCGTCGACGACCGGCCGAAGCTCATCGGCGTCGAACGCGGCGGTCCGGAGCGCGACGACGGCCGTCTCGTGCGCTCGCCGATAGGGCGAGCTGAACACGATGTCAGGGCGGTCGGCGGGAGCGAGGGTGGCGAGTCGAGCGCCCACCGCGGCTGCCTGCTCGACACCGAGGGCCGAGAGGGGTACGTCGGCGTCACGATCGGGGACGGCGATGCGGTGGGATCCGGCACGATCGGCTTCCAACGCGGCCAGGTTCCCGGTGCTTTCACCGTGGCGGACGAGGATCAGTTCCGTGATGGCCATGCGTCCACGGTAGCCAGCACGATTCGGTGCACGGGGAGCTTGACGATCCGGCGATGATCCTCCATAGGGCGTCGCCGCCAGCCGGCCCTCGACGGTGATGACACCGCTCGATGATTGCGACAAACCGACGATGCCCGGGCCGCGACGGCGTCCTGTCGTTCAACCATGTCTTCGCCCTCGGCAACCCCATCGTCGCAACCGTCGGCATGGGCGCCGATCGCCATCACCGCTTTCAGGGTGCTCTGGTTCGCCCAGCTGGGGAGCAATATCGGCACGGCCTTCGGCGCCCCCGTCGTGTTCGGTGTCAACGCGCTGAGCTTCGTCGTGGCCGTGATCGCCCTCGTCTGGTGGAAGCGACCCTCGCAGACGGGTCTCGACGACCACGAGAGTTCGGGGCAGCGTTGCGAGCGGGGTCCGGTACGTCGTGTCCGCGCACCTCGTCCGCCGGATCCTGCTGCGTTCCGCGCTCTTCGCGCTGCAGCTCACCCTGCCGCAGTGGGTGCGGTCCCGCGGAGCCTCGATCTGCATCCTCATCTTCATGCGCGCGATGGCCACCGGCTCGATCGGCTGGGGCGTGGCTGCGCAGGGACTCGGCACGCCGCTCGCGTGCAGACACTGCTTCCCGAGCGATCCCCGCCGGACAGGGGCTGCCAGGGCGGAACGTCTTGATCTCGCGGAGTGAGTCGCCGCAGTGGAGGGTGGTACACCCCGGGCGATGGTGGAGGATGTGGGCGATACCGGACTCGAACCGATGACCTCTTCCGTGTGAAGGAAGCGCGCTACCAACTGCGCCAATCGCCCGCAGGTCGTCCGCACCGGAGAGGTGCCGAACAGCCGCGAGTCACGATACTAGCCGATGGCGGGGGATGAACGCACATCCGCAACGCTGTCGACCCAGTACGCGTGCCGGTTTGAACATCGGTCCCGGTTTCGGCTAGAGTCGTTCGAGCACGCAGTGATGCGGGCAATGCGGATGTGGCGCAGTGGTAGCGCATCACCTTGCCAAGGTGAGGGTCGCGAGTTCGAATCTCGTCATCCGCTCGAGTGTCAGTGAGAACGTGCAAGCGTTCCACTCGACAGTGTGTTTCATCACACGTGGTGGCGTGGCCGAGAGGCTAGGCAGCGGCCTGCAAAGCCGTCCACACGGGTTCGAATCCCGTCGCCACCTCACCTCAGCAACACAGTTCCACCAGCAACATCCCGGCGTCGTGTCCACACACGCCACCCGGGCGATTGGCGCAGCGGTAGCGCGCTTCCCTGACACGGAAGAGGTCACTGGTTCGATCCCAGTATCGCCCACCACAGAAAGCCCCCGGACACCGGGGGCTTTCGTCGTTCGCGCGCACCTTGGCCGCCCCGCGCCACGCAGCCCGGTGACGTCGTATCTCCGCCTGTCGAAACGCCCGCGAGCACCCCTCGGGTCCCTGAGCCTGGCGAAGGGCACATGGAGAAACCCACGAATCCGGCACCCTCCCTCCGGTCCCTGAGCCTGTCGAAGGGCACACGGAGAACCTCACGAATCCAGCGCTCCTCCTCCCGGTCCCTGAGCCTGTCGAAGGGCACCCGCGCGACCTCACGAATCCAGCGCCCGCCCTCCGGTCCCTGAGCCCGTCGAAGGCCACACGATCAACTCCCACAGTCGCCCCCACTCAGCATCTGGAATGTCAGTGGTCCATGGTGGACTTGTTCCATGACCGAGACCACCCTCACCGCGATCCGCGCGAGCGACGAATATGCCGCGCGCCTCGCGGAGTTCTCGGATGAGTGGGCGGACCTCCACCGGCAGCAGGCCGTCCTGGACGCACGGAAAGCTCGCCTCCTCGCCCGCTCAGCTGCCTACGCGGACGCTTTCGCCGACGCCACCGTCCCGGCGATCTTCCCGCCGGCCGAGCGCCAGGCCCTGTCCCGTCGGTCGACGTGTGCGGCTCTCGCGATGGCGACCCGGATCCCGGAGCGGACGATCCAGCGTGCGACGAACGACGCCGAACGTCTCGTGAACGACGCACCGGCGGTGCTGGCGTCGCTCGAGGCGGGCCGTATCTCGGCGCGGCACGCGCAGACGATCCTCGATCAACTCAGTGATGTGCCGGTCGCGGGGCGGGCGGTGTTCCTCGCTGAGGTCCTGCCGGTTGCGGAAGAGTCGACCAACGCGAACCTCCGGAAGCGCGCCCGCGTCCTGCGTGAGCGCCTCCACCCCGAGTCCATCACCGCGCGCGCCCGGCGGTCCGAGGCAGACCGTCGGGTCGAGTTCGAACCCGCCGCCGACGGCATGGCGTGGGTGCACCTCTTCACGACGGCACCGATCGCCCAGGGCATCATCGAGCGGGTTGAAGTAGCGGCCGCCGAGTCGCGCCAAGCGGGCGACACCCGGACCTGCGCACAACTCCAGGCCGATGCCCTCGCGGCCCTCGCGCTCACCGGTGTGACGCCGGAGGATGTCATGTCGAGCCCGGTGCTGCCGCACCCGATCGAAGTGCAGGAACACATCACACCGACCGTCCACATAACCGTCCCCGCGCTCAGCATGGCCGGCGTCTCTGACGCCCCGGCAACCCTGGACGGGTACGGGCCAATCGACCCGGAGACCGCGGCGCGCATCGCGGTGAACGCGCCGAGCTTCACCCGGATCCTCGTCCAGCCGGAAACCGGTGCGGTCCTCTCCGTCGGCCGGAACCGGTACCGGGTGCCGGCCGATCTCCAACGTGCGGTGCGGCTTCGAGACGGCACCTGTCGCGCACCAGGCTGCGGCAGACGAGCCCGGGCCTGCAATCTCGACCATTCCGTCGCGTGGGAGGACGGCGGCACAACGGATATCGGCAATCTCGCCTGCCTGTGTCGACATCACCACCGCATGAAGCACCTCCCCGGATGGAACCTCGACCATCAGCCGGGCGGGGTCCTCGAGTGGACGACACCCGACGGCAAGCAGTATCGGACCGAGCCAGATCCCGCACCATTCTGACCCCGCCGACGAAGGCTCCTTCGTGGGCACTTCGACAGGCTCAGTGACCGGGAGAGGTGTGCCCGATCCGTCTCGGTCGCTGAGCCTGTCGAAGGGTTGCTTGTGGGCACTTCGGCGAGCTCAGTGACCAGGAACAAGCTCAGTGACCGGGGGAGGGCCACCGTGCTGCTCCGGTCCCTGAGCCTGTCGAAGGGTGGTTCGACCCTGGACGCCGACGCGCCGGGCGACATCGATTTTCAGCCCGATTTTCCGCGGAACATCAAGGGTTGCGCCGACTCGCCCGCACCGAGGTGTCAACGAGCGCCGTCAACATCGGCTAGAGTTTCCAAGCACCCGGAAACGGGATGCAATGCGGATGTGGCGCAGTGGTAGCGCATCACCTTGCCAAGGTGAGGGTCGCGAGTTCGAATCTCGTCATCCGCTCGAGTGTCAGTGAGAACGTGCAAGCGTTCCACTCGACAGTGTGTTTCATCACACGTGGTGGCGTGGCCGAGAGGCTAGGCAGCGGCCTGCAAAGCCGTCCACACGGGTTCGAATCCCGTCGCCACCTCGCTGGCAACACCACTCACCTGGGCGATTGGCGCAGCGGTAGCGCGCTTCCCTGACACGGAAGAGGTCACTGGTTCGATCCCAGTATCGCCCACAGGAACACGAAGGGCCCGAGCGAACAGCTCGGGCCCTTCGTCGTTGCACAGGCCACCTCTTGCGCAGACCACCCGTCGCACGCCCGGACGTCCGTTCAGACGGCGAGGACCGCCCGCTCCCGGCGACGCAGGACCTCCGCGACGCCCCACACGATGATGCATTGGCCCGCGGCGTATGTCGCCATGATGATCTCGTCTGCCGCCCAGATCGTCACTGCAGGCACGAAGCGGTCGAGCCCGATCAACGAGTCGGAGACCAGGAACAGCGCACCGCCCACGGCGATCGTCGGGGTCGTCATCGTGGAAGACGCCGCCATGGCCCCGATCACGACGGCATACAGGACGACCGCCGGATACAGCGCCCCCATGTCCTGCTGACTGAGGAGCGCGATACCGGCGACGAGCCACACCAGGAACACGAGCGCCCAGACCGGCGGGCGGTTCCTGGTGCGCAGATGCCGCACGAAGAGTAAGACATAACCGGCCTGAGCGAGCATGAAGAACAGGATCCCCACGCCGAACGCGAGTTCGCCCGGAACCATGAGGGCGACGTCGCCCAGCCAGCTGCACATGATCGCGACGAGCGCGGTGACCGCAGCGGCAGACAGCCGTCGGACCGACCACACGAGCGCCAGCGCGAGGACCAGCATGATGAACGGCTTGGTGAGGAGCGACAGCCACTCCTGACCGGAGGCGAGGGCGATGATGTGCACGAGTGCGACCACGGGCAGCGCGGCGAACAGCGCCGTCGCAGCCCCGCTTCTCTGCACAACCGTCATCAGCGCCACCCCCGTCACGTCGTAGGCCTTCACTCTAGCGATGCGACCGAGCACGAACCATGGCCGCCGACCGCCGGCAGCGTCTCCTCGTCGTGGACGACGATAGGCTTGCACGGCCAAGGTTTCACCTGAGAAAGAGAGATCATCCGTGAGTGACGGGTTCGCACTGTTCACCGACCGATCCGTGGTCGCCATGCGCGTCAACGGCGAACTGAAGGACCTCGCCGCCACGGTGACGGAGACGGACACCGTCGAGCCGGTGCACCTCGACTCGCCCGACGGTCTCAACATCCTCCGCCACTCCGCAGCCCACGTGCTCGCGCAGGCCGTGCAGCAGGTCGACCCGCACGCGAACCTCGGCATCGGCCCGCCGGTCACCGACGGCTTCTACTACGACTTCGACGTCGCCGCACCGTTCACGCCTGAGGCGCTCAAGGTGCTGCAGAAGACGATGGACCGCATCATCCGCCAGGGCCAGCGCTTCGTGCGACGAGTCGTCACCGAAGACGAGGCTCGTGCGGAACTCGCGGCGGAGCCCTACAAGCTCGAGCTGATCGGCCTCAAGGGTGGATCCGCAGCCGACGACGAGAACGTCGAGGTGGGCGGCGCGGAGCTGACCATCTACGACAACGTCGACCCGAAGACGGGGGAGACGGTCTGGAAGGACCTCTGCCGCGGTCCACACCTGCCGAACACGCGCATGATCGGCAACGGCTGGGCCTTGACGCGTCTCGCCGCGGCATACTGGCGCGGGAGCGAGAAGAACCCGCAGCTGCAGCGGATCTACGGCACCGCTTGGGCGACCAAGGACGAGCTGCGCGCGTATCAGACTCGGATCGAGGAGGCGGCCAAGCGCGACCACCGCAAGCTCGGTGCCGAGCTCGACCTCTTCAGCTTCCCCGAGGAGATTGGCTCGGGTCTCGCGGTGTTCCACCCCAAGGGCGGCATCATCCGCAACGAGATCGAGAACTACATGCGCGAGCGCCTGCTCGCGTCCGGCTACGAGCTGGTGAACACCCCGCACATCACGAAGGGGCACCTGTTCGAGGTCAGCCAGCACCTGGCCTGGTACAAGGACGGCATGTTCCCGGCGATGCACCTCGACCAGGAGGTCGACGCCGACGGCCACGTCACCCGTCAGGGCCAGGACTACTACCTGAAGCCCATGAACTGCCCGATGCACAACCTGATCTACCGGGCCCGAGGGCGCAGCTACCGCGAACTGCCGCTCCGACTCGCCGAGTTCGGCACGGTCTACCGGTACGAGAAGAGCGGCACGCTCTCCGGGCTCACGCGCGTCCGTGGCCTCACGCAGGACGACGCCCACATCTACGTGACCGACGACCAGGTCAAGGACGAGGTCGGCCGCCAGCTGCAGTTCGTCCTGGAGACCCTCCGCGGATACGGTCTCGACGACTTCTACCTGGAGCTCTCGACGAAGGACCCCGACAAGTACGTCGGCACCGACGAGGTCTGGGACGAAGCGACCGAGACCCTCCGCCAGGTGGCGGTCGAGTCCGGTCTCGAACTCGTCCTCGACCCCGCCGGCGCAGCCTTCTACGGTCCGAAGATCTCGGTGCAGGCGCGCGACGCGATCGGCCGGACCTGGCAGCTGTCCACCGTTCAGCTCGACTTCAACCTCCCCGAGTTGTTCGAGCTGGAGTACACGGCTGCCGACGGCACGCGCAAGCGTCCGGCGATGATCCACCGCGCACTCCTCGGCTCGATCGAGCGCTTCTTCGCGATCCTGCTCGAGCACTACGCGGGTGCCTTCCCGGTGTGGCTCGCCCCCGTGCAGGTCGTCGGTATCCCCGTCTCCGAGCAGTACGAGGAGTTCCTCGGCGGAGTCGTCGCCGAGCTGCGCTCGTCCGGGGTCCGTGCGGAACTCGACGCCTCCGACGATCGGATGCAGAAGAAGATCCGGAACCACACCAAGGCGAAGACCCCGCTGCAGCTGATCGTCGGCGAGGAGGACCAGGCCAACGGCGCGGTGAGCTTCCGATTCCGCGACGGCACCCAGGAGAACGGTGTCCCGGTCGCCGACGCCGTGCGCCGAATCCGCGCCGCCATCGCCGCGAAACTGCAGGTGAACACCGCAGCGGATCTGCCGGCATGACCCCGGGCACCGAGCCGGAGTCGTTCGAATCGATCGACACCTCCCACCTGGTGGGCGTCCCGGACGCGTTCCAGCGTCTCTGGACGCCCCACCGGATGGTCTACATCAAGCAGGGCCAACCATCCGACGACGGTTGTCCGTTCTGCATCGCGCCGACGCTCGACGACGAGTCAGCGCTCATCGTGCATCGGGGCGAGCACGCCTTCGTGCTGCTGAACCTCTTCCCGTACAACTCCGGGCATCTGCTCGTCTGCCCGTACCGCCACGTCGCGATGTACGACGACGCGACGACGGAGGAGGTCGCCGAGATCGGCGCTCTGACGCAGACGGCGATGCGGGTCGTCCGGTCCGTCTCGAGGAACGACGGTTTCAACCTCGGCATGAACCAGGGTGCCGTGGCCGGCGCCGGGATCGCGGCGCACCTGCACCAGCACATCGTGCCGCGCTGGGCGACGGACGCCAACTTCTTCCCGATCATCGCCCAGACCAAGGCGCTCCCGCAGCTGCTCGGCGATGTCCGACAGGCGATCGCGGACGCCTGGCCGACCTCGGCCTGATCCGGCGTGGGCCGGTCCAGGTGGACCGGCCCAGCCAAGTCCAATTTCCGGCCTGTGGACGGAGCACCGTCAGGCCACCCGGCGGTACGCTCGCCGTCATGACCGAGAGCAGCACGACCACTGGACAGCACGGCTCGAACCGCGTGAAGCGCGGACTCGCGGAGATGCTGAAGGGCGGCGTCATCATGGACGTCGTCACCGCTGAGCAGGCCCGTATCGCGGAGGACGCCGGAGCCGTCGCCGTGATGGCCCTCGAGCGCGTCCCGGCGGACATCCGGTCCCAGGGCGGCGTGGCTCGGATGAGCGATCCCGACCTCATCGAATCGATCATCGCCGAGGTGTCCATCCCCGTCATGGCGAAGGCTCGCATCGGCCACTTCGTCGAAGCGCAGGTCCTCCAGGCGCTCGACGTCGACTACATCGACGAGTCCGAGGTCCTGAGCCCGGCCGACTACGTGAACCACATCGACAAGTGGGGCTTCGACGTCCCGTTCGTGTGCGGCGCCACCAACCTCGGAGAAGCACTGCGGCGCATCAACGAGGGTGCCGCCATGATCCGCTCGAAGGGCGAGGCCGGCACCGGCGACGTGTCCGAGGCGACGAAGCACATCCGCAAGATCCGCTCCGAGATCGCGCACCTGTCGTCGATGTCGAAGGACGAGCTGTACGTCGCGGCGAAGGACCTCCAGGCCCCATACGACCTCGTCGTCGAGATCGCCGAGACCGGCAAGCTCCCGGTCGTGTTGTTCACCGCCGGGGGTGTGGCGACGCCGGCCGACGCCGCGATGATGATGCAGCTGGGTGCCGACGGCGTGTTCGTCGGATCCGGCATCTTCAAGTCCGGCAATCCGGCTCAGCGGGCGGCGGCCGTCGTCAAGGCGACGACCTTCTTCGACGACCCTCAGGTCATCGCCGAGGTGTCCCGCGGTCTCGGTGAGGCGATGGTCGGCATCAACGTCGCCGACCTCGCCGCACCGCACCGCCTCGCCGAGCGTGGCTGGTAGCCCCGCGTCCGCCCTGAACCAGGTGACGTCGTGACCGGGGCGGCACGCGTCGGCGTCCTCGCCCTGCAAGGGGACTTCCGCGAGCATGCGGCCGTCCTCACCGGCCTCGGGGCGGACGTCAGCCTCATCAGGCGTCCCTCGGAACTGACCGGCATCGACGGACTCGTCCTGCCCGGCGGCGAGTCGAGCGTGATGGACAAGCTCGCTCGCTCCTTCGACCTCGCCGGACCGTTGCGCGAAGCGATCACCGCCGGGTTGCCCGTGTACGGCACCTGCGCCGGGCTCATCCTCCTGGCCGACCAAATCCTCGACGGGATCGCCGGCCAGCAGAGTCTCGGCGGGCTCGACGTCTCGGTCCGGCGCAACGCCTTCGGGTCGCAGCTCGACTCCTTCGAGACGGACCTGTCGATCCCGGTCCTCGGCGACCCGCCCGTGCACGCCGTGTTCATCCGCGCGCCGGTGGTCGAAGCCGCCGGTCCGTCGGTGACACCCCTCGCCTCGCTGCCCGACGGTCGGATGGTCGCCGTCGAGCAGGGGAACCTCCTCGGCACGTCCTTCCATCCCGAGGTCACGGGCGACACCCGTTTCCACGCCTACTTCCTCGACAAGGTCGAGCGATCCCGCTGAGGCGTTGGCGCCCGATCCCGTGGCCCGTCGCGGCGTGATCGCGAGTTCCGGGTCGCTGGCCTAGACTGGTCAGGTTCTTTTCACGCAGTTAGGGAGCACATGTCCGGACACTCCAAGTGGGCGACGACCAAGCACAAGAAGGCGGTCATCGACGGCCGTCGCGCGAAGTCGTTCGCCAAGCTCATCAAGAACATCGAGGTCGCGGCCAAGATGGGCGGCGCAGACCTCGCGGGCAACCCGACGCTGCAGGACGCCATCCAGAAGGCGAAGAAGACCTCGGTCCCGAACGACAACATCGACCGCGCCGTCAAGCGCGGTGCCGGCCTCACCGGTGAGGTCGTCGACTACACCACGATCATGTACGAGGGCTACGGTCCGAACGGCGTCGCCCTGCTCGTCGAGTGCCTCACCGACAACAAGAACCGTGCAGCAGCCGATGTCCGGACGCTGATGTCCCGCAACGGCGGCACCATGGCCGATCCGGGCTCCGTCGCCTACAACTTCCAGCGCAAGGGCCTTATCGTCGTCCAGGCCGAGGGGACCACGGAGGACGACGTCCTCGGCGCCGTCCTCGATGCGGGCGCAGAAGAGGTGAACACCGAGGGCGAGACCTTCGAGGTCGTCACCGAGCCGAGCGACATGGTCGCGACCCGGACCGCCCTGCAAGAGGCCGGTATCGATTACGACTCCGCCGACGTCGCCTTCGTCCCGAACCTCAAGGTCGAGATCGACGCCGACACGGCGCGCAAGATCTTCAAGCTGATCGACGCGCTCGAGGACAACGACGACGTCCAGAACATCTACAGCAACTTCGACCTCACCCCCGAGGTGCAGGCCGAGCTGGAGGCCGACGACGAGTAGTCCGGCACCCGTGCCGTGCGAAGCCCGTTCGAACGGATGTACGACACTCCGCCCTCGCGGAGCGTCCGGCGCATCGCCCGCGCTTAGGGTCGGAATATGACTCTGCGCGTCCTCGGCATCGACCCCGGCCTGACCCGATGCGGGGTGGGGGTCGTCGACGTCCTGCCGGGACGGCAGGCCACGATGGTCGAGTACGGCGTCATCCGGACGGACGCGCACGCCCCACTCGAGCAGCGACTCCTCATGATCGCGCAGGGTATCGCCGAGGCGATCGAGCGAACTTCGCCGACCGCGATGGCCGTCGAGCGGGTGTTCGCACAACACAACGTCCGGACGGTCATGGGCACCGCCCAGGCGAGTGGGCTCGCACTGCACGCTGCGGCCGCGAACGGGATCCCCGTCGGCCTGCACACCCCGAGTGAGGTCAAGGCCGCGGTGACCGGATACGGCCGGGCGGACAAGCTCCAGGTGCAGACCATGGTCGCCCGGATCCTCGGTCTCGACGAACTCCCGAAGCCCGCTGACGCCGCCGATGCGCTCGCACTTGCGATCTGCCACGCCTGGCGACCCGTCGTGTCGACGGCAGCGACACCCGTCGGCGCTCCGCCGCAGGGGAGTGGAGCACTCACTCCTGCCCAGCGTGCGTGGGCGGCGGCGGAGCGCGGCGGCGCTCCGCGCGAGGCGGCCGTCCGGGCCCGGGCAGCGCGGAGCCCTAGGCTGGAAGCATGATCTCCTCCCTCCGCGGCACCGTCCTGAGCGCGGTCGGCAACCTCGTCGTGATCGAGGTGGGCGGCGTCGGATTCGCCGTCCAGGTCACGCCGGCCCATGCACTCTCACTCCGGGTCGGCACCGAAGCGCTCCTCTCGACGACACTGATCGTGCGGGAGGACTCGCTCTCCCTGTTCGGGTTCCGATCCGCTGAGGAGCTGTCCGTGTTCGAGCTCCTGGTGAGCGTCACCGGGGTCGGGCCGAAGTCGGCGCTCGGGGTCCTGGAGGCGCTGACGCCGGAGCAGATCGCCGCAGCCATCTCCGCGGACGACGACGCCCCGTTCCGCAAGGTCTCCGGGATCGGGCCGAAGACGGCGAAGCTCATCACCGTGTCGCTCGCCGGCAAGCTCCGCGTCACCAGGACGACGCCTGAAGCCCCGGCGACCACCGTGAACGCCGCCGCGATCGCCGATCAGGTCGTCACGGCGCTCATCGGGCTCGGTTGGCCGGAGAAGACGGCGACGCAGGCGGTCGTGGAGGCCTCCGCCTCCGCGAGTGCGGACGACCTCTCGACCGTGCCGTCGCTCATCCGCCTGGCCCTCGGCAGACTCGGCCCGGCGCACGCCGGAGGCCGTACCTCGTGACGGACGCTCCAGAAGACCTCACCAATCCAGCCGCCGAGTCCGACGCGGAACTGGCGTTCGAGGGGGCGCTCCGTCCCCGGTCGCTCTCCGAGTTCGTCGGTCAGTCCAAGGCGCGAGGTCAGTTGCAACTCCTGATCACGGCCGCCGGGATGCAGAACCGCACCCCCGACCACATCCTGCTGGCCGGCCCTCCTGGACTCGGCAAGACGACCCTCGCGATGATCGTCGCGCACGAGACGGGAAAACCTCTCCGACTCACGAGCGGTCCGGCCATCCAGCACGCCGGCGACCTCGCCGCAGTCCTGTCGTCGCTGACCCCGGGCGAGGTCCTCTTCATCGACGAGATCCACCGCATGGCCCGCCCCGCGGAGGAGATGTTGTACCTCGCCATGGAGGACTTCCGCATCGACATCATGGTGGGCAAGGGTGCCGGCGCGACGAGCATCCCGCTCGAGCTGGCACCGTTCACCCTGGTCGGAGCGACCACCCGCTCCGGCCTGCTGCCGAACCCGCTCCGCGACCGCTTCGGTTTCACCGCGCACCTCGAGTTCTACGACGAGCCGGAACTGCAGCAGGTGTTGCACCGCACGGCCGACATGCTGGGGCTCGACATCGACGGTCGGGCCGTCGCCGAGATCGCCGGACGCTGTCGGGGTACGCCGCGCATCGCCAACCGCCTGCTCCGCCGGGTGCGGGACTACGCACTCGTGCACGGTGGCCGCGCCGATCTGGAGACCGTGCGTGCCGCCCTCGAGCTCTACGACGTCGACGCCCTGGGTCTCGACCGACTCGACCGATCGGTCATGGAAGGCATGCTCGACCGCTTCGCCGGAGGTCCGGTCGGGCTCAGCACGCTCGCGGTCTCGGTCGGCGAGGAAGCGGAGACGATCGAGTCCGTCGTCGAGCCGTTCCTCGTCAGGATCGGCCTCATCACGCGCACGCCACGAGGCCGCGTGGCGACCCCGGCCGCGTGGCGGCACTTCGGCAGAACACCTTCTCAGCATGGCTCGACCCTCGATGGCCTATAATTTCCCTTTGGCGGTGCGTTCCCAACGTCTCCCGCCCTCAATCTCCTCTGGAAGGTTCCCATCGTGGATGCAATGACCCTCGTCCTGTTCGGCCTCGCCGGCGTCATGATCGTGTTCATGATGGTGAGCAACAACAAGCGGAAGAAGCAAGCCGCGGAGACGGAGCAGAAGCTCGTCCCCGGTGCCGAGGTGCTCACCGGCTTCGGTGTCTACGGCACCCTCATCTCGATGGACCGCGACTCCCGCAAGGCCGATGTCGAGATCGCCCCCGGCGTCATCGTCACCATCGACCCCCGCTACGCGGGTGCGGTCGTCGCCCCGACGGTGGCCGAGACCGCGGAAGAGGCTCCGGTCGTCGAGTCGATCCCCGACGACGCCTCATCGCTCGACCTCTCCAAGCCCGAATTCGGCCAGCGCGTCGAGGACACCTCGAAGCCGCAGAAGAGCGACGACTAGTCCCAACCCCTTCCCGGGCGGTGGCCGTCGTGCCACCGCCGGCAGAGAAAGCTGAGTTCCGAGTTTGGCAAAGTCGACTCCGGTCAAGAAAGCGTGGCGTTCGCTCACCTGGCTTGGCGTAATCCTCATCGGTTTGTTCGCGATCAACGCGGCCGGGGTCCTCTGGGGGAACAGCTCATGGGCGCCCAAGCTGGCCCTCGACCTCGAGGGTGGCACCCAGATCATCCTCGCGCCGAAGCTGGAGTCCGGCCAGACGGTCTCCAACGAGCAGCTGAACCAGGCCGTGGCGATCATCCGCCAGCGCGTCGATGCGTCCGGCGTCTCGGAGGCGGAGATCACGACGCAGGGTCAGAACGTCGTCGTCTCGATCCCGGGAACCCCCGACGAAGCGACGCTGAACCGCATCGAGAGCTCCGCGAAGCTCGAGTTCCGTCCGGTCCTCACCTCGCAGCAGCTGACTCCCGGTCAGCCGTCCAACACCTTCATCGGTGAAGACGGCGCCTCGACCCCGTATCCGACGCCGGATCCGGGCCTCGAGAGCACGCCGACCGCGTCGCCGACCAACGCGAGCGACCTGTCGCAGGTGACGCCCGCGCTGTACGCCGCCTTCCAGGCCTACGACTGCGCCGCGAACGCGGATTCGCTCGACGCCACCGCAGCGCCCGCTGCCGACCCACTCATCACGTGCGACGTCGACGGCACCTTCAAGTACGTGCTCGGCCCGGTCGAGGTGTCCGGAGAAGACCTGTCCGACGCGAGCGCCGGCATCAAGACGACGTCGTCGGGTGCGAGCACGGGCGAGTGGGCGGTGTACCCGGTCTTCAACGAGAAGGGCACTGCGCTCTTCGCCGACGTCACCGGTCGTCTGACCTCGCTGCAGAGCCCGCAGAACCAGTTCGCGATCGTGCTCGACGGCAACGTCATCTCCGCACCCCAGTCGCTCGCCGTCATCTCCGACGGCAAGCCGGAGATCAGCGGCTCCTTCACCGAGGAGTCCGCCAAGACCCTCGCCGATCAGCTCAAATTCGGCGCACTGCCGATCAGCTTCGTCGTGCAGAGCCAGGACACCATCTCGGCGACCCTCGGCTCGACGCAGCTGGAGAGCGGCCTCATCGCCGGTCTCATCGGGCTCATCCTGGTCGTCATCTACACGCTGTTCCAGTACCGGCTCCTCGGCACCGTGACCATCGCCTCGCTCGTCGCGGCCGCGGTGCTCACCTATGTGGTGATCCTGCTCATGTCCTGGCGTCAGGGCTTCCGGCTCTCTCTCGCCGGCATAGCGGGCCTCATCGTCGCCATCGGTTTCACCGCGGACTCGTTCATCGTGTACTTCGAACGCATCAAGGACGAACTCCGCGACGGCCGGGGTCTGGAGTCCGCCGTCGAAGCCGGCTGGAAGCGCGCCAAGCGCACCATCTACGCGGCGAAGGGTGTCAACCTCCTGTCCGCCGTGGTGCTGTACGTCCTCGCGATCGGCAACGTCCGCGGCTTCGCCCTCACCCTCGGCGTGACCACGATCATCGACGTCATCGTCGTGCTCCTGTTCACGCACCCGATGATGCAGCTCCTCGGCCAGACGAAGCTCTTCAACAGCGGCAAGCCGTTCACCGGTCTCGACCCGTCGGCGCTCGGCGCCATCTACCGTGGTCGCGCGGAGTTCCGGAAGCCCGTCTCGGTGCCCGGCGCCAAGGCCGCATCCAGCAGCCGCGAGGCGGCCAAGCGCCAGACGATCGCCGAGCGCAAGCAGGCGGCCCTCGTCGGAGGCGGCTCCGACACCAGAGCAGACGATCTGCCGACCGATGGGAAGGACTCCTGATGGGTGCGTTCGCACGGTTCGGAAACGAGCTCTACACCGGGAAGCGCTCCTACGACTTCGTCGGCAAGCGCAAGATCTGGTACACGATCGCCATCGTCGCGGTCGTCCTCTCGGTGTTGATCCCGGTCGTCAAGGGCGGATTCAACTTCGGCATCGAGTTCCGCGGTGGTTCCCAGTTCCAGATCGCCGACGTCAAGAGCACCGATCAGACGTTGGCCGAAGACGCCGTCGCGTCCGTCGTCAGCGGCGCGACCACCCACGTGACCGTCGTGGGCGGCAACTCGGTCCGCGTGCAGACCGACCAGCTGAAGAACGACAAGGTCACCCAGCAGGTGTCGGCAGCCTTGGCCGAGGCCTACGGCGTCGAACAGTCCGACATCACGAGTTCGTTCATCGGCCCGTCATGGGGTCAGGACGTCTCCAAGCAGGCGATCGTCGGCCTCATCGTGTTCCTCGTGCTCGCGGCGATCCTCATGGCCCTGTACTTCCGCACCTGGAAGATGTCCGCGGCCGCGCTGCTCTCCCTCATGCACGACCTCATCATCACGGCCGGTGTCTACGCCGCGACGGGCTGGGAGATCACGCCGGCCGCCATGATCGGCTTCCTCACCATCCTCGGCTTCTCGCTGTACGACACCGTCGTGGTGTTCGACAAGATCCGCGAGAACACGACGCTCGACGCCGACGGCGCGGCCCGGACGTTCGGGGAGTCGGTCAACCTCGCGGTCAACCAGACCCTGGTGCGCTCGATCAACACCGGCGTCGTGGCCGCGCTCCCGGTCGCGGCGATCCTGTTCTTCGGTGCCTTCGTCCTCGGTGCCGACACGCTGCGCGACATCTCGCTCGCCCTGCTCGTCGGTATCCTTGTCGGCACGTACTCGACGATCTTCGTCGCCGCACCGCTCTACGCGAACTTCCGGCACAACGAGCCCCGCATCGCCAAGCACGACAAGCGCGTGCTGCAGGCGCGCGATCGCGCTCAGACCTCGGATGACGCCGAGGGCGAACGCACGGAAGCAGACGCGCCGCTGGCGCGTTGACCCTGACAGCGACCGACAACCGCGTGCACGAGCGCAGGGAGGCCTGAGATGGCGGACACCACGACATCCTCGACGGCCTCCCTGCGCCGTCTCGTCCCACGGATCTTCTCGAAGGCGCAGCCGGCCGGCGCCGTCGACACCCTGATGCGGACGGTGCGGCAGCACCATCCGAAGGCCGACCTGGCGCTCATCGAGCGTGCCTACACGGTCGCCGAGCGGGCCCACTCCGGCCAGAAACGCCAGAGCGGCGAGCCGTACATCACGCACCCGGTCGCCGTGTCCCAGATCCTCGCCGACCTCGGCATCGGACCGAAGACGATCGTCGCCGCCCTCCTCCACGACACCGTCGAGGACACCGACTACTCGCTCGACCAACTCCACGCCGACTTCGGTGACGAGGTCGCCATGCTCGTCGACGGCGTCACGAAGCTCGACAAGGTCAAGTACGGCGACAGCGCACAGGCCGAGACGGTCCGGAAGATGATCGTCGCGATGTCGAAGGACATCCGCGTCCTCATCATCAAGCTCGCCGACCGGTTGCACAACGCCCGGACCTGGGGATTCGTCCCGGCCGAGAAGGCGGCGAAGAAGGCCACGGAGACCCTCGAGATCTACGCACCGCTCGCACACCGCCTCGGGATCCAGGCGATCAAGTGGGAGCTCGAAGACCTGTCCTTCGCCGTGTTGTACCCGAAGCTCTACGCCGAGATCGAATCGCTCGTCAAGCAGCGCACACCGCAGCGCGAGGAATACGTGCAGCACGTCATCGACGCGGTGAACGAGGACCTCAAGTCGCAGAAGATCCGCGGCAAGGTCGCCGGTCGCCCGAAGCAGTACTACTCGATCTACCAGAAGATGGTCGTCCGCGGCCGCGAGTTCGACGACATCTACGACCTCGTCGGCATCCGTGTCCTCGTGAACTCGCTGCGCGACTGCTACGCGGTCCTCGGGTCGATCCACGCACGGTGGACGCCCGTCCCAGGGCGTTTCAAGGACTACATCGCCACGCCGAAGTTCAACCTGTACCAATCGCTGCACACCACCGTCGTCGGACCGGGCGGGAAGCCCGTCGAGATCCAGATCCGCACGAACGAGATGCACCAGCGGGCCGAGTTCGGCGTCGCCGCGCACTGGAAGTACAAGGAGCGGATGAACAGCGGGAAGGCCGCGTCCTCCGCTGAACCCGACAGCTCGATGGCCTGGCTCGCCCACATCTCCGACTGGCAGGCGGAGACGGCGGACCCCGGGGAGTTCCTCGACTCGTTGCGGTTCGAGATCGGTGCGAAGGAGGTCTACGTCTTCACCCCGAAGGGGCGTGTCGTCGGCCTGCCCGCCGGCGCGACGCCGGTCGACTTCGCCTACGCCGTCCACACGGAGGTCGGCCACCGGACGATGGGCGCCCGGGTCAACGGGCGGCTCGTGCCGCTGGAGAGTTCACTCAACACCGGCGACGTGGTGGAGGTCTTCACCTCGAAGAACCCCGACTCCGGTCCGAGCCAGGACTGGTTGAACTTCGTCAAGAGCCCTCGGGCGCGGAACAAGATCCGCCAGTGGTTCACGAAGGAGCGTCGCGACGAGGCGATCGAGCAGGGGCGCGACGCGATCGCACGGGCGATGCGCAAGCAGAACCTGCCGCTCCAGAAGCTCATGAACCAGGACTCGTTCGCCGAGGTCGCGGCGCAGCTGCGCTACGAGGACGTCACGGCACTCTATGCGGCCGTCGGCGAGGGCCACGTCTCGACGCAGTCCGTGCTCGAGAAGGTGGTCGCGCTCCTGCAGAAGGACGCCGACAGCGAGCACGCCGAGTACACCGTCCCGGTGCGCGGGAGCCGCCGTGAGCGGCTGCAGAACAGCGACTCCGGGGTCCTCGTGCTCGGTGCTCCCGACATCCTGGTCAAGCTCGCGAAGTGCTGCACCCCGGTGCCTGGTGACGAGATCGTCGGGTTCGTCACGCGGGGCTCCGGCGTCTCCGTCCACCGTTCGGACTGCCACAACGTCCAAGGCCTCCTGCAGGAGCCCGAGCGCATGATCGATGTGGAGTGGGCGCCGTCGTCGAAGAGCGTGTTCCTCGTCCAGATCCAGGTCGAGGCACTCGATCGAGCTGGACTGTTGTCGGATGTGACGCGGGTGCTGTCCGAGTATCACGTCAACATCCTGTCGGCGACGGTGAACACCTCGAGCGACCGCCTGGCCATCAGCCGCTTCGTGTTCGAGATGGGCGACACCACCCACCTCGACCGAGTGCTGAACGCGGTCCGGCGGATCGACACCGTCTACGACGTCTACCGGGTCAACGGCGGCTGAGCGGGAGCGACCAGGACGCCAGTTCGCTCCGAGTCGGCTCGAGGCCGGGGAGCATCACCTCGGTGGCACTCGACACGACACGGACGATCCGTGTGCCGCCGAGGACCCGCGGGACGGAGCGGACCCATGCGACGACCTCCTCAGGGGTGGTGAGCCCGAGCAGGAAGTAGTTGCGGATCGTCGTCATGGCCTCCTCCGCGTCGGCCCCGGTGCGCCGTGCCAGATCCGCGACCGTGCGCGTGGGGGTCGTGACCCGCAGTGCGCCGCACCGCTCGCTGTCGTCGGCGCGGAGTGACACCTGACGCAGACGCAACCGGGGCGAACGCGCGCTTCGCCGTTCCATCGACACGAAGCCCGTGTGGACCCTCGGTGCGATGAGCGCCGCGCCGTGCAGCCAGGCGGCACTCGTCTCAGCGATGACCGCGCCGGCCAGCCCGGGCAGCTGTTCAAGGACCGCCGCGCGCAGCCGGACGGTGTCGGGTTCGTCGACACTGCAGTAGCCGTCTTCGAAGGCGAAGATCTCGCCGTCGAGCCGCGCGGCGGCGAGCTCGGCGACGGAGAGCTCGGGTGGCTGGAGGTAGGCGGGGAGGCGGCTCGTGGAGGGCGATGGATCCGTCGCGCAACCTGGCTCGATGGGGGAGGACGTCTGGAGTGCCGTGGACATACGACGATCCTCCTGCAGCCGTCCGGCAGCAGGAGGATCGTCGACGGATCTGTGGACAACCGCGACCGTCACGCGGTTGGTGGAGCGGATCCGCCTAGCGGATCGCCCCGAGCCACGCCTTGCGTGCATCCAGCGCCTCGATGGCCGCGGTGAGCCGGTCGGCGTCACCGGAGGCTCGTGCCGCCTCGACCTCGTCCTCGAGCTTGGCGATGGCGTCGGCGAGCTGGCTCGCGAGCCCCTCGGTGCGCGCCTTCGTCTCGGGGTTGTTGCGCTTCCAGTGCTCGTCCTCGAGCTGCTTGACGTGGGTCTCGATCTTGCGGAGACGGTCTTCGACGACGCGGACCTGCTCGCGCGGGACCTTTCCGATCTCGTCCCACCGACGCTGGATGTCGGTGAGCGCCTTGCGCGCCGAGTCCCGGTTCGTGTCGGCGAGGATCGGCTCGGCATCCGCCAACACCGCGAGCTTCAGATCCAGGTTGCCCTGGAACTCCTCGTTGTCGCGCGCGTCGATCTCGGCCTTCGCGCCGTAGATCGCATCTCCCGCGGACTTGAACTTCGCCCAGAGCGCATCGTCCTGGCGCTTCCCGGCACGCGGGGAGGCCTTCCACTCGTCGAGCAGGCTGCGGTAGGCGGGGATGCCCTCGGCGCCCTTGGCGATGAGGGCCTCGGCGCGCTCGACGAGCTTCTGCTTGATCGCGCGTGCCTCCTTGTGGACAGAGTCGAGCTCCGTGTAGAACGCACGACGGTGCTGCTCGATCGTCGCGCGTGCCGTCCGGAACCGCTTCCAGAGGTCGTTGGCGTCGTTCTTCGCGAGACGAGGTCCGTCGTGCTGCTGGCGCTGCCACTCGGCGAAGAGTTCGTCGAGCCGCGCCGAGGTCTGCTTCCACTGCACCCGTGCCGGATCCTGCTGCGCGAGCTGCTCGGCCTCCTCGACGATCGCGAGACGCGCACGTGCCGCTTCCTCGAGGGCTGCCTTGGTCTCCTGGCTCTGCGCCTCGGTCAGCTCGCTCACGGTGCCGTCGAGCGCCGCAAGGCGGGTCAGGAGCGCCTGGAGGTTGCCGACCGCGTTGGCGGACTCGACCTGCTTGGTGATCGACTTCACGGCCTTCGCGACGTCCGTCGCCGGAGCACCGCGCTTCGCGCGCTGCTCGAGGAGCGTCACCTGTCCGGCGAGGTCCGTGAACTTGCGCTCGAAGTACGCGAGCGCCTCCTCCTTGGAACCGTCGGGGTACTGTCCGACCGCTCGTTCGCCGTCGGCCTCACGGACGTAGACGGTGCCGTCGTCGTCGACACGACCCCACGGTTCGATCTCTGGACTGGTCACGCGCATCACCCTTGCTGTGTGTTGACCGCCGTTCGTGGCGATCGTGATCGATCCACAAGCCTATTACCCCGAGTCCTGCTCGGGGCGACCGCTTGCGCCGGTCGGTTCCGTCTGGTGCAGGTTACTGCACGCGCTACTGGACCGTCACCGAGGTGATGGTGGCGGGGACCGCCGGAGCACCGTCACCGCTGCCGTCTGCGACACCGCCGGACACGACACCCGAGACGAGCTGGTCGAGACCGCTCGTGATCTGGCCCAGCACGGTGTAGCCGCCGGCAGCGTCGGACGGGATGGTCGAGTCCTGGTACACGAGGAAGAACTGCGAGCCGTTGCTGTAGCCGTTCCCTCCCTGGCGCGCCATGGCGATGGTGCCGGCCGGGTAGACGTCGTCCGTCGGTGCGTTCTCGACCGGGCCGTAGCTGTACCCGGGGCCGCCGGTGCCGGTGCCGTCGGGGTCGCCGCACTGGAGGACGTAGATGCCGCTCGTCGTGAGGCGGTGGCAGGTGACGCCGTCGTAGAAGCCGGACTGGGCGAGGGAGATGAAGGAGGAGACGCCCTGCGGCGCGCAGGCTCCGTCGAGGGTGAGGTTCATGACGACGTCGTTGATCGTCATCTCACCGCTCCAGTCGCGGTCCTCGGCGATCGTGCTCGCGGGGACTTCGCCGGTGTTCGAGCCGTCGGTGGCCCCGGTGACACCGCAGGCCCCAGCCTCGGCGGAGGCGGTGGGCGTCGCGACCGGGGTGCCCGGACCGCCGGCGAAGAAGAACACCTGCGCAGCCGTGGCACCGGCGAGGACGACGACGAGCGCCGCAGCGGCGATCACGTTGTCGCGGACGCGGCGCTTGGAGCGGTGCTCGTGCAC
Source organism: uncultured Plantibacter sp. (assembly GCF_963518075.1). NCBI lineage: Bacteria > Bacillati > Actinomycetota > Actinomycetes > Micrococcales > Microbacteriaceae > Plantibacter > uncultured Plantibacter sp. Next base: position 89,771 of record NZ_CAUQHZ010000006.1, read on the forward strand.
GGTGCGCCGGGCGTTGTAGGCGCGCAGCCGTGCGCGCGCTGCGCGTGCCTCTTTGTCCGGACCCTTGCTCGTTGCCACGTCGTTCCCTCCAGGTGCCGTCGGCCGAGCGGCGGCATCGCGCTGTCATCTGGCACCACGCCCGCGGCGGACTGCCCAGGAGAACCTTACGGGGAGCGCTCCGCGCGGACCAAACGGCACACGACGGCGGCGACCCCGTTCTGCAGCGGGTCCGCGTGTCGCAGGCTGCGGCTAGCCTGGTGGAATGTTCAGTCGAGGACCCGGCATCGCCGGCGCACCGGTCCCGCTCGCCGTGCGCATGCGGCCCCGCAGCCTCGAGGAGGTCGCCGGCCAGCAGCACCTGCTCCGTCCCGGCTCGCCGCTCGTCCGCCTGGCGAGCGACAACGAGGGGACGCAGGCGGCCGTGTCCGTCATCCTCTGGGGTCCTCCGGGCACCGGGAAGACGACGCTGGCGCAGGCCATCGCGCACAGCTCCGGCCGCCGGTTCGTCGAGCTCTCGGCCGTGACTGCGGGCGTCAAGGACGTCCGGCAGGTCATGGAGGAGGCGATGTCGAGCCGCGACCTCTACGGCAGCTCGACCGTCCTCTTCCTCGACGAGATCCACCGGTTCACGAAGGCGCAGCAGGACGCCCTGCTCCCCGGCGTAGAGAACGGCTGGGTCATCCTGGTCGCCGCGACGACCGAGAACCCGTCCTTCTCCGTCATCTCCCCGCTGCTGTCGCGTTCGCTGCTCCTCACGCTCGAACAGCTGAGCGACGACGACCTCGGCATCCTCATCGACCGCGCCGTGACCGACCCGCGTGGCCTGGCCGGTCGCTTCACCGTGACGCCTGAGGCCCGCGCCGCGATCATCCAGTTGTCATCCGGCGATGCCCGACGAGCTCTGACGGCGTTGGAGGCGGCCGCGATCGCCGCCGACTCCGATCTCGGCGCTCCGGTCGACCCCGACGAGCTCGATCTCGACGACGCGGGCCTCCTCGACGTCGGCGATGAGGACGACGAAGACGACGAGGACGGGGTAGAGGACGACTCCGACACCGCGACGCGGGCGCCCCGCGGCCCCGTCATCACCGACGAGCTCGTCTCGCAGGCGGTCGACCGAGCCCTGCTCCGATACGACCGCAACGGCGACGAGCACTACGACGTCATCAGCGCGTTCATCAAGAGCATCCGCGGATCCGACGTCGACGCCGCGCTGCACTACCTCGCTCGGATGATCGAGGCGGGGGAGGACCCGCGCTTCATCGCCCGCCGCATCATCATCTCCGCGGCCGAGGACATCGGCATCGCCGACCCGCAGGCGCTGCCCATCGCCGTGGCGGCCGCCGACGCCGTCCAGTTCATCGGCATGCCCGAGGGTCGCATCCCGCTCGCCGAGGCCGTGGTGTACCTGGCCACGGCCGCCAAGTCGAACGCGGCCTACGTCGCCATCGACCAGGCCATCGCCGATGTCAGGGCCGGAGCCTTCGGACGCGTGCCGAAGCCGATGCGCGACGCCCACTACGCGGGCGCCAAGCGCCTCGGACACGGCAAGGGCTACCGCTACCCGCACGACCACCCGATCGGCGTCGTCGCCCAGCAGTACCTGCCCGACGAGCTGCGCGACGTCCGGTACTACCAGCCCACCGATCACGGCCACGAACGCGACATCTCGGCGCGGTTGGACAAACTCCGGAAGATCGTCCGGGGCGAGTGATCGTCTGGTAACGGCGGCCCGGCGACCGGGGCACATCGTGCTAGTATTGATCCGCCTAGAACCGGTGTGACTGCGCGGCTGCTCGATCACCGTGTTCGACGGGCGTGTTCTGTAGCCGAACAGCCCCGGCAGACCCCTCTGACTTTGTCCGGTGTGATTCCGGATCACCGACGCGTCTTCGCGCCGGTCATTCATCGTTTGAGACTTCATCGAAAGGAAACCGTGTCTACCAAGTCACGTACCCGCAGCAAGACCCGCCTCTCGCGGGCACTCGGCATCGCCCTCACCCCGAAGGCCGCCAAGTACCTCGAGAAGCGTCCCTACGCTCCCGGTGAGCACGGCCGCACCAAGCGCAAGGCCGACAGCGACTACGCCGTCCGTCTGCGCGAGAAGCAGCGTCTGCGTGCCCAGTACGGCATCCGCGAGGCTCAGCTCAAGATCGCCTTCCAGGAGGCACGTCGCACCCAGGGCCTGACGGGTGAGAACCTCGTCGAGATCCTCGAGACCCGTCTCGACGCGCTCGTCCTCCGTGCCGGCTTCGCCCGCACCACGGCTCAGGCCCGCCAGATGGTCGTGCACCGCCACATCATGGTCGACGGCCAGCTCGTCGACCGCCCGTCCTTCCGCGTGAAGCCGGGTCAGCTCATCCACGTCAAGCCGCGCTCCGAGGGCACCGAGCCCTTCCAGGTCGCCGCTGCCGGCGGTCACGTCGACGTCCTGCCGAAGGTGCCCGCGTACCTCTCGGTCGAGCTCGACAAGCTCCAGGCACGTCTCGAGCGTCGCCCGAAGCGCGCCGAGGTCCCCGTGACCTGTGAAGTGCAGCTCGTCGTCGAGTACTACGCAGCCCGCTAGGACTGCGGCCCGGCTCCGGGCACCACACGAAGAGGCATCGGCTCCGGCCGGTGCCTCTTCGTCGTCGTACGACGCCATCGGTCCACCGCGCTCGACTACGATGGATGCTTGGTACGCCCGGCGACGCCCGGGTGGTCGCACCGCAGATGAGGAGTTCCCCATGAAGAACGTGTTCTGGCTGATCGTCGGCATCGGCGCCGGCTTCGTCGTCGCCCACGAGATCAACAAGACACAGTCCGGCAAGCGGTTCTTCTCCGAGCTGGACTCACGCGTCAGGGAGTTCACCGACACCGTCGGCGACGCCTACAAGGAGCGCGAGGCGCAGCTGCGCGACACGGCGGAGACCGTCGTCGCGCGCGTCGAGGACGCCGCAGAAGACCTCACCAAGCCGTAGCGGCACGCCCGGACGGGCATCGCCGCAGCGCACGAACATCGACACGCACACCCCTGACGTACGGACACCATGGACACCGCTGACATCCGCTCCCGCTGGCTCACCTTCTTCGGCGATCGGGGGCACACCGTCGTCCCCTCAGCCTCGCTCGTCAGCGACGACCCCTCGCTCCTCTTCACGGTCGCCGGCATGGTGCCGTTCGTGCCGTACCTCACCGGTGTCGTCCCCGCGCCGTTCGACCGCGCCACGAGCGTCCAGAAGTGCATCCGCACCAACGACATCGAAGAGGTGGGCAAGACGCCACGGCACGGCACCTTCTTCCAGATGAACGGCAACTTCTCCTTCGGCGACTACTTCAAGGAGGGGGCGATCACCTACGCGTGGGAGCTCCTGACCGGCAGTGAGTCGAGCGGCGGCCTCGCCTTCGACGAGAAGGACCTCTGGGTCACCGTGTACAAGGACGACGACGAGGCGATCGACCTCTGGAAGCGCGTCGCAGGGCTCCCCGAGCACCGCATCCAGCGGCTCGACAAGGACACGAACTACTGGTCGACGGGTCAGCCGGGACCGGCCGGCCCGTGCTCGGAGATCTTCTTCGACCGCGGTCCCGCGTACGGCGCCGACGGCGGCCCGGCGACCGACGACGACCGGTACGTCGAGATCTGGAACCTCGTGTTCATGCAGTACCTGATCGAGAACGTCCGCGGCAAGGTCGACTTCGACATCGTCGGCGAACTCCCGAAGAAGAACATCGACACCGGCATGGGGCTCGAGCGGGTGGCCTTCCTCAAGCAGGGCGTCGAGAACATGTACGAGATCGACCAGGTGCGCCCGGTCCTCGATCGCGCCGCCGAGTTGAGCGGACGTCGCTACGGCGCCGACCACGACGACGACGTCCGGATGCGCGTCATCGCCGACCACGTGCGTTCCTCGCTCATGCTCATGAGCGACGGCATCACGCCGTCGAACGAGGGACGCGGGTACATCCTCCGCCGCCTCATGCGACGGACGGTCCGTGCGATGCGTCTCCTCGGCGTCGACACCGCGACGTTCCCCGAGCTGTTCTCCGCGTCGCGCGACGCCATGAAGGCCGCCTACCCCGAGGTCGAGACCGACTTCGGCCGGATCTCGCAGAGCGCCTACGCCGAGGAGGAGACCTTCCTCCGGACGCTGGCCAGCGGCACGACCATCCTCGACCTCGCGCTCGAGCAGACCAAGGGCACGGGCCGGACGGCCCTCGCCGGGGATTCCGCGTTCCTCCTGCACGACACCTACGGGTTCCCCATCGACCTGACCCTCGAGATCGCGGAGGAGGCCGGCCTCTCCGTCGACCGCGACGCGTTCGATTCGCTCATGACCGCGCAGCGCCAGCGCGCGAAGGCCGACGCGAAGGCGAAGAAGAGCGTCCTCGCCGACCTCTCGGTCTACAGGGACATCCGCGCCAAGGGGGAGACCGTGTTCACCGGCTACACCGAGCTCGAGACCGAGAGCCGTATCCTCGGCATCATCGTCGGCGGCCACCCGGTGCAGCGCGCGGTCGCCGGTGACATCGCCGAGGTGATCCTGGCGGAGACCTCGCTGTACGCCGAGTCCGGCGGGCAGGAGGCCGACCAGGGCGTCATCGTCGGACCCGGATACGAGCTCGAGGTGCTCGACGTCCAGAAGCCGGTGAAGGGTCTCATCGCGCACAAGGTGCAGGTGAGCCAGGGCGAGGTGGGCGTTGACGCACCGGCGACGACCATCGTCGACGCGAGCTACCGCCGCGGCGCCCAGCAGGCGCACTCCGGTACGCACATCATCCACGCCGCCCTGCGGCAGGTGCTGGGCGACAGCGCCCACCAGTCCGGTTCGTCGAACAAGGCCGGGTACCTGCGGCTCGACTTCACCTGGAACCAGCCGCTGTCGCCGGCGACGAAGTCGGAGATCGAGGAGATCTCCAACAACGCCATCCGCGACAACCTGCAGGTGACCACCCGCGAGATGGCGCTCGACGACGCGAAGGCACTCGGCGCCATGGCACTGTTCGGCGAGAAGTACGGCGAGACCGTCCGCGTCGTCGACATCGGCGGGCCGTGGTCGCGTGAGCTGTGTGCGGGCACCCACGTCACCTCCAGCGCCGAGATCGGGTTGATCAACCTCGTCAGCGAATCGTCCGTCGGCTCGACGAACCGTCGGGTGGAGTCGCTCGTCGGACTCGAGGCCTTCCGCGACCTCGCCGCCGAGCGCGCGCTCGTGTCACAGCTCTCCGGCAGCCTCAAGACGCCGAAGGAACAGCTGCCCGACCGCATCGCCGAACTCGTCGCGAACCTCAAGGCGGCTGAGAAGAAGATCGCCGCGTTCGAAGCCCGTGGGCTGAGCGAACGTCTCCCGGCACTGGCGCAGACCGCTCACCGCGTCGGCCCGGTGTCGCTCGTCGCCGAGCACCTGGGCGAGCTCGGGTCACCGAACGACGTCAGGACGCTCGTCACGCAGCTCCGCGAGCAGCTCGGCGCGAGCCCGGCGGTCGTCGCCCTGGGCGCGGTCGTCGGTGGGAAGCCCGCGATCGTCGTCGCGACGAACCAGGGTGCCCGCGACGCCGGACTCAAGGCAGGCGTCCTCGTCCGGGTCGCGGCCGGCGTCCTCGGCGGCAACGGCGGTGGGAAGGACGACCTCGCACAGGGTGGCGGCGTCGACGCCACCGCGCTCGGCGACGCCCTCGCGGCGATCGCCCGCGAGATCGCCTGACATGACGGACGGGTTCCGTCGCGGTGTCCGACTCGGGATCGACGTCGGGAAGGCCAGGGTCGGGGTCGCGAGAAGCGATCCCGACGGCCTGTTGGCCACGCCGATGGAGACGGTCCCACGGGACCTGGGCGGCGACGCCGACATCCGGGCGATCGCGGTCATCGCCGAAGAACTCGGCGCCGTGGAGCTCGTCGTCGGTCTCCCGATCGCCCTGTCGGGGAAGGACACGGCGTCCACACGGGACGCCCGGGAGTTCGCCGCCCGGCTCAGGTCGATCACCGGTGTCCCGGCCCGTCTCGTCGACGAGCGGCTGACGACGGTGACCGCCCACGGCGCCTTGCGCTCCGCTGGGAAACGACAGAAGCAGACGCGCTCGATTGTCGATCAGGTGGCGGCCGTCATACTCTTGCAGTACGCCCTCGACGCCGAACGCGGTTCGGGGCGACCCCCCGGAAGCCCCGTCGACCCGTGAACAGGACGTGCCTGTGTCGAATCTGACACCTCAGAACAACCCAGCAGACGATCCGCTCGCCGACCTCTTCACGTCCGAACGGAACGCCGCGGGGGACCAGCCGGTGCCATTGTCCCGACGCGAGGCACGTCAGCGGCGGGAGGCCGCCGAAGCCGCCTCGACGCCGCCCGAGCCCGTCGATGAAGACGCCGCGAGCGACACGGCCGAACCGGCCCCGGCCGGCTCCAGATCGGTCGACGCCACGTCCGTCGACGCCCCCTCGACCGCCGCGTCGTCCGGTGACTCCAGCGTCGGCGAGCCGGCCGCGAGCGCCACACCCTTGAGCGGACCGATCTCAGGTGCACCCGAGTCCGACGACTCCGAATCTTCGGCATCCCGGGCCAGGACCATGACCATCCCCGCGTTCGAGGACCTGCTCGCTGAGGACGACACGGCGAACGACAGCGGGCCGCAGCCGATCCATCGGGGGCGCCGTCGTGCGCTGGCCGGTGGGGAACCGCCGAAGCGCCGTCGTGGTCATCGCGGGCTCATCGCGCTCATCGTGTCCATCGTGGTCGTCGGGGGTCTCGTCGCGTGCGCCGCGGTCGTGTGGACGAGTTACGAGCCGCAGATCCGCAAGGTCCTCGGCTGGGAGGAACCGAACGACTACGAGGGTGCCGGCAGCGGCGAGGCCGTCGTCATGGTCAACGAGGGCGACATCGGCGAGGACATCGCGACGAGCCTGCACGACGCGGGGGTCACGAAGTCGTTCGACGCCTTCTACGACCTCCTCCTCGCACAGCCCACCCAGCCGGAGTTCTTCCCTGGTGCCTACAAGCTGAAGCTCAAGATGAGCGCCAAGTCCGCCCTTGCGGCCCTGACCGATGAGGCGAACCGCATGGAGGACACCTTCGTCATCCCCGAGGGCACTGCTGAGCAGGACGCCCTGCCGTCGATCGCGGAGGGCACCGGCATCCCGCTGGAGGAACTCCAGGCGGCGGCCGCCGACGTCGCGTCCTTCGGTCTCCCCGCCGAGGCGACCTCGCTCGAGGGGTTCCTCTTCCCGGCGACCTACAGCCTCCCCGACGGCGGCGATGCGCACGCGGTCCTCCAGACCCTCGTGAACCGGTCGTTCCAGGCGCTCGACGACGCCGGGGTGAAGCCCGAGGACCGCTGGAAGACCATCGTCCTGGCCTCGCTCATCCAGAAGGAGGCGGGCCTCCGCGACGACTACTACAAGGTGTCGCGGGTCTTCCTCAACCGGCTGGACCCGGCCCAGTGGGAGAGCGGTCTGCTGCAGTCCGACGCGACGGTCGCGTACGGGACGGGCAACACCCACCGGGTGTCGACCACGGACGCCGAGCGCGCCGACGCTTCGAACCCGTACAACACCTACGTCCATCCGGGCATGGTTGTGCGACCGATCTCGAACCCGGGCGACCTCGCGATCGATGCCGCGCTGCACCCGGCCGACGGCCCCTGGCTCTACTTCGTCACCTGGAACCTCGATTCCGGTGAGACGATCTTCTCCACCACCCAGGAGGAGCACGAGGCCGCGGTCGACAAGTGGCTGTCCTGGATGGACGAGCACCCCGAGTACCAGTAGCGGGAGCGTGGCGCACATGCGTGAAACGGGGCCAGGTCACGGCCAGGACGGGCAGCCGCGGCTCGCCGTGCTCGGCGCGCCCATCGCCCACTCCAAGTCGCCGGCACTGCATGAGGCCGCTTACCGGGTGCTGGGGCTCGACTGGGACTACGGTCGCCACGAACTCGAGGCGGCTGAGCTCTCGGCCTTCCTCGACGACCTCGGCTCGGACTGGCGGGGGCTCTCGCTGACCATGCCACTGAAGCATCGCGCGCTCGAGCTGGCCGACGTGGCCGACCGCGCCGCAACCGAGACCGGGGCGGTCAACACGCTGCGTCTCCGACGAGCCGAGGACGGGTCCCGTCGGATCGAGGGGTTCAACACCGACGTCGGCGGCATCGTCCGCGCGATCGGGGCGGCCGGTGTCGACACGATCGCGTCCGCGGTCGTCCTGGGCGGGGGAGCGACGGCTTCCTCGGCGATCATGGCGGCGGCGGACCTCGGTGCCGAGCACGTCCACGTGGCGCTCAGACGACCGGCCCAGGCGCGACCACTCGAGGACCTCGCCGGCAGGCTGGGGCTGCGGTTCGCCTCAGGGCCGTTCGACGGTGAGACGCCTGACGCACCACTCGTGATCAGCACCCTTCCGGGCGGCGCCCTCACTGAACCGGGTCCGGTCCTGTCCCATGCTCCAGGCGCGCTCCTCCTCGACGTCGCGTACGACCCGTGGCCGAGTGTGCTCGCGGAGGCGTGGTCGCAGGCCGGCGGGTCGGTCCTCAGCGGGCTGTCGATGCTCGTGCACCAGGCGTTGCTCCAGGTCCGGATCTTCGTCCTCGGCGATCCGCTCCTGCCGCTCGACGACGAGACGACGGTGCTCGGGGCGATGCTCGGAACGGTCCACCTCGATCACACCGGGGCGCCGGTCGCCTCGCACTGACCGCTCCGGACGCATCCGTCGCCCATCTGCACACCCGCCGGGCCGTCGACCGAAGGCGCACGGTCGCGTCCCGGCTCTATGGAAGGATAGGACCATGCTTCGTTGGCTCACTGCCGGAGAGTCTCACGGCCCGGAACTCATCGCCGTCCTCGAGGGACTCCCGTCCGGCGTCCCCATCTCCATGGACGGCGTCCGCGCCGACCTCGCCCGACGGAAGCTCGGCTACGGCCGAGGATCCCGAATGAAGTTCGAGGAGGACGAGCTCAACCTGTCCGGCGGCGTCCGCCACGGCTTCTCCATGGGCAGCCCGATCGCGATCCGCATCGGCAACACCGAGTGGCCGAAGTGGGCCGAGGTCATGAGCCCCGAGCCGACCGAGATCTCCGACAAGTCGCGTGGCCGCAGCGCCGCGCTCACCCGTCCGCGTCCCGGCCACGCCGACCTGACGGGCATGCAGAAGTACGGCTTCGACGAGGCGCGTCCCGTGCTCGAACGCGCCAGCGCACGCGAGACCGCTGCGCGCGTCGCCCTCGGCGCCGTCGCGCGCTCCTTCCTCGGCGAGCTGGGCATCACCCTCGTCAGCCACACGCTGTCGATCGGCCCGGTGCGCGTTCCCGAAGACAGCCCGCTGCCGGTCCCGGCCGACGTCGACGCGCTCGACGCCGATCCGCTGCGCTGCTTCGACAAGGCGACCTCGGAGCGCATGGTCGCCGAGGTCGACGCGGCCAAGAAGGACGGTGACACCCTCGGCGGCATCGTCGAGGTCCTGGCCTACGGACTCCCACCGGGACTCGGCTCCTACGTCCACTGGGACCGCCGACTCGACGCACGCCTCGCGGCAGCGCTCATGGGCATCCAGGCCATCAAGGGTGTGGAGGTCGGCGACGGCTTCCTCACGACGACGCGTCGCGGCTCCGCGGCCCACGACGAGCTCGTCCAGGAGAGCGACGGCATCGCCCGACAGAGCGATCGCGCCGGCGGCACCGAGGGTGGCATGACCACCGGTACCGTCCTCCGCGTGCGCGCCGGCATGAAGCCGATCGCGACCGTCCCGCACTCGCTCCGCACGGTCGACGTCGCGACGAGCGAGGCCGCCACCGCGCACCACCAGCGCTCGGACGTCTGCGCGGTCCCGGCCTCCGGTGTCGTGGCCGAGGCGATGGTGGCCCTGGTCCTCGCCGAAGCGGTGCTCGAGAAGTTCGGTGGCGACTCCGTCCCCGAGACGAAGCGCAACCTCGACGGATACCTGGCAGCGATCCCGTCGAACCTGCGCACGCGAGGCGACCACGCCTCCAGCGCCGATGCCTGAGCAGGCCGCCGATCTCCGACTCCCCGTCGTCCTCATCGGACCGATGGGGTCGGGGAAGAGCCGCGTCGGCAAGCAGCTGGCGAAGCGCCTGGGCCTGCCGTTCGTCGACACCGACAACGTCGTCTCCGGCGAGCACGGAGCGATCGCGCGCATCTTCGAGCGACACGGCGAGGCACACTTCCGCGCCCTGGAGCGGGCGGCGGTCGCCGCCGCACTCGAGCAGCCGGCGATCGTGTCGCTCGGCGGGGGAGCGGTGCTCGACGAGGACACGCAGCGTCAGCTCGCCGATGCACGCGTCGTGCTGTTGACGGTGACCGAAGAGGCCGTGCTGGCACGAGCCAACCTCGACAAGCGTCCACTCCTCCGTGACGACCCCGGCGCGTGGTCGCGCATCGCCGCCGCCCGGCGTCCCGTGTACGAACGACTCGCGGATGTCACCTTCGACACCTCGCACCGACCCATCTCAGGCATCGTCGACGAGCTCGTCGCCTGGGTGAAGGAGCCTGCATGAGCACCGAACCGACCACCCCGACCGAGCGGACCGTCATCGAGGTGACGGGATCCTCCCCGTACCCCATCACGATCGGGAGAGGGCTGGAGGACGTGCTCGTCGACGCCCTCGGGACCGGCGTGCAGCGGGTCCTCATCGTCCACCCGGCGACGCTGGGCGAGAAGGCGGCCAAACTGCGCGAGACCCTGAGCGACCGGTACCAGGTGCTGCTCGCCGAGGTGCCGGACGCCGAGGCCGGGAAACGGGTCGAGGTCGCCGCGTTCTGCTGGGGAGTCCTCGGGCAGGCAGACTTCACGCGCTCCGACGCGGTCATCGGGTTCGGCGGTGGCGCCGTCACCGACCTCGCAGGCTTCGTCGCCGCCACCTGGCTGCGCGGCGTCCGACTCGTGCAGGTCCCCACGACGGTCCTCGGCATGGTCGACGCGGCCGTGGGCGGCAAGACGGGCATCAACACCGCGGAAGGCAAGAACCTCGTCGGCGCCTTCTACGCCCCGGCAGCCGTCGTCTGCGATCTCGACACGCTCGACACCCTCCCGAAGAACGAGATCCTCGCCGGATTCGCCGAGGTGGCCAAGGCCGGCTTCATCCGCTACCCGGAGATCCTCGACCTCATCGAGGCCGACGTCGACGCCGCGACCGACCCCGAGACACCCGCCTTCCGCCGCTGCATCGAGCTCGCGATCCGGATGAAGGCCGACGTCGTCAGCGAGGACTTCACCGAGCAGGGCCTCCGCGAGATCCTCAACTACGGGCACACGCTCGGGCACGCCATCGAGCACGCCGAGCGGTACCAGTGGCGACACGGTGCCGCGGTGGCGATCGGCATGATGTACGTCGCCGAGCTGTCCCGCCTCGCCGGCCGACTGTCGGACGAGGTCGTCGACCGCCACCGTCGCGTCCTGGAGCTCCTCAGCCTGCCGATCGCCTATCCGGTGGGCCGCTGGAACACCCTGCTCGCGACGATGCAACGCGACAAGAAGACGCGCGGTTCGATGTTGCGGTTCATCGTGCTCGACGACCTCGCCAAGCCGACCGTCCTCCAAGGGCCCGAGACCTCGCTGCTCTTCGCCGCCTACCAGGAGATCGGCTCCTGACCGACGCCGGCGCGCTCCACGAGCGCTCGTCCCGAACGGATACCCTCGACTCATGACCACCGTGCTCGTCCTCAACGGACCGAACCTCGGACGCCTCGGCAGCCGTGAACCCGACGTCTACGGCTCGGCCGACCTCGTTGCGCTGCGCACGGCGCTCGAGGCCGACGCAGGCGACGGGACGCGGATCGACCTGCGCCAGACGGACGACGAGGGCGAGCTGATCGGCTGGCTCCACGAGGCCGTCGACTCCGGCACGTCCGTGATCCTCAACCCCGCGGCGTTCACCCACTACAGCTACGGACTCCGTGACGCGGCGGCCATGGTCACGAAGGCTGGCCTCCTGCTCGTCGAGGTGCACCTCTCGAATCCACACGCCCGGGAGGCGTTCCGTCACACGAGCGTCATCTCCGGTGTCGCGACCGGTGTGATCGCCGGTTTCGGCTTCGACTCGTACCGCCTCGCCCTCGACCTCGTGGTGCGCCGCAGCGCCGAGTGAGGTGCGCGGCGCCATGATCCACCACGGGCGCGTTGGTCACGGGTCCTCGCAGCGGTTACACTCGTTCGTTGGGTCGTATCCGGCCGCACACTTTCCACGAACGGACATTCTCGCGCATGGCTTCTACCGCTGACATCAAGAACGGCATCGTCCTGAACATCGACGGGCAGCTCTGGACGGTGATCGAGTTCCAGCATGTCAAGCCGGGCAAGGGTGGCGCGTTCGTCCGCACCAAGATGAAGAACATCATGACCGGCAAGGTCGTCGACAAGACGTACAACGCCGGCACGAAGATCGACGTCGAGAACGTCGACCGCCGCGACTTCACCTACCTGTACGCGGACGGCGACTCCTTCGTCTTCATGGACAAGAGCGACTACGACCAGATCACCATCCCCGCCGTCGTCGTCGGCGACACCAAGAACTTCCTCCTCGAGAACCAGGACGTCACGGTCGCACTCAACAACGGCAACCCGCTCTACGTCGAGCTCCCCGCGTCGGTCATCCTCGAGGTCACCTACACGGAACCCGGGCTCCAGGGCGACCGCTCGACCGGCGGCACGAAGCCGGCGACCGTCGAGACCGGCTACGAGATCCAGGTCCCGCTCTTCCTCGAGACCGGCACCAAGGTCAAGGTCGACACCCGTACGGGTGACTACCTCGGTCGCGTCAACGAGTGAGCGCTCGTACCAAGGCGCGCAAGCGCGCCCTCGATCTGCTGTACCAGGCCGACGTCCGTCAGCAGACCCTCGCTGAAGTCCTGTCCGCGGAAGCGTCTCGCGCCGTCAGCGAGCCCGACCGCCAGGCCTCGTGGTTGTATGCGAGGGAGATCGTCGACGGCGTCGGTGACCACGCCGAGGAGATCGACGAGCAGATCGAGACGTACGCGCAGGGCTGGACGCTCGCGCGGATGCCCACGGTCGACCGGGCCATCCTCCGGATCGCGATCTGGGAGATCCTGTTCAACGACGAGGTGCCGCACGGCGTCGCCATCGACGAAGCGGTCGAGGCGGCCAAGACGCTGTCGACCGACGACTCGGCCGGCTTCATCAACGGCCTGCTCGGCAAGATCTCGCAGATCAACCCGCGGTGACGATGAGCGACGAGACCGGTGCGGCCCTGCCGCTGAAGCGCGTGCACCACATCGCGATCATCGCCAGCGACTACGAGCGCTCCAAGCGCTTCTACACCTCGGTGCTCGGCTGCGAGCTGCTCACCGAGGTGTACCGGGCCGAGCGCGACTCCTGGATGGGCGACCTCGCCCTGAACGGTCAGTACCTCATCGAGCTGTTCTCCTTACCTGAGGCGCCGGCGCGCGCATCCGGGCCCGAAGCGCTCGGGCTGCGGCACCTCGCCTTCGCCGTCGACGACGTCGACGCCGGCCACGCGCGGCTGGTCGAGCTGGGTGTCCGCGTCGAGGACGTCCGGATCGACCCGCACACCTCGCGCAAGATGCTGTTCTTCTTCGATCCCGACGGCCTCCCGTTGGAGCTCTACGAGGCCTGATCCGACTGCTAGGCTCGGGTGTTGACCAAGACAACCTTTAAGACCGTCCAGAGAGGCGGAGAAGGGAGTCGGCGATGAGCGCACGTACCGTGCTGCACGAAGCTGACATCGCGCGGGCGTTGACTCGGATCTCCCACGAGATCCTCGAGTCCAACCGCGGAGCAGACGACCTCGTGATCCTCGGCATCCCGACGCGCGGGGTCATCCTCGCGAAGCGGATCGCCGCCACGATCTCCTCGATCTCGGGCGCGACCATCGTCTCGGGTGCACTCGACGTCACGATGTACCGCGACGACCTGGCGAAGCACCCGACCCGTGCACCGCAGCCCACGACACTGCCGCCGCAGGGGATCGACGGGCGCACGGTCGTCCTCGTCGACGACGTCCTGTACTCGGGACGCACGATCCGCGCCGCACTCGACGCGTTGACCGACCTGGGCCGCCCGCGCGTCGTGCGGCTCGCCGCGCTCGTCGACCGCGGGCACCGCGAGCTCCCGATCCGGCCCGACTTCGTGGGGAAGAACCTGCCCTCCTCGCAGGCGGAGCGCATCTTCGTCCGGCTCACCGAGTTCGACGGCGACGACTCCGTGACGATCGAGGGGAGCGGCGAATGAGGCACCTGCTGTCGACGAAGACCCTCACCCGCGACGAGGCGATCGAGATCCTCGACGTCGCGGAGGACATGGCCGAGACGCAGTTCCGTGAGGTCCGCAAGCTCCCGACCCTCCGTGGGAAGACGGTCGTCAACCTCTTCTTCGAGGACTCGACCCGCACGCGCATCTCGTTCGAGGCTGCCGCAAAACGGCTGTCCGCAGACGTCATCACCTTCAGCGCGAAGGGGTCGAGCGTCTCGAAGGGCGAGAGCCTGAAGGACACCGCACAGACCCTCGCCGCGATGCACGCCGACGCCGTCGTGATCCGACACTCCGCCTCCGGTGCGCCGCAGACCCTCGCCGACAGCGGGTGGATCGACGCCGGCATCCTGAACGCGGGGGACGGGACGCACGAGCACCCGACGCAGGCCCTCCTGGACGCGTTCACGATGCGCAAGCGCCTCCACGGCGAGCGTTCCCGCGGTCGCGCGCTCGACGGGGTGGCGGTGACGATCGTCGGCGACATCCTGCATTCCCGGGTCGCCCGCTCGAACGTCTGGCTGCTCGACACGCTCGGCGCCGAGGTCACCCTCGTCGCCCCGCCGACACTGCTTCCGGTGGACCTCGGCCCCTGGCCGGCCACCGTCCGCTACGACCTGGACGACGCGATCGCCCAACGTCCCGACGTGCTGATGATGCTCCGGATCCAGTCCGAACGCATGCACGCCGCCTTTTTCCCGAACAGCCGGGAGTATTCCAGGCGCTGGGGGCTCGACGACGAGCGTCTCGCCCGCCTCGATCCGGCTAGCATTGTCATGCACCCCGGGCCGATGAACCGCGGTCTGGAGATCTCGTCCGGGGCAGCCGACTCACCCCGGTCGACCGTCCTCGAACAGGTCGCCAACGGGGTGTCGGTCCGGATGGCCGCGTTGTACCTGCTGCTGTCCGGCGATCGAGAGGAATCCACCCGTGTCTGAGCCCACTTCGAACCACGACGTCACGCTGATCACCGGAGCGACGCTCGCCGACGGGACACGCACCGACCTCCTCCTGCGCGACGGACGGATCGCGGAACGCGGCTCCGGGCTGAGCGCCGTCGGCGCGACCGTCGTCGATGCAGACGGCCTCCTCGCTCTCCCCGGGCTCGTCGACCTCCACACGCATCTCCGGGAACCCGGGTTCGAGCAGAGCGAGACGGTGCTCACCGGTACGCGTGCCGCAGCCGCCGGCGGCTTCACCGCGGTGTTCGCGATGGCCAACACCTCGCCGGTGGCCGACACGGCCGGGGTCGTCGAGCAGGAACAGTCGCTCGGTGAACGCGCCGGGTACGCGACGGTGCAGCCGATCGGTGCCGTGACGGTCGGCCTCGCCGGAGAGCGGCTCGCCGAACTCGGCGCCATGGCCTCCTCACGTGCCGAGGTCCGGGTCTTCTCGGACGACGGTCTCTGCGTGTCCGACCCGCTGCTCATGCGCCGCGCGCTGGAGTACGTGAAGGCCTTCGACGGCGTGATCGCCCAGCACGCGCAGGAACCCCGGCTCACCGTCGGTGCGCAGATGAACGAGGGCGCCCTCTCCGGCGAACTCGGGCTCACCGGGTGGCCGGCGGTCGCCGAGGAGTCGATCATCGCCCGCGACGTCCTCCTCGCCGAGCATGTGGGTTCCCGCCTCCACATCTGCCACGTCTCGACGGCAGGGTCCGTCGACGTCATCCGCTGGGCGAAGGCCCGAGGCATCCACGTCACGGCCGAGGTCACGCCGCACCACCTGCTGCTCACGGAGGAGCTGGTGGCGAGCTACGACGCCCGGTACAAGGTGAACCCGCCCCTGCGACGGGCGGAGGACGTCCAGGCGCTGCGCGAGGCACTCGCGGACGGCACGATCGACATCGTCGCGACGGACCACGCACCGCACCCGGTCGAGGCCAAGGACTGCGAGTGGGACGCCGCCGCGAACGGCATGGTGGGCCTCGAGTCCGCCCTCTCCGTCGTGCATGCGTCGATGGTCGCGACCGGGCTCCTGGACTGGAACGACGTCGCCCGGGTGCTCTCGGCGACGCCGGCGAGGATCGGACGGATCACCGGGCAGGGGGCTTCGATCGAGGCCGGAGCTCCGGCGGAGGTCGTGCTCTACGACACCGCCGCCACCCGTCCGTTCGGCACGGCCGACCTTGCCGGCAAGGGCGTGAACTCGCCCTACCTCGGCCTGGAGCTGCCCGGCCGCGTCGTCGCCACCTTCCACCGTGGCTACGCGACCGTCCTGGAGGGCGCCGTGCTCCCGACGGAGCAGGTCGCGGCCGCAGCACGCCGCGCCGCGCGATCCGCGGAGGTCGAGCACTGATGGACGGGCGGATCCTCGCGGCCGTCCTCGTCGCCCTCGTCCTCCTCGGCATCCTCGCCCTCATGGGCTTCGCCTGGCGACGCCGCGTCGCGCGCGACGCCCAGGTCGGTCCCCTCGCAGAGCTCCCCGACCCGCGGCCGGTCCCGTCACTGACGGTCGAGGTCCTCTACGTCGCGACGTCGAAGCACGACCAGCCGCTCGAACGGCTGGCGTTGCAGGGACTGCGCTACCGATCCCGGGTCACGCTCGAACTGGGAGCCGCCGGAGTCGTCGTCGACGTCCCGGGGGAGCGGCCGACGTTCATCCCGGCGACGAGCATCGTCGGCGTCGACCAGACCAACCTCACGATCGACCGGGTCGTCGAGCGGGGCGGGCTCATCCGCCTGAGCTGGCGTCCCGTCCCGACGGTGATCGCGGACAGCACCTTCCGCGTCCTCGAGCAGGCGGACCGCGCCCGCATCATCGACATCGTCACGAGCATCATCCCCGCCGCGGACGCCGGACTCCGGCCGACCGGCACCTCAGACACCGTCGCCGACGTCACCTCGGCCGACGACTCCACCCCACCGCCTCACGAGAGGGCTTGACCATGACCTCCTTCACCCCACCCAGTCCAGCGGTACTCGTCCTCGAGGACGGCAACCGCTACGTCGGGCACGCCTACGGCGCGACCGGCCGCACGCTCGGCGAGGTCGTCTTCGCCACCGGCATGACCGGCTACCAGGAGACGCTGACCGACCCGTCCTACGCCGGACAGATCGTCCTGATGACCGCGCCCCACATCGGCAACACCGGCGTCAACCGCGAGGACATGGAGTCCGCCCGTGTCTGGGTCGCCGGATACGTGGTGCGCGACGCGTCGCGCGTCGTCTCCAACTTCCGAGCGGACCGCTCGCTCGACGACGAACTCGTCCAGGACGGCGTCGTGGGCATCAGCGGCATCGACACCCGCGCGGTGACGAGGCACATCCGTTCCGCCGGTTCCATGCGCGGCGGCGTGTTCTCCGGTGAGGACTTCGAACTGTCCGGCGCCGAACAGCTCAGTCTCGTCCGCGCCGGCGCGCAGATGGCCGGTCTGAACCTGTCGAGCCAGGTCTCCACGACCGAGCAGTACACCGTGCCGGCGGTGGGGGAGCGCGTCGGTTCCGTCGCGGTCCTCGACCTCGGCGTCAAGACGTCGACGCTCAACCACCTCGCCGCTCGCGGCTTCGACGTCGTGGTGCTGCCGCAGTCGGTGACCTCGGCCGAAGTCCTCGCGCTCGAACCGTCCGCCCTGTTCTTCTCCAACGGACCCGGCGACCCGGCTGCGAGCGACGCGCACGTCGCCCTCCTGCAGGACGTGCTCCGCGCGGGCGTCCCGTACTTCGGCATCTGCTTCGGCAACCAGCTGCTCGGCCGCGCGCTCGGATTCGACACCTACAAGCTGCCGTTCGGCCACCGCGGGATCAACCAGCCGGTCCTCGACAAGGCGACCGGTCGGGTGGAGATCACCTCGCAGAACCACGGCTTCGCGGTGGACCTGCCGATCGAGGGCCGCCACGAGACGCCCGCCGGGTTCGGCCTCGCGGAGGTCAGCCACTACAGCCTGAACGACGAGGTCGTCGAGGGCATCAACTGCATCGACATCCCCGCGTTCTCGGTCCAGTACCACCCCGAGTCCGCCTCGGGTCCGCACGACGCGGTCTACCTGTTCGACCGGTTCCGCGACCTTGTGACCGGCCACGCCACCACTTCCAGCACCAAGGAGAACAACTAGTGCCCAAGCGCGACGACATCAACAGCGTCCTCGTCATCGGCTCCGGGCCGATCGTCATCGGGCAGGCCGCCGAGTTCGACTACTCGGGCACCCAGGCATGCCGCGTGCTGCGCGAGGAGGGCGTCCGCGTCATCCTCGTCAACTCGAACCCGGCGACCATCATGACCGACCCCGACTTCGCCGACGCGACCTACGTGGAGCCGATCACCTGGCAGGTCATCGAGACGATCATCGCGAAGGAGAAGCCCGACGCGATCCTGCCGACCCTCGGCGGCCAGACGGCGTTGAACGCCGCGATCCAGCTGCACGAGCACGGCATCCTCGAGAAGTACGACGTCGAGCTCATCGGCGCGAACTTCGAGGCGATCAACAAGGGCGAGGACCGCCAGATCTTCAAGCAGCTCGTGCTCGACGCGGGCGCGGACGTGGCCCGCTCGTACATCGCCCACACGGTCGAGGAGGCCGTCGGCTACGCCGAGGACCTCGGCTACCCGCTGGTCGTCCGCCCCTCGTTCACCATGGGCGGTCTCGGCTCAGGCTTCGCGTACACCGAGGCGGAACTGCGCCGGATCGTCGGTGACGGCCTCCACCAGAGCCCGACCACCGAGGTGCTCCTCGAGGAGTCGATCCTCGGCTGGAAGGAGTACGAGCTCGAGCTCATGCGCGACACGGCCGACAACACCGTCGTCGTCTGCTCGATCGAGAACGTCGACCCGGTCGGCGTGCACACCGGCGACTCCATCACGGTGGCGCCCGCCCTGACGCTGACGGACCGCGAGTACCAGAAGCTCCGCGACATCGGCATCGACATCATCCGCGCGGTCGGCGTCGACACCGGCGGCTGCAACATCCAGTTCGCGGTCGACCCGGCCGACGGCCGCATCATCGTCATCGAGATGAACCCGCGCGTCTCGCGCTCGAGTGCCCTCGCCTCGAAGGCGACCGGCTTCCCGATCGCGAAGATCGCGGCGAAGCTGGCCATCGGGTACCGACTCGACGAGATCCCGAACGACATCACGAAGGTCACGCCCGCGAGCTTCGAGCCCACGCTCGACTACGTCGTCGTGAAGGTCCCGCGCTTCGCGTTCGAGAAGTTCCCCGCCGCCGACCCGACGCTCACGACCACCATGAAGTCGGTGGGTGAGGCGATGGCGATCGGACGCAACTACGCCACCGCCCTGCAGAAGGCGCTGCGGTCGCTCGAGAAGCGCGGTTCCAGCTTCCACTGGAGCGATGAGTCCCGCAGCGTCGAAGAGCTGCTCGAGGTCATGAAGACCCCGACCGACGGCCGCATCGTCGTCGTGCAGCAGGCGCTCCGCAAGGGTGCCACCGCCGAGCAGGTCTTCGAGGCCACCAAGATCGACCCGTGGTTCATCGACCAGATCGTCCTCATCAACGACGTCGCCGACTGGATCGCCGCGGCGGACCGCCTCGACACCGAGGTGCTCCGGACCGCGAAGAACCACGGCTTCTCGGACGCGCAGATCGGTCAGCTGCGCGGGTTCGGCGAGCAGGAGGTGCGTGAGGTCCGCCACATCCTGGGTGTCCGCCCGGTCTACAAGACGGTCGACACGTGCGCCGGCGAGTTCCCGGCCCTCACCCCGTACCACTACTCGAGCTACGACACGGAGACCGAGGTGGTCGCGAGCGACCGCCGCAAGGTGGTCATCCTCGGGTCCGGCCCGAACCGCATCGGTCAGGGCATCGAGTTCGACTACTCCTGCGTGCACGCGTCCTTCGCGCTGCAGGCCGCCGGTTTCGAGACGATCATGATCAACTGCAACCCGGAGACCGTCTCGACGGACTACGACACGAGCGACCGGCTCTACTTCGAGCCGCTCACGCTCGAGGACGTCCTCGAGGTCATCCACGCCGAGAGCGAGTCGGGCGAACTCGTCGGTGTCGTCGTCCAGCTCGGCGGCCAGACGGCGCTCGGGCTCGCGAAGGGTCTCGAGGCCGCAGGCGTCCCGATCCTCGGCACCACGCCGACCGCCATCGACCTCGCCGAGGAGCGCGGCCAGTTCCAGGAGATCCTGGACGCCGCCGGCCTCGTCGCACCGAAGAACGGCACCGCGGTGGAGATCGAGGGTGCGCTGCGCGTCGCCGAGGAGATCGGCTACCCGGTCCTCGTCCGCCCGAGCTTCGTGCTCGGCGGACGCGGCATGGAGATCATCTACGACAGCGCATCGCTCACGGACTACTTCGTGCGCATCGAGGACCAGGGCATCGTGGGCCCGGCCCAGCCGCTGCTCGTCGACCACTTCCTCGACGACGCGATCGAGATCGACGTCGACGCCCTGTTCGACGGCGAGGAGCTCTACATCGGCGGCGTCATGGAGCACATCGAGGAGGCCGGTATCCACTCGGGCGACTCGAGCTGCACCCTGCCGCCCGTCTCGCTCGGTCGCGCCGAGATCGACCGCGTGCGGAACGCGACGCTCGCGATCGCCCAGGGGATCGGCGTGCGTGGTCTCCTGAACGTCCAGTTCGCGATCGGCGCCGGCATCCTCTACGTCATCGAGGCGAACCCGCGTGCGTCCCGCACGGTGCCGTTCGTGTCGAAGGCGCTCGGCATCCCGCTGGCCAAGGCCGCTTCGCTCATCATGACCGGCGCGACGGTAGCCGAGCTCAAGGACTCGGGGCTCCTGCCCCCGGTCGACGGATCCCGCGTCCCGATCGACTCCCCGGTGTCGGTCAAGGAGGCCGTGCTGCCCTTCAAGCGCTTCCGCACGAAGGACGGCCAGATCGTCGACAGCGTGCTCGGTCCGGAGATGCGCTCCACCGGCGAGGTGATGGGCATCGACAAGGACTTCCCGCGCGCGTTCGCGAAGAGCCAGGAGGCGGCCTACGGCGGCCTGCCGTCGAGCGGAACGGTGTTCGTCTCGGTCTCCGACCGCGACAAGCGCTCGATCATCCTGCCGGTGCTGCGCCTCCAGCAGCTCGGGTTCGACATCCTCGCGACCGACGGCACGGCCGAAGTACTGAACCGGAACGGCATCAGTGCCCGGACGGTACGCAAGTACAGCGAGACCACGGCCGCGGGCGAGGACGACTCGATCGTCGACCTGATCAACCGCGACGAGGTCGACATGGTCATCAACACCCCGAGTGGCCGGTCGGCTCGCGCGGACGGCTACGAGATCCGCGCGGCCGCCGTCGCGGCCGACAAGCCGCTCTTCACGACGATCGCGCAGCTCACCGCCGCGGTCGGCTCCTTCGAGGCGCTCGGCGGTGGCTTCGAGGTCCGCTCCCTCCAGGAGTACGCACTCGATCGGGCTGCGCGCTCGTGACGGCTTCCTTCGGAACCCGACTGGACGAGGTCTTCGTCCGGTCGGGCCGACTCTGCGTCGGCATCGATCCGCACCGCTTCCTGCTCGAGGCGTGGGGACTGCCCGACACCGCCGCCGGCGCGGGGGCCTTCGGCCTCGCCGTCGTCGAAGCCGCAGCCGGTCGCGCCGGTATCGTCAAGCCGCAGGTGGCGTTCTTCGAACGGTTCGGGTCGGCCGGGTACATCGCCCTCGAAGGGGTCATCGCAGCGGCACGCGACGCCGGGCTCCTCGTGATCGGCGACGCCAAGCGCGGCGAGATCGGGACGAGCATGGAGGGCTATGCCGAGGCGTGGCTGACCCCCGGTTCACCGCTGGAGGTCGACGCCCTCACCGTGAACCCCTATCTCGGCTTCGGCTCACTGCACCCGGCACTCGAGCTCGCCGAGCAGCACGGCAAGGGCCTGTTCGTGCTGACGGCGACCTCGAACCCGGAGGGTCGCGACGTCCAGCTCGCCGAGGACAGCGCCGGCCTCACCGTCGCGGCGTCGATGGTCGACGAGATCGACCACTGGAACGCACGGCACCACCCCGGGTCGACCGGTTCGATCGGCGCGGTCATCGGTGCCACGCTCCGTCTCGAGGAGTTCGGCCTGACGGCGGTACCGCCGACGACCACGCTCCCGATCCTGGCACCCGGCTTCGGCCACCAGGGAGCCGCGGTCGCCGACCTCGGATCCATCTACGGCGACCTCGCGCCGGGCGTCATCGTGTCCGAGTCCCGGAGCATCCTCGCCGCCGGACCCTCGGGGATCGCGGACGCCGTCGAACGTTCCGTCGCAGCCGTGAGGAGCGCCCGTGGTTGACCAGGAGCAGGACCAGCCCAGCAGGAACATGCCGGAGGTCGACCGGGCCGCCGCGTCACGTGAGGCCGTTCGCAAACGTCGCGCCCGCGCGACCGTCAAGGCCTCCATCGCCTCCGGCGCCCGCACCCCGTTGGAGGTGCTCGACGCCGCGACCGCCGATCCGGACGGCATCGAGGGCGGCATCCGCATCACCGAGTACCTCCTCAGCATCCCGAGTGTCGGCGTCACCAAACTCGGGCGGATCCTCGAATCGCTCGGTATCTCCTCGGTCAAGCGCCTCGGCGGTCTCGGTCGACTGCAGCGGGATCGCCTCCGCGCCTTCATCGCAGAGCGCTACCCGGGCACGGCGCGCAGCCGACTCGTCGTGCTCGCCGGTCCGACGGCCGTCGGCAAGGGGACGGTCGCCGCGTACATCCGCGACCACTACCCGGAGGTGCACCTCTCCGTCTCGGCCACGACGCGCAAGCCGCGGCCTGGGGAGCAGCACGAGGTGAACTACTACTTCGTGACCGACGACGAGTTCGACGGCCTCATCGAGGGCGACCGCCTGCTCGAGCACGCCACGGTCCACAACGCGTACCGCTACGGCACGCCACGCGAGCCGATCGAGCGTGCGCTCGCAGCCGGCGACAGCGCGCTGCTCGAGATCGACATCCAGGGCGCCAGGCAGGTCCGGGAGGCGATGCCGGAGGCGACCCTGGTGTTCCTGCTGCCGCCCAGCTGGGACGAACTGGTCCGTCGACTCGTCGGACGGGGCACCGAGGACGAGGAGGAACGGGAGCGCCGACTGCGTACTGCGAAGGTCGAACTGGCCGCCGCGGACGAGTTCGACCACCGTGTCGTCAACGACGACGTGGCCCGCGCGGCCCAAGAGGTCGTAGACTTGATGAAGATTCACGGGGATTGACGTCCGACGCGCACCCCGCATCGATCCGATCTTCCCCGAACACAACCACACGAGGAGTGTGAACCTGCATGGCTGACAAGCTCAAGGGCATCATCGACCCGCCCATCGACTCCCTGCTCACCAAGGTCGAGTCCAAGTACGCACTCGTGATCTTCGCGTCCAAGCGCGCGCGCCAGATCAACGACTACTACGCCGACCTCCACGAGGGCAGCCTGTTCGACAACGTCGGGCCGCTGGTCGACTCGTCCGTCGAGGACAAGCCGCTCTCGATCGCGATGCACGAGATCAACGAGGACAAGCTCCAGATCAAGCCGATCGCCGAATAACGCTTCACCACGACGAATCCGCCGGGCGCCAGACGACCGGCGGATTCGTCGTGTCGGGCCCGTTCCCACCACCGCGACGCCCTGCGTCACAGGCGGACGACGTGTCCGAGGCCTCGACTAGAGTGATCAACGGTCGGGCCCCGGAACACCACGACGGCCGATCCCTCCACCATCGCATCACCACTTCCGACGGGAGACCGCATGACCGAGCTGCGCCTGTTCACCTCCGAATCCGTGACCGAGGGGCATCCCGACAAGATCTGCGACCAGATCTCGGACAGCATCCTCGACGCGCTCCTCGAGGTGGATCCGCGCAGTCGAGTCGCCGTCGAGACGCTCGTCACCACCGGGCTCGTCCATGTCGCCGGTGAGGTCTCCACGAGCGGCTACGTCGACATCCCGACGATCGTCCGCGAGCGCATCCGGTCCATCGGCTACACCTCGTCCGACATCGGATTCGACGGCGACTCCTGCGGCGTGAGCGTGTCGATCGGCTCGCAGTCCGCCGACATCGCCGCCGGAGTCGACCACGCCTTCGAGTCCCGCGAGCAGTCCAGCGTCGACGCCTACGACCTCCAGGGCGCCGGCGACCAGGGCATCATGTTCGGGTTCGCGACCACCGAGACGCCGCAGTACATGCCGCTGCCCAGCTGGATCGCGCACCGTCTCGCAGAGCGACTCGCCGAGGTACGCAAGTCCGGCCAGCTCGACTACCTGCGCCCGGACGGCAAGACCCAGGTCACCATCGGGTACGACGGCTTCCTCCCGAAGACCGTGGAGACGGTCGTGGTCTCCACGCAGCACAATCCGGGTGTCTCCACGGAGCAGCTGCGCCGCGACGTCCAGCGTCACGTCATCGAACCGGTCCTCGCGACGGTCGAGCTCGACAGCTCGAACGTGACGCACCTGATCAACCCGACCGGCATCTTCGTCGTCGGTGGCCCGATGGGCGACGCCGGGCTCACCGGACGCAAGATCATCATCGACACCTACGGCGGAGCGGCTCGACACGGCGGTGGGGCCTTCAGCGGGAAGGACCCGTCGAAGGTGGACCGCTCGGCCGCGTACGCCATGCGCTGGGTGGCGAAGAACGCGGTCGCCGCCGGATTCGCCGAACGTCTCGAGGTGCAGGTCGCCTACGCCATCGGCAAGGCCGCGCCGGTCGGACTCTACGTCGAGACCTTCGGGACGGCCCATGTGCCGGAGGCCGACATCACGCGCGCGATCCGCGACGTCTTCGACCTCCGTCCGGCCGCGATCATCGCCGACCTCGACCTGATCCGCCCCATCTACGCCGCCACGGCGGCGTACGGGCACTTCGGCCGCGAGCTCCCCGACTTCACGTGGGAGCGTCTCGACCGGGTGGAGGCGTTGCGGTCAGCAGCCGGGCTGTAGCCGTGGTCGGCGCGAGGGTCGCGAGGGTGGTGCTCGACTCCCCGTTGCCACAGCTCGACCACCTGTTCGACTACGCCATCCCCGACGAACTGGCCGACGACGCCGTGCTCGGCGCGCGCGTCTCGGTCCCGCTGCGCTCGGCGGGTCGGTCGGCGAACGGGTTCATCGTCGACCTCGCCGACTCGAGCGAGTTCGGCGGAGCGCTCAGCCCCTTGAGCTCGGTCGTCTCGTCGGTGCCGGTCCTGACCCCGAGCCTGTGGACGCTCGCACGCCGTGTCGCGGACCGCAGCGCCGGCAGCGCCATGGACGTCCTGCGTCTCGCCATCCCGCCGCGACAGGTCCGGGTCGAGAAGACCTGGACCGCCGCGACCCCGCCGGAACCTCCGTCGGTCGAGCGGCGCACCGTCCCGGGGTACGCCCCCGGCACCCTCGACCGTCTCGCGCCGGGGGAGCGGTACGCGATCAGCGCGATCCCCACCCTGACCGCGACGAGCGCGGGCGTGTGGCTCCCGGACTGGTCGTTCACGCTGGCGGCTCTCGCCGTGAACCAGCTGTCCGAGGGGAGGAGTGCGATCCTGTGCGTCCCCGACTACCGGGACGTCGAACACCTCCTGGCGGCGCTCGACGACCTCGGTGTCGGTGCCGCGGTCGCGAGGGCTGATGCGAAGCAGACCCCGGCTGCTCGCTACCGCGCCTACCTGGACGGCCTGCATCCGGTGCCCCGGATCGTCGTCGGCAATCGGTCGGCCGTCTATGCACCGGCGCACGACCTCGGACTCATCGCCCTCTGGGACGACGGCGACCCCCTCCACCAGGAGCAGCTCGCCCCCTATGTGCATGCCCGCGACGTCGCGTTGACCCGGCAGGAGATGAGCGGCTCCGCCCTCGTCTTCGCCGCGCACTCACGCAGTACCGAGACGCAGCGACTCGTCGAACTCGGCTGGCTGCGCGAGGTCGCACCGACCCCGCCGATACGACCGAGAGTCGTCGTGTCCCGGGCGAGTGGCGACGACGCCATGACGAGCCAGGCGAGGATCCCGTCGAGCGCCTGGCGCGCGGTCGACGAGGCACTGCATCACGGACCCGTGCTGGTCCAGGTCGCGCGGCCGGGGTACGCGCCGCACCTCGCCTGTCGCCGGTGCGGGACGAGGGCCCACTGCTCGGTGTGCCACGGTCCACTCCAACTCGTCACAGCCCGTTCGCAGCCCTCCTGCCGGTGGTGCGGTCACCTCGCGGCTGGGTGGTCGTGCGAGACCTGTCACGACACCGCGTTCCGTGTCACGGCCGCCGGCACCGGCCGGACCGCCGAGGAACTGGGCCGGGCGTTCCCCCGGTACCGGGTCGTGGTGTCGGACGGCGACGCCCCCAAGTTCGAGGTCGGCCCGGAGCCGGCGCTGGTGATCGCGACCCGAGGCGCGGAGCCCGTCGCTGCGGGCGGCTATGCCGCCGTCCTCCTGGTCGACGCCGACCGCATGCTGGCGCGGGAGTCGCTCCGTGTCGCCGAGGACTGCCTACGGTGGTGGTCGAACGCCGCAGCCCTGGCCGCTCCACGCGCGCCGGTGCTGCTGATCGGCGTCGAGGCCCCCGTGGCGAACGCCTTCGCCCTCTGGCAGCAACCGCGGTTCGCGAGCGAGGAGCTCGCCGAGCGCCGAGAGCTCGGGTTCCCTCCCGCGGTCCGGAGCGCGACCCTCACCGGCACCCGCGACGCCGTCGATGCCGCTCTCGCCGCGCTGCCCGCCGAATACCGGAGCCGCGTGCTCGGCCCGACCGTCGACGAGGCGGGCGACAGCGTCGCGATCCTGCGGGTCGACTACGGCCATGCCAGGGCGGTCGCCGAGCAGTTGCGGGCGACCGTCGTCGCGCAGGCGGCGAAGCGTCGACGGCCGACCCCCGGCAGGCGGGCGCCGAAAGCCCCGCCTACACTCAGAGTACGATTCGACGATCCGGAGATGCTGTCATGATCCACCCCGTCCACGAAGTCCGAACCGCATGAGGCTGGTCTTCGCCGGCACCCCCGCCGTCGCCGTCCCGACGCTCGACGCCCTCGTATCGGCCGGGCACGAGATCGCGGCCGTCGTGACCCGACCCGACGCCCCGCTCGGCCGCAAGCGGGTCCTGACCCCGTCGCCGGTGGCAGCGGCCGCCGAACGGCTCGGGCTCCCGGTCATCCGCGCTGCACGTCTCGACGACGACGCGACGGCGCGGATCGTCGCGCTCCGTGCGGAACTCGGCGTGATCGTCGCGTATGGCGGGCTCGTCCGTGAACCCCTCCTGTCCGCGCCGGCACACGGTTGGATCAATCTGCACTTCTCGTTGCTGCCGGCCTGGCGCGGCGCGGCGCCCGTCCAGAGGTCCGTGATGGCCGGGGACGCGGTCACCGGCGCGTCGGTCTTCCAGCTCGTGCCGGCTCTTGACGCCGGAGACGTCTTCGCCACCGTGGAGACGCCGATCACCGAGGGCGAGACGTCGGGGGAGCTCCTCGACCGGCTCGCCGAGCTCGGCGCACCGCTCACTGCCGAGGTCGTCGCCGCCATCGCCGCCGGCACCGCGGTCGCGGCCCCGCAGCAGGGCGAGGTGTCCCTCGCGCCGAAGCTCGACGGCCAGGACGGCCGGATCGTCTGGGACCGCCCCGTCGCCGACGTGTGGTCGCAGATCCGCGGGGTCACCCCCGAGCCGGGCGCGTTCACCGTCCTCGACGAGGCGCGGGTGAAGGTGCACCGCGCCGTCCCCGTGTCGACCATGCCGACGGATCCGCCGGCGCCCGGGACGATCGTGTCCGTCGACGGCCTCGTCCTGGTCGGCACGGCGGACACCCCGTTGCAACTCCTGGAGGTGCAGCCGGCGGCACGGACGGCGATGCCGGCCGCCGACTGGTGGCGCGGTGCGTCCACGGGAACCGATCGGTTGGTCACCGCGTGAGCGGCCAGCAGCCCGAGGGCCAGCGACGCCGCGACCGACGGCCCCGCGACGTGGAACCCCGTCGAGGACGCCAGCGTCCCACGCGTCCGCGTGACTCGGCGACCGTGCAGCCGGCACGCCGAGTGGCCTTCGACGTCATCCACGCCGTCAGCACCTCGGACGCCTACGCGAACCTCCTCCTGCCGCACCGGCTGGCCGAGGCGAAGTTGAGTCCGGCGGACGCCGGCCTCGCGACCGAACTGACGTACGGCACCCTCCGCCGACGCGGGTACTACGACCGGGTCATCGCGCACGCTGCCAAGCGTCCCGTGACCGAGATCGACGACGCGATCCTCGACGTCCTGCGGCTCGGAGCCCATCAGCTGCTCTCCATGCGCGTCCCAGGCCACGCCGCCGTGAACGAGTCGGTCGAGCTCGCCCGCTCCGCGGGTTCACGGTCCGCAGCCGGCTTCACCAACGGCGTCCTCCGCACCATCTCGCGGACCGAACCCGCCGAGTGGGAGCGGATCCTGCTGGCTGAGGCCACGAACGACACCGATCGCCTGGCCGTGAGCACCGCACACCCGGCGTGGGTCGTTCGGGCCATCAGACAGGCGCTCGATCTGCAGGACCGCGGCGACGAACTCGAGGACGCGCTGGCCGCGGACAACCTCGCCCCACAGGTGAACCTCATCGCACTCCCGGGGCTCGCCGACCGGCCCGAGGACGCCGAACCCAACCGGTTCTCGCCGTACGGCTTCCGCAGCGCCGGCGGCGACCCGGTGCAACTCGTCGGGACCGGCGGCGGGCGCCTCCGCGTCCAGGACGAGGGCTCGCAGCTCGCCGCGCTCGCGCTGACGCGGGCGGTGCCGGTGCGGTCCGGCGAGCGATGGCTCGACCTCTGTGCGGGGCCTGGGGGCAAGGCGGCGCTGCTGGCCGCCGAGGCCCTCGCCGGGGAGGCACGCCTCGACGCGAACGAACTGGTCCCCGCCAGGGCCCGTCTCGTTGAGCGCGCCCTCGCAGGCGTCCCGCTCGACGTGTCGGTCTCGACCGCCGACGGTACGACGCTCGCGGCAGCGCATCCCGAGACCTACGACCGCATCCTCCTCGACGCCCCGTGCACCGGGCTCGGCGCGCTGCGACGACGACCGGAGGCGCGGTGGCGGAAGACGCCGAAGGACGTCTCCGAGCTGACCCGTCTGCAGGGCTCACTGCTCGATGCCGCCATAACCGCGCTCGCTCCCGGCGGGATCGTGGCGTACGTGACGTGTTCGCCGCACGTCGGCGAGACGGCACTGATCGTGGAGAGCGCCCTGCGAGCCCATCCCGGGATGGAGCGGCTCGACACCTCCGCGGTGCTCGACCAGGTCACGACCGAACCGCTCGACGCCGCGGCACCCGGTGGCGCGGTCCAGCTCTGGCCGCACCGCCAGGGCACCGACGCCATGTACATCGCCCTCCTTCGCAAGCCTGCGGAGTCGGCCGGACCCGCTGTCGATCGATAGGCTCGAGCACATGTCCGCGCGCATCAACCCGAGCATCCTGTCCGCCGATTTCGTGAACCTCCAGGCCGACCTGGAGCGGATCGCGAGCGCCGACCTCGTCCATGTCGACGTCATGGACAACCATTTCGTCCCGAACCTCACGTTCGGTCCGCAGATGGTCGGTCGCATCCAGGACGTGTCTCCGGTCCCGCTCGACGTCCACCTCATGATCTCGGACGTCGATCGATGGGCTCCCGGCTACGCCGAGCTCGGGGCGTACTCGGTGACGTTCCACGCCGAGGCCACCAGCGACCCCGTCGCCCTCGCCAGACGCCTGCGTTCCATCGGGGCACGCGCCGGGATCGCCGTGAAGCCCGGCACGCCCATCGAGCTGTACCTGGAACTCCTGCCGGAGTTCGACCAGGTGCTCGTCATGACGGTCGAGCCGGGGTTCGGCGGACAGTCGTTCATGCCGGAGACCATGCCGAAGCTGCAGGCGCTGTCGGCCGAGGTCGCGCGCACCGGTCTCGACGTCTGGCTCCAGGTCGACGGCGGGATCTCCGCGGACACGATCGGGATCGCTGCCGCCGCCGGCGCGGACACCTTCGTCGCGGGGTCGGCGGTCTACAGCGGTTCCGATCCGGCGTCGAACATCGCGCTCCTCCGGGCCGCCGCCGAGGCGTCGACGCACACCCACTGACCCGGCGGGCCGGTCGAGCGCGTCCGCGGTGCGCACCGCCGCCCGGAACCGGTACCCTGGAGCACGTGAAAACCTTCGACGAGCTGTTCGACGAGCTGCGCCTGAAGGCCGAGACCCGGCCGGAGGGTTCCGGCACCGTCCGCGAACTGGACACGGGTGTGCACGGCATCGGGAAGAAGATCGTCGAGGAGGCCGCCGAGGTCTGGATGGCGGCCGAGTACCAGAGCGACACCGAGACGGCCGAGGAGATCTCCCAGCTGCTCTACCACGTGCAGGTGATGATGGTGGCGAAGGGGCTCACCCCCGCCGACGTCTACCGACATCTGTAGGAGCTCGTCGCGGCGCATCCGCCGCGCCTCCTGATCACCCTGTCGAGACACCGTCGCACAACACGAAAGTCACCCCATGCTGAGAGTCGCCGTGCCCAACAAGGGCTCGCTGTCCGAGACCGCCGTCGAGATGCTGCAGGAGGCCGGCTACGCGACCCGTCGCGACACCAAGGAGCTCCACGTCGTCGACGCACGGAACGACGTCGAGTTCTTCTACCTCCGTCCGCGCGACATCGCGACCTACGTCGGTTCCGGCGCCCTCGACATCGGCATCACGGGGCGCGATCTGCTCCTGGACTCGCACTCCGCCGCCACCGAACTCGCCGAGCTGGGCTTCGGCGGCTCGACGTTCCGCTTCGCCGGTCCTGCCGACGAGTTCTCCGAGCTCTCCGATCTCGCGGGGAAGACCGTCGCCACCAGTTACCCCGGCCTCGTCGGCAACTTCCTCCGCGACGCCGGTGTGGATGCCACGCTCGTCCACCTCGACGGTGCGGTCGAGTCGGCGGTCCAGCTCGGGGTCGCGGACGCGGTGGCGGACGTCGTGTCCACCGGCACGACCCTCCGGAAGGCCGGCCTCGGCATCTTCGGCCCGGTGATCCTCGACTCCACCGCCGTGCTCATCGCGTCGCCGGAGACGAAGCCCACCACGGCGACGCTCATCCGCCGCCTGCAGGGCGTGCTCGTCGCGCGGCAGTACGTGCTCGTCGACTACGACCTCCCGGTCCGGCTGCTCGAGCAGGCGACCGCCGTCGCCGGTGGCATCGAGTCGCCGACGATCTCGCCGCTCCGCGACCCAGAGTGGGTGGCGGTCCGGGTCATGATCCCTCGCGGCGACGCGAACGACGTCATGGACCGCCTCTACGAGCTCGGCGCACGCGCCATCCTCGTCACGGCCATCCACGCCGCCCGACTCTGAGTCGCCCCCTCCATCATCACCCGCCCCAGTCGCCCTGCGGAGGCCTCCGTGTCACTCGCCACCCGAGTCATCCCCTGTCTCGACGTCGCCGACGGGCGCGTCGTGAAGGGCGTCAACTTCCTCGACCTCCGCGATGCCGGCGATCCCGTCGAGCTCGCGAAGCGCTATGCCGAACAGGGCGCCGATGAACTGACCTTCCTCGACGTCACGGCCACCGTCGCCGAACGCGACACCACCTACGACCTCGTCAGCCGCACCGCCGAGCAGGTCTTCATCCCGCTCACGGTCGGCGGCGGGGTCCGCTCGACCCAGGACGTCTCCCGGCTCCTGGCCAGTGGGGCGGACAAGGTCGGCGTGAACAGCGCCGCGATCGCCCGGCCGGAGTTGCTGGGGGAGATCGCCGACCGCTTCGGCGCTCAGGTCCTCGTCCTGTCCCTGGACGTGAAGCGACACGTCGGCAGCGCATCCGGATGGATCGTCACGACACACGGCGGCCGACGAGAGACCGAGCTCGACGCGCTCGCCTGGGCCGCCGAGGCTATCGAACGCGGTGCGGGCGAGCTGTTGGTGAACTCGATCGACGCCGACGGCACCAAGGCCGGGTTCGACACCGAGCTCATCAGCGCCATGCGCGAGATCAGCCGGGTTCCGGTCATCGCGTCCGGGGGAGCAGGCCGCCTCGCCGACTTCCCACCCGCGATCGCCGCGGGTGCCGACGCCGTCCTCGCCGCGAGCGTCTTCCACAACGGCGAGTTGACGATCGGCCAGGTCAAACAGGAACTCGCCGACGCCGGTTGGACGGTGCGGGCATGAGCGCGGACATCACCATCCCGGTGGGCGCCGATCCGGAGACCGCGATCGGGCAGCTCACCTTCGACGCGCATGGCCTGCTGCCCGCGATCGTGCAGCAGTGGGACTCACGCGAGGTGCTCATGCTCGGGTGGATGGACGCCGAGGCCGTCCGCCGGACGATGACCGAGGGGCGGGTCACCTACTGGTCCCGGTCACGACAGGAGTACTGGCGCAAAGGGGACACCTCCGGCCACGTGCAGTTCGTCCGGGCGCTCGCCTACGACTGCGACGGGGATACCCTGTTGGTGGAGGTCGATCAGCACGGTGCCGCCTGCCACACGGGGACGCGCAGCTGTTTCGACGGCCGAAGCCTCGACGTCGTCGCAGCACCGACGCCGACACCATGAATCGAGTTGGAGCATGACCGAGAGCACTGCAGCACCCCAGTCCGGACCGGTGGAGCCGCCGAGGCCCGACGAACCGTCCGCGACTGACGAGCTCGAGTCACGAGCTCTGCGCAGTCGTCAGCGCCGCCTGAAGACCCTGCTCCTCGTCACCGCCGTCCTCGCCGACGCGCTCATCCTCGCGGCATGGACCCAGACCTGGCTCTCGATCAGCCTCGTCGGCGTCGGCCCACACTCCGGCGCGCTCGACGTGGTCGGCTCCGTCGCCGCTCCCGCTCTGTCCGCACTCGCCCTGGCCGGTCTCGCCCTCGTCGCGGCACTGGCCATCGCCGGGCCGGTGTTCCGCATCATCCTCGGCCTGCTGGAGGCCGTGATCGGCGCCTGCGTGATGATCTCGTCGATCGCGGTGCTCGCCTCGCCGGCGACCGCAGGCGCGGCGGCCGTGACCGAGGCCACGGGCGTGGCCGGAAGTCAGTCGACCATCGACCTCGTCGCGGCGACCACGCTCACCGCGTGGCCGGCGATCACCCTGGTGCTCGGCGTCGTGCTCGGCCTCGCCGGACTCGCGACCGTGCTCACCCACCGCCGGTGGCCCGGTCCGTCGAAGAAGTACCAGGCGGTCCGGTTCACCCAGGTGGAGACGGCCCCGAGCGCCGACCCGGTGGGCGCCTGGGACGACCTCAGCCGCGGCGACGACCCGACGCGCTGACCGCTCCGCCGACCCACGACGGCGCCCCGGGCCACCTGGGAACTCGTGGCCCACGCACGGAACCGCGCACCGCTTGCCGGTACACTGGAACTTGCACTCGCACAGAAGGAGAACCATGAGCACCGACCCCTCGGACCCCGGCCACGGACACTCGCCCGCCGCCTGGACGGCCGTGATCATCATGTTGGTCGCGTTCGCCGCCGGTACGGTCTTCTTCTGGCTCGACATGCCCGTCCTCGTGTGGGCGTCGGCCGGCCTCCTCCTCCTCGGGTGGATCACGGGCGGTGTCCTCGCCAAGGCGGGATACGGCGTCGGTGGGTCCAAGACCGTGGCGAAAGAGCACTGAGCATGCTCGCCGACCTGATGGCCGGCGCGAAGGAGGACGCCCTCGGGCGCCTCGCTGGCCGTCCGGCTGCAGTCGTCGAAGCCGCTGCCGTCGAGGCCCCTCCGGCCGTCGACGCCCTCGCTGCGCTCGCCCCGGCCGACCAGGTCAAGATCATCGCCGAGGTCAAGCGGTCCAGCCCGTCACGCGGCGCGTTGGCCGACATCCCCGACCCGGCGCTCCTCGCCTCGCTCTACGAGCAGGGTGGAGCCAGCGCGGTCAGTGTGCTGACCGAGGGCCGGAAGTTCGGTGGTTCGCTGCAGGACCTCGAGGCCGTCCGGGCCGCGATCCGCATCCCAGTCCTGCGCAAGGACTTCATCTCCTTGCCGTACCAGGTGTTCGAAGCCCGGGCATCCGGCGCCGACCTGGTCCTCCTGATCGTCGCCGGACTCGATCAGGCCACGCTGTCGTCGCTGCACGAGCTCGTCGTGCAGCTCGGCATGACGCCACTGGTCGAGACCCATTCAGCCGATGAGCTGTCGAGGGCGAGCGACATCGGCGCCCGGCTCATCGGCGTCAACGCGCGGAATCTCAGCACCTTCGAACTCGACCAACACCTCTTCGGCTCGTTGACCGACCGTTTCCCCGCCGACGCCGTCAAGGTGGCCGAATCCGCCGTGCTCCGCGCCACCGACGTCGCCGCCTACCGACGTGACGGCGCCGACGTCGTCCTGGTCGGCGAGGCGCTCGTCACCGGCGACCCCGTCGCCACCCTCGAACAGTTCCTGGGAGCCACCGCATGACCATGTCACCAGCCACCCCCGCCCACGCGGAATCGACGCACCTCCGAGACGAGGCAGGCCCGTTCTTCGGCGACTTCGGCGGACGCTACATGCCTGAGGCGCTCATCGCCGCGGTCGACGAACTCGCGACGGCCTACGAGGCCGCCAAGGCCGACGAGAGCTTCCAGGCCGAGCTCACGACGCTGCTCCGCGACTACGCCGGCCGCCCGTCGATCATCACCGAGGTGCCCCGCTTCGCCGCATCGGCGGGCGGCGCGCGCATCTTCCTCAAGCGCGAGGACCTCAACCACACCGGCTCGCACAAGATCAACAACGTCCTGGGCCAGGCGCTCCTCACGAAGCGCATCGGCAAGACCCGCGTCATCGCCGAGACCGGAGCCGGCCAGCACGGTGTGGCCACGGCCACCGCGGCCGCACTCTTCGGCCTCGACTGCACGATCTACATGGGCGAGGTCGACACCGAACGCCAAGCGCTCAACGTCGCCCGGATGCGACTCCTCGGCGCGACCGTCATCCCCGTGACGACCGGATCGCGGACCCTCAAGGACGCCATCAACGAGGCGTACCGCGACTGGGTCGCCTCGGTCGAGACGACGAACTACATCTTCGGCACCGCAGCGGGCCCACACCCGTTCCCCGTGATGGTGCGCGACTTCCAGAAGATCATCGGCGAAGAGGCCCGCGCACAGCTCCTCGAGTTGAACGGTTCACTCCCGGACGCGGTCGTCGCCTGCGTCGGCGGCGGCTCCAACGCGATCGGCATCTTCCACGCCTTCCTCGACGACGCGGACGTCGCGCTCTACGGGGTCGAGGCGGCCGGCGACGGCGTCGACACCCCACGGCATGCCGCGTCCATCGGACGCGGACGTCCGGGCGTCCTCCACGGTGCCCGCACCTTCGTCCTGCAGGACGACGACGGCCAGACCGTCGAGTCCCACTCGATCTCCGCCGGGCTCGACTACCCGGGCGTCGGACCGGAGCACGCCTGGCTCGCCGACACCGGGCGGGCGACGTACGTCCCTGCGACGGACGCCGAGGCGATGGAGGCCTTCCGGCTCCTGAGCCGCACCGAGGGCATCATCCCCGCGATCGAGTCCGCACACGCGCTTGCCGGGGCCATCGTCCTCGGCAAGGAGCTCGGCCCCGAGGCGACCATCCTGATCAACCTCTCCGGGCGCGGAGACAAGGACGTCGAGACGGCTGCGACCTACTTCGGGCTCCTCGACGAGGCCGGGCGGAACGCATGACCGCCCCGGCCACCGGTCACACGACGATCTCACCGGTCGCATCGGCGATCGACGCGGCCTCCGTGGACCGCCGCGGCGCCCTCATCGGATACCTCCCCGTCGGGTTCCCCGACCTCCAGACGAGCATCGACGCCGCCATCTCGCTCGCGCAGAACGGCGTCGACGTCCTCGAGCTCGGCGTGCCCTACTCGGACCCCGTCATGGACGGAGCGGTCATCCAGGCCGCGACGATGACGGCTCTCGCGGAGGGGTTCCGGTTGCGCGACGTCTTCACGGCCATCAGCGCCATCCGCGCCGCCGTGGACGTCCCGGTCCTCGTCATGACGTACTGGAACCCGGTGCTGCAGTACGGCGTCGAACGGTTCGCCTCCGACCTCGCAGCGGCCGGGGGAGCCGGGCTCATCACGCCCGACATCACCCCCGACGCCGCGGCGGACTGGCTCGACGCCAGCGAACGACACGGCCTCGACCGGGTCTTCCTCGCAGCCCCGACGTCGAGCGACGAGCGCCTGTCGCTCGTGACCGAACACTCCCGCGGCTTCGTCTACACCGTCTCCACGATGGGCATCACCGGTGCCCGGCAGGACCTCGACGCCGCTGCGAAGACCCTCGTCGGTCGGCTCCGCACGGCCGGGGCACAGCACGCGTGCGTCGGCATCGGCATCTCGACCGCGGAGCAGGTCCGCTCGGTCCTCGAGTACGCCGACGGAGCCATCGTCGGATCCGTGTTCGTCAAGGCACTCGCCGACGGCGGTGTCCCGGCGATCACCGAGGTCGCCCGTTCACTCGCGGCCGGCACCGCCCGCTGAGGGTATCCTCAGCACGTCCGCGATGCTGAAAGCCCTACACTCGATCAGAGTTCGTAACGAAAGGCGACCACTGCAGTGATTGCACCCCTCAGCATCCCGAGCCCGAACCCGGACATCGCGACCTTCAGCGTGGGCCCGTTCACGGTGCACATGTACGCGCTCTGCATCATCGCCGGGATCATCGCCGCCACCATCCTCACCTCCCGGCGGCTGACGAAGCGCGGTGCCGAGCCGGGCATCGTGCTCGACATCATCCTGTGGGCCATCCCCTTGGGGATCATCGGTGCGCGGATCTTCCACGTCCTGACCCACCCCGGCGACTACTTCTACCCGGGTGCGGACCTCCTGCGGACGCTCTACATCTGGGAGGGCGGCATCGCGATCTTCGGTTCGCTCATCGGTGGAGCAGTCGGCGCCTACATCGGCTGCCGCATGACGGGGATCCGGTTCTGGACCTTCGCCGACGCCCTCGCGCCCGGCCTGCTGCTCGCCCAGGCGTTCGGACGCCTCGGCAACTACTTCAACCACGAGCTCTACGGGCTCCCCACGGACCTGCCCTGGGGCCTCGAGATCGAGGCCAGCAACCCCGCGTTCCCGATCGGTCTGCCCGCCGGCACGCTCTTCCACCCCACGTTCCTGTACGAGATCATCTGGAACCTGCTGGGGGTGGCCGTCATCCTCTGGATCGGACACCGCTTCAACCCGCAGTGGGGCCGCCTGTTCGGTGTCTACCTCATCTGGTACGGAGCCGGTCGCACGGTCTGGGAGACCATCCGGATCGACCCGAGCGAGTACCTCTTCGGCATCCGCGCCAACGTCTGGGCCGCGATCCTCGCGATCGTCGTCGGACTCGCGATCATCGTCATCCAGTCGCGTCGCCACACGGGTGCCGAGCCGTCGCCGTACGTCCCCGGCCGTTCCTGGGCCGATCCGAAGGCTGCGGTAGACTACTACGACACCGACGCGGAGAACCTGGGGCTGCGCAGTGCCTCCGCCGACGACGATGCCGACGGATCAGACCGCACTGCGTCATCCACTCCGTCGTCCGAAGCCACGGTCGCCACAAGCAAGACCGGCTCTCGCTCCTAGGCTGAACGCACCCTCGTCGGCCCGGTGGATCCCGGCTCAGCAGGGGATCCATCACCCGTTTCATCCCAGGGCCAGCGACGTCCCCTTCTGATCCCCTTTCGTGAGGACGGTAATTCCATGGCGCATGCACCGTACGCTTCGTTCAGCTCGGTTCCGCCCAAGCAGGGCATGTACGACCCGGCGAACGAGAAGGACGCCTGTGGCCTGGCGATGGTCGCGACCCTGACGGGCGAGGCCTCGCACAGCATCA
Organism: uncultured Plantibacter sp.; assembly: GCF_963518075.1. NCBI lineage: Bacteria > Bacillati > Actinomycetota > Actinomycetes > Micrococcales > Microbacteriaceae > Plantibacter > uncultured Plantibacter sp. The sequence continues at coordinate 127,542 of NZ_CAUQHZ010000006.1, forward strand.
TCGACGCGGCGCTCGGTTCGCTCCGCAACCTGGAGCACCGCGGCGCGATCGGTTCCGACGCCGGGACCGGCGACGGCGCGGGCATCCTCACCCAGATGCCCGACGCCTTCCTGCGCGGCGTCGCCGGATTCGAGCTGCCGCCGCTCGGTGCGTACGCCGTGGGCATCGCCTTCCTGCCCACCGACGCCTCCGAGCGCGCACAGCTCCAGACGCGCATCGCCGCGATCGCCGCCGAGGAGGAACTCACCGTCCTCGGCTGGCGCGAGGTGCCGGTCGACCCCGACGAGTTGGGAAAGCTCGCCCGTGCGGCCATGCCGGCGTTCGAGCAACTGTTCGTCACGGGGACCGGCGCGTCGACGCCGACCGGGATCGCCCTCGACCGACTCGCCTTCCGGCTCCGGAAGCGGGCGGAGCGCGAGCTCGGGGCGTACTTCATCTCCTTGTCGAGCCGCACGCTCGTCTACAAGGGCATGGTCACGACGCTCCAGCTCGAACCCTTCTACCCCGACCTGTCCGACGAGCGGTTCGCGACCAAGCTCGCCATCGTCCACTCGCGGTACTCCACCAACACGTTCCCGTCCTGGCCGCTGGCCCAGCCGCTGCGCATGATGGCGCACAACGGCGAGATCAACACGGTCGAGGGGAACCGCAACTGGATGCGCGCGCGGCAGTCGCAGCTCGAGTCCGAGCTCATCGGCGACATCCGCCCGCTGCTCCCCATCATCACGCCCGGAGCGAGCGACTCCGCCTCGTTCGACGAGGTCCTCGAGCTGCTGACGCTGACCGGACGGTCCCTCCCGCACGCCATGATGATGATGGTCCCCGAGGCCTGGGAGAAGCAGACCGGGCTGTCGCAGGAGCGACGCGACTTCTACGAGTTCAACTCCATGCAGATGGAGCCGTGGGACGGCCCGGCCGCCCTCACCTTCACGGACGGCTCACTCGTCGGCGCGACCCTGGACCGGAACGGCCTGCGTCCCGGTCGGTGGCTGGAGACGACCGACGGTCTCGTCGTCCTGGGTAGCGAGATCGGCGTCCTCGACGTCGACCCGAGCCGGGTCAAGCGCAAGGGCCGCCTGCGTCCCGGGAAGATGTTCCTCGTCGACACCGAGGCCGGGCGGATCATCGAGGACGACGAGATCAAGGACGAGCTCTCGGCTTCGGCACCCTGGGGCGACTGGCTCGACGCCGGACGCATCAACCTGAGCGACCTGCCGGAGCGCGAGCACATCGTGCACACGCCGGCATCCGTCACCCGCCGCCAGCGGACCTTCGGGTACACCGAGGAGGAGGTGCGCATCCTCCTGCAGCCCATGGGCCAGAACGGTGCGGAGCCGCTCGGCGCGATGGGGTCGGACACCCCGATCGCGGTGCTCTCCGACCGCCCTCGGCTGCTGTTCGACTACTTCGTGCAGCAGTTCGCCCAGGTCACCAACCCGCCGCTCGACTCGATCCGCGAGGAGGTCGTCACCTCGCTGAAGCTCGGGCTCGGCCCGGAGCGCAACCTCCTCTCCTGGGGTCCGGAGCACGCCAAGCAGGTCGTCCTCGACTTCCCGGTCATCGACAACGACGAGCTCGCCAAGATCCAGCACATCGACCCGAACCCGGCGAGCCCGCTGACGACGACCGTCAAGGCGCTCTACCGCGTCGAGGACGGCTCGGCCGGACTCGAGACACGCCTGCGCGAGATGTGCGACGAGGTCGACCAGGCGATCCTCGCAGGCTCGGAGTTCATCGTCCTGAGCGACCGTGACTCGAACTCCGACCTCGCGCCGATCCCTTCGCTGCTCTCGCTCGCCGCCGTGCACCACCACCTCATCCGCGCCGAGAACCGGATGAAGGTCGGGCTCGTCGTCGAGGCCGGCGACGTGCGCGAGGTCCACCACGTCGCGCTGCTCATCGGCTACGGCGCCTCCGCGATCAACCCGTACCTGGCCATGGAGAGCTGCGAGGACCTCGTCCGCAGCGGCCTCATCCAGGGCGTCACCCGCGAGCAGGCCGTCAAGAACGTCATCAAGGCGCTCGGCAAGGGCGTGCTCAAGATCATGTCGAAGATGGGCATCTCGACGGTGTCCTCCTACGCCGGAGCACAGGCCTTCGAGGCCGTCGGCCTGAGCCAGCAGCTCGTCGACAGCTATTTCACCGGCACGGAGACGAAGCTCGGCGGTGTCGGCATCGAGGTGATCGCCGAGGAGAACGCGAAGCGTCACCGGTACGCGTACCCCGAGGACGCCGCATCGACGGCCCACGAGCGCCTGCAGTCCGGCGGTGAGTACCAGTGGCGTCGCGACGGTTCGCCGCACCTCTTCAACCCGGAGACGGTCTTCAAGCTCCAGCACGCGACCAAGACGCGCCGGTACGACATCTTCCGCGAGTACACCCACATGGTCGACTCCCAGGCGGCCCAGCTCATGACGCTCCGCGGGATGTTCACCCTCCGCACCGGTGCCCGCCCGCCCGTCCCGCTCGACGAGGTCGAGTCGGTCGCCTCGATCGTGAAGCGGTTCTCGACCGGCGCGATGAGCTACGGCTCCATCTCGCGCGAGGCGCACGAGACGCTGGCGATCGCGATGAACAGCATCGGTGCCAAGTCGAACACCGGTGAGGGTGGCGAGGACGTCGACCGGCTCCTCGACCCGACGCGTCGCAGCGCGATCAAGCAGGTCGCCTCCGGCCGGTTCGGCGTGACGAGCATGTACCTCACGCACGCCGACGACATCCAGATCAAGCTCGCCCAGGGCGCGAAGCCCGGTGAGGGCGGGCAGTTGCCGCCGACGAAGGTCTACCCGTGGGTGGCGCGGACGCGTCATGCCACGGCGGGCGTCGGCCTCATCTCGCCGCCGCCGCACCACGACATCTACTCCATCGAAGACCTCAAGCAGCTCATCTTCGACCTGAAGCGTGCGAACCCGAAGGCCCGGATCCACACCAAGCTGGTCAGCCAGTCCGGCATCGGTGCCGTGGCCGCGGGCGTCGCGAAGGCGCTCTCGGACGTCATCCTCGTCTCCGGTCACGACGGCGGAACCGGCGCGAGCCCGTTGAACTCCCTGAAGCACGCGGGCACGCCCTGGGAGCTGGGTCTCGCTGAGACGCAGCAGACCCTCATGCTCAACAACATGCGCGACCGCGTCGTGGTGCAGGTCGACGGTCAGATGAAGACCGGACGCGACGTCGTCATCGGCGCACTGCTCGGCGCGGAGGAGTTCGGCTTCGCGACGGCACCGCTCGTCGTCTCCGGGTGCGTCATGATGCGCGTGTGCCACCTCGACACCTGCCCGGTCGGCGTCGCGACGCAGAACCCGGTGTTGCGCGAGCGGTTCACCGGCAAGCCGGAGTTCGTCGTGAACTTCTTCGAGTTCATCGCCCAGGAGGTGCGCGAGTACCTCGCCGAGCTCGGGTTCCGGACGCTCGAGGAGGCGATCGGCCACAACGAACTGATCGACGCCGACCGGGCGATCGACCACTGGAAGGCGTCCGGGCTCGACCTGGCCCCGGTCCTCGTGGGTCCCGTCTTCGCCGACGACGAGCCGCGGATCAACCGCCGGCCGCAGGAGCACGAGCTCGAGAAGCACTTCGACCAGCAGCTCATCACGGCCGCCTCGGACGTGCTCGAACACGGTGGCCACTTCTCGGTCGACCTGCCCATCCGCAACACGGAGCGGGCGGTCGGCACCATGCTCGGCCACGAGGTCACCAGGCGGCACGGCGAGAACGGGCTCCCGGCAGGGAGCATCGACATCACCCTGCGCGGCTCGGCCGGGCAGTCCTTCGGCGCGTTCCTCCCCGGCGGCATCGCGCTGCGGCTCATCGGCGACTCGAACGACTACGTCGGCAAGGGCCTGTCCGGCGGACAGATCGTCGTCCGGCCATCCGAGCGCGCAGCCTTCGCGCCCGAGGAGAACGTGATCGCCGGCAACGTCATCGGGTACGGCGCGACCCAGGGCACCATGTTCCTGAGCGGGATCGTCGGCGAGCGGTTCCTGGTGCGCAACTCCGGCGCCACGGCGGTCGTCGAAGGCGTCGGTGACCACGCGCTCGAGTACATGACGGGTGGTCTCGCCGTCATCCTGGGTCGGACCGGCCGGAACCTCGGCGCGGGCATGTCCGGCGGCACGGCCTACGTGTTCGACCTCGAACGCGACCAGGTCAACCGCGACTCCCTCGCCTCGGGGGAGCTCACCCTGTCCGAACTCGACAGTGCCGACGCCGAGATCGTCCGCGACCTCCTCGAACGGCACGTCGTGGAGACCGGTTCTCCGCTGGCCGGCCGGCTGCTCGCCGACATCGAAGACTCACTCGCCCGGTTCGTCAAGGTCCTCCCGCGTGACTATGCGGCGGTCCTGGCGACCCGACAGACCGCACTCGACGAGGGGCTCGACCCCGACGGCGACATCGTATGGAACCGAATCCTGGAGGTGACCGGTGGCTGATCCCAAGGGATTCCTGAAGGTACCGGAGCGCGAGCTCCCGAAGCGCCGGCCCGTGCCGGTCCGCATCATGGACTGGAAAGAGGTCTACGAGCAGAGCGACCCCGCGACCGTCCGCAAGCAGGCTGGTCGCTGCATGGACTGCGGCATCCCGTTCTGCCATCAGGGCTGCCCGCTGGGCAACCTCATCCCGGAGTGGAACGACCTGATGTGGCGAGGCGAGGGACGCTCGGCCATCGAGCGGCTGCACGCCACGAACAACTTCCCGGAGTTCACAGGCCGTCTCTGCCCGGCGCCGTGCGAGAGTTCGTGCGTGCTGGGCATCAACCAGCCCGCCGTGACCATCAAGCAGGTCGAGGTGTCGATCATCGACCAGGCGTTCGCCAACGGTTGGGTCGAGTCCCACCCGCCGGAGCGGCTGACCGGCAAGACGGTCGCCGTCGTCGGTTCCGGTCCGGCCGGTCTCGCCGCAGCCCAGCAGCTGACGCGTGCCGGGCACACGGTCGCGGTCTACGAGCGCGACGACCGCATCGGTGGTCTGCTGCGCTACGGCATCCCCGACTTCAAGATGGAGAAGAAGCACCTCGACATCCGGCTGAAGCAGATGCAGGACGAGGGCACCCGGTTCCGCGCCGGCGTGAACATCGGGGTCGACATCAGCTGGGACGAGCTCCGCGCCCGCTACGACGCCGTCGTCATCGCCACCGGCGCGATGGTGCCGCGCGACCTGCCGATCCCCGGTCGTGACCTCTCCGGGGTCCACTTCGCGATGGAGTACCTCGTGCAGGCGAACCGCGTCGGCGCCGGCGACACGGTCGCCGACCAGATCACGGCGGAGGACAAGCACGTGGTGGTCCTTGGCGGCGGCGACACCGGTGCCGACTGCATCGGCACGGCGCACCGTCAGGGTGCCGCCTCCGTCACGAACCTCGCCATCGGCACGCAGCCGGCGGGGGAGCGGCCCGAGCACCAGCCGTGGCCCATGATGCCGACGCTCTTCGAGGTCGCGAGCGCACACGAGGAGGGCGGCAACCGCGAGTACCTGGTGTCGACCGTCGAGTTCCTCGCCAACGAGGCCGGCGAGGTGCGGGCGATCCGCGTCGCCGAGACGGAGTTCATCGACGGCCGTCGCGTGCCGAAGAGTGGCACCGAGCGGGAGATCCCGGCCGACCTCGTCCTGCTCGCACTCGGATTCACGGGCCCGGAGGGCGAGACCCTCGAGTCGCAGTTCCAGCTCCCCTTCACCGGGCGTGGCAACGTGGCGCGGGAGCACGATTACCAGACCAACCAGCCCGGCGTGTTCGTCGCGGGTGACGCCGGTCGTGGCCAGTCCCTCATCGTGTGGGCGATCGCCGAGGGCCGCGCTGCGGCGGCGGCCGTCGACCAGTACCTCGAGGGCGAGACCCAGCTTCCCTTCCCGGTCCGTCCCACGGACCAGCCCATCTCCCTCTAGGCTTTCAAGCGGACGACAAGCGTCGGACGCATCATGCCGAGCAGTGAGTACCGAAGCGCCTCGCGCGCAGAAATCATGGAGAACACACACACATGAGACGAGCCAAGATCGTCGCAACGCTGGGGCCTGCAGTCTCCAGCTATGAGAACATCCGGGCCATCATCGATGCGGGGGTCGATGTCACCCGGATGAACCTGAGCCACGGCAGCTACGACGTGCACGAGGCCATCTACGCCAACGTGCGCAAGGCCACCGAGGACTCCGGCCGTGCCGTCGCCGTCCTGGTCGACCTGCAGGGCCCGAAGATCCGCCTCGGCAAGTTCGAGGGCGGCCCGTACGACCTCGCCGTCGGCGACATCTTCAAGATCACGACCGAGGACATCCTCGGCACCAAGGAGATCTCCTCGACGACGTTCAAGGGCCTGCCCCAGGACGTCAAGCCGGGCGACTTCCTCCTGATCGACGACGGCAAGGTCAAGGTCGAGGTCGTTGAAGCGGACGACACCGTCGTGACCACGCGCGTCATCGTCGCCGGCCCCGTGTCGAACAACAAGGGCATCAACCTCCCCGGCGTCGCCGTCAACGTGCCCGCGCTCAGCGAGAAGGACGAAGCGGACCTCCGCTGGGGACTGCGTCTCGGCGCCGACCTCATCGCCCTGTCGTTCGTGCGCGACGCAGCCGACATCGACCGTGTCCACGAGATCATGGCGGAGGAGGGCCGCAAGGTCCCCGTGATCGCCAAGATCGAGAAGCCGCAGGCCGTCGAGAACCTCGAGGGCATCGTCGAGGCGTTCGACGCGATCATGGTCGCCCGTGGCGACCTCGGTGTCGAGCTCCCGCTCGAGGCCGTCCCGATCGTGCAGAAGCGTGCGGTGGAGCTCGCTCGCCGCATGGCGAAGCCGGTCATCGTCGCGACGCAGATGCTCGAGTCGATGATCTCCAGCCCCATCCCGACCCGCGCGGAGACCTCCGATGTCGCGAACGCGGTGCTCGACGGTGCTGACGCGGTCATGCTCAGTGGCGAGACGAGTGTCGGCGCCTACCCGGTGATCACGGTCCAGACCATGGCCCGGATCGTCGAGTCGACCGAGATCCACGGTCTCGACCGCGTTCCGCCGCTCGGCACGAAGCCGCGCACCCAGGCCGGAGCGATCACGTTGGCGGCCGTCGAGGTGGCGGACTTCGTCGAGGCGAAGTTCCTCTGCGTCTTCACGGAGTCGGGGGAGTCGGTCCGCCGCATGGCCCGTCTCCGCAACCGGATCCCGATCCTGGCGTTCACGCCCGACCCGGCCATCCGTCGTCGGATGGCGCTGAACTGGGGCGTTGAGTCCTTCGTCGTCGAGCGCGTGACGCACACCGACCAGATGGTCGCCCAGGTGGACGAGGTCCTCGTCGCCACGGGCAAGGCCGCCGTCGGTGAGCCGGTCATCATCATCTCCGGTTCCCCTCCCGGCATCCCCGGGACGACGAACGACATCCGCGTCCACAAGGTGGGCGACGTCCTCTAGTCGTCGACAGCAGCGAAGGCCGTGGTCCTCCCGTACGGGGACCACGGCCTTCGTCGTCCGCCGGGTGTGCGGTGGCACCGCGATTCCGGACGCCGTGGGTCTAGCCTGATGTCCATGAACCGTTCCGTCCTCGTCGACGACACCCTCCGCAGCGCCGTGGGCCTGGAGCCGGGAGGCGTCGACCGTGAGGCGACCGGTGCGGCGGGACTCCTGGCCTCCCGATTCGCCGTCCTGGAGCTCGCCGCGGTCGCCGTCGGCGCCGTGGAGGATGCCGCCGACCGACTCCGCATCGCCCTCGGATACGAGCCGATGCACACGGCTCTCGACCTCGAGCGGATCGCCGCGGCCTACCAGAGCGACCGCCTGTTGCGGATCGACGGAGCAGCCGTGGACGCGTTCGCGCCACTGTCCGGCTTCTTCGCCGCAGCAGACGGCTGGGTGCGCACGCACGCGAACTACCCGCACCATCGCCGCCGCCTGAGCGCCATGCTCGGGATCGGCGACGAGGCCACCCGCGCAGAGCTCGCCTCGGCGATCGCCTCCCGCTCGGCCCTCGACCTGGAATCGGAGGCCGCCGGGGTCGGCGCACTGCTCGTCGCCGTCCGGAGCGCTGCCGAATGGTCGTCCACACCGCAGGCCTCGGTCGGTGACGGACCGCTCGTCAGGCGCCACGGTGGCTCCAGCGGCTCGAGGATCGCCTCGTGGGTGCGGCCCACGCGCCGGCAACCCTTGCGCGGCCTCCGCGTCCTCGACCTGACGCGGGTGATCGCCGGTCCCGTGTCCTCGAGGACCCTCGCGCTCCTCGGTGCGGACGTCCTGCGCGTGGATCCACCGCAGGTCCCCGAGATCCCCTGGCAGCACACCGACAGCGGCCAGGGGAAGCGGACGGCGACCCTCGACGCGTCGACACCGCGCGGCCTCGCGACACTGCAGACGCTGAGCGACGAGGCCGACATCCTGGTGACGGGGTACCGGCCACACGCCCTCGAGCGCCTCGGTCTGCGAGGTCGCGACGGTCTGGTCACCGGCTCCGTCGACGCCTGGGGTACGACGGGCCCATGGGGTGATCGACGAGGTTTCGACAGCCTGGTCCAGGCCGCGACGGGCATCGCACTGGTCGAGGGCGATGACGGCGTCCCGGGTGCCCTGCCGGCGCAGGCGCTCGACCACAGCGCGGGATACCTGCTGGCGGCGGCGATCGTCGACGACGTGGCGAGGGTCGTCGGTGGCGGTGATGCCGGCCGGTCGTCGGTGTCGCTCGCGCGCGTCGGTGCTGCGCTCCAGCGACTCTCGCGAACCGAGGAACGCCTGCCGTCCGACCTCCCGGGAGCGCGGTGCCTGGTCACCCACGGTGCGGTGACGACGGCCCGCCCCGCGCTCAGCGCCTTCGACGACCACGCGTCCCCGGCGGCCGTCCTGGGGAGCGCCGAACCGCAGTGGACCCCGCGCAGCTGATCCCGACACACTCCGCACCGGGAGATGACCGCCGTCCGGTCGCTCGCCTACCCTGGAGGTATGCGCCTCATCCTCATCAGACACGGTCAGACCTCGTCCAACGTCGCCGGCCTGCTCGACACCGCGATCCCCGGGGCCGTCCTCACCGAACTCGGCGAGACGCAGGCGGCCGCCCTCCCCAAAGCGCTCGTGGGGGAGCGGATCGACGCGGTCTACGCCTCCACCGCGGTGCGGGCGCAACAGACCGCCGCACCTGTCGCCGACGTCAGCGGGCTTCCCGTGATCGTCCGTGACGGACTCCGGGAGATCAGCGCCGGCGACAACGAGATGCTCGGGTCGCCCGAGGCCGTCCAGGTCTACATCGACACCATCGTGGCGTGGGCGATGGGCGACCTCGACACCCGGATGCCGGGCGGCGAGAACGGCCATGAGGTGTTCGCGCGCTTCGACGCGGTGATCGAGGAGCTCGAGGGCTCCGGACTGGAGAGCGTGGTGGTCGTGAGCCACGGAGCGATGCTCCGGTCCTGGCTCGGGCTGCGCGGGGCGAACGTCGACGGACACTTCATCGGCACGCACCCCATCACGAACACGGGCGTCATCATCGTCGACGGGGACACGACGACCGGTTGGCGGGTCGACACCTGGACGGGCGACGCCGTCGGCGGACCGGAGCTGACGACGGAGGCCGACGGTCCGGCCGCCGCCGTCGAGCGCGGCTTCTGATCAGTTCGCGTCGTCGGCCGAGGTCGCGCCGTCCGTGAGGAACGGTCCGGGCTCCTCGCCGGGCTGACCCGGCAGTGAGCCGACGAGACGGTCGAGCTCGGCGGCGTCGACGTCGATGCCCTGGTCGCTGAGACGGTCCGCCAGCGCTGCCCGGACGTCGAGGTCCGGGGTGAGGGACCGGTCTGCTGCGACCTGCACGAGGATGCCCTGGAGCCGGTCGTCGGTGCTGGCGTCGTGGACGTCCTGTCGCGGGTCGGTGTGCTCTGCGGTCATGGTGTCGGGTCCCATCGTGTCGGCAGGTCGAGTGCACCCGGTGGGCCATCAGCTCGTTCCTGGTACCGGTGGTGGGACTCGAACCCACACGTCTTTCGACAAAGCATTTTGAGTGCTCCGCGTCTGCCATTCCGCCACACCGGCGCGTCCGCCGCACGGCGAACAGCAACCTGCATCAGAGTACCGTAGGATTTGAGGGTGACCGAGCAAGAGACCCCTCCCGCAGCCCCACGGCGCGTCGTCGTCGCTGAGGACGAATCCCTCATCCGCCTCGACATCGTCGAGATCCTCCGCGACAACGGTTTCGAGGTCGTCGGCGAGGCCGGCGATGGCGAGACCGCTGTCGCCCTCGCGACGGAACTCCGTCCGGATCTCGTGATCATGGACGTCAAGATGCCTCAGCTCGACGGCATCTCCGCGGCCGAGCGCATCGGTAAGGCGCACATCGCCCCGGTGGTCCTCCTCACGGCCTTCAGCCAGAAGGAGCTCGTCGAGCGGGCGAGCGAGGCAGGCGCCCTCGCCTACGTCGTGAAGCCGTTCACGCCGAACGACCTCCTTCCCGCGATCGAGATCGCCCTCTCGCGCTACCAGCAGATCATCACCCTCGAGGCCGAGGTCGCCGACATGGTCGAGCGCTTCGAGACCCGCAAGCTCGTCGACCGGGCGAAGGGCCTCCTCAACGAGAAGATGGGCCTCACCGAGCCCGAGGCGTTCCGCTGGATCCAGAAGGCCTCCATGGACCGTCGCCTCACCATGCACGATGTCGCGCAGGCCATCATCGAGCAGCTCAGCGCCAAGAAGTAGCGCTCCTCCCTCGTCGCAAGAGCGGCCCGTCCCCTCGGGGGCGGGCCGCTCCGCTGTGTTCGGTGCCGGGCTCGTCAGGCGGTCGGTGCGTCCTTGATGAGGTTCGTGATGCGGATCGTGGAGCACCGTCGTCCCTGCTCGTCGGTGACGGCGATCTCGTGCACGGTGAGCGAGCGGCCGAGGTGGATCGGGGTGCAGACACCCGTCACGAGGCCCTCCGTGGCGGACCTGGTGTGCGTCGCGTTGATGTCGATGCCGACGGCGAGCTTGCCCGGGCCCGCGAAGAGGTTGGCGGCCATCGAGCCGAGGGACTCGCCGAGCACGACGTACGCCCCGCCGTGCAGCAGCATCGCGGGTTGGGTGTTGCCCTCGACGGGCATGGTGGCGACGGATCGCTGCACCGTGAACTCGGTGAACTCGATGCCCATCTTGGCGGCGAGTGCGCCGCTGCCCCTCGTCCGCAGGAACTCGAGTGCGTCGTCGGTCTCGTTCGTCATGTCCACCTTCGGATCGGGCCTGAGCCGTGTCGGCACCGGCTTGTAGGCTGGGCGCGTGTCGGAATCAGAAAAGCCTACCCTCCTCGTCGTCGACGGCCACTCGCTCGCATTCCGGGCGTTCTACGCCCTGCCGGTCGACAGCTTCCAAACCCGCGACGGTCAGCACACGAACGCCATCCACGGCTTCATCTCCATGCTGATCAGCCTGCTCAAGAACGAGAACCCGAGCCACATCGCCGTGGCCTTCGACATCTCGCGCCGTTCCTTCCGCACCCGCGAGTACCCCGAGTACAAGGGCACGCGCGGTGAGACCCCGGTGGAGTTCAAGGGGCAGGTGCCGCTGCTCGAAGAGGCGCTCAAGGCGATGAACATCACGACGATCAGCAAAGAGGACTACGAGGCCGACGACATCCTCGCCACCCTCGCCAAGCAGGGCGCCGAGGAGGGCTTCCGGGTCCTCGTCGTCTCCGGCGACCGCGACACCATCCAGCTCGTCACCGACGACGTCACCCTGCTGTACCCGTCGAGCCAGGGCGTCTCCGCGCTCACCCGGTACGACGGAGCCAAGGTCTTCGAGCGCTACGGCATCCGGCCGGAGCAGTACCCGGAGATCGCGGCGCTCGTCGGTGAGACGAGCGACAACCTCCCGGGCATCCCGAAGGTCGGCGAGAAGACCGCCGTGAAGTGGCTCAACCAGTTCGGCTCCCTCGAACAGATCCTCGAGCGCGCCGACGAGATCACCGGCAAGGTGGGGGAGAGCCTCCGCGAGCACAAGGAGAACGCGGTCCGCAACCGCCGACTCAACCGGCTCCTCACCGACGTCGAACTGTCTGTCGGACCGAAGGACCTCGAACGCCGACCGATCGACGCGGACGCGGTGGCGGCCGTCTTCGGGCGGCTCGAGTTCCGCACGCTGCTCGATCGGGTCCTCAAACTCGACGGACTCGAGGCCAACACGGACGTGTCCGCACCGCAGGCGGGCGGCGTGGTCATGCCACCGCAGAAGGAGCTGCTCGACGAAGAGCTCGAGGCGTGGATCACCCGTGCCGTCGCCGCACATCCCGCCGGGATCGGTCTCCACCTCGACCTCGACGGAGGCCTTCCGGTCGCGGCCGGCCTCGCGACGCCCACGGAGATCGTCTCGCTCGCCTGGCGTCCCGGTGAGGCCGACTACGCGCCGCTCGAGGCGTGGTTGGCGAGCGACGCCCCGAAGATCATGCACGACGCCAAGCCGCAGCTCCAGGCGGTCACGCGCGCCGGCCTGACGGTCGGCGGACTCGGCTACGACACCGCGGTCGCCGGTTGGCTCCTGCGTCCGAGCGGCGGCGACAAGACGATCGCCGACCTCATCACGCGCTATCTCGACGAGACGATGCCGGTCGCCGACCCGAACCAGCTCGTCCCCGAGACCGACCCAGTGGGGGTCGGCGGCACCGCCTGGTACGCCCTCCGGGTCGCCGAGGCCACTCGCACGGCGCTCGACGCCGGGTCGCTCGGCGTGCTGCTCGACATGGAACTGCCGGTCCTCCAGGTGCTGGCCCACATGGAGCTCACCGGGGTGACGGTCGACCACGACATCCTGAGCGGCCTGTCCGAGCAGCTCGGGAACCGGGCTGCGGAGCTCGCGAGCAACGCGTATGCGGAGATCGGCCGCGAGGTCAACCTCGGATCACCGAAGCAGCTGCAGGAGGTCCTCTTCGACCAGCTCGCCATGCCGAAGACACGCGCCAACAAGACGGGCTTTTCGACCGACGCCGGCGCCCTGGCCGATCTCCAGGAGAAGAGCCCGCACCCGTTCCTCGGGCTCCTCCTCGAGCACCGCGATGCGACGAAGCTCCGCCAGATCGTGGAGACCCTCGACAAGGCGATCACGCCCGACGGCCGCATCCACACGACGTACGTCCAGATCGGGACCAGCACCGGTCGGATCTCCTCGACCGACCCGAACCTGCAGAACATCCCCGTGCGCACCGAGGAGGGACGCCGCATCCGCGCCGCCTTCCAAGCCGGCTCCGGGTACGAGACCCTGCTGACCGCCGACTACTCGCAGATCGAGATGCGGATCATGGCGCACCTCTCCGGCGATGCCGGCCTCATCGAAGCGTTCAAGTCCGGCGAGGACCTCCACCGTTTCGTCGGCGCGCGCATCTTCGGCGTCGCCGCCGAGGACGTGACCCCCGCGATGCGCAACAAGGTCAAGGCGATGTCGTACGGACTCGCCTACGGCTTGAGTGCGTTCGGGCTCTCGAAGCAGCTGCGGATCTCGAGCGCTGAGGCGAAGCAGCTCATGATCGACTACTTCGAGCGCTTCGGTGCGGTCCGCGACTACCTGCGCAACGTCGTCGAGCAGGCCAAACTCGACGGCTACACCGAGACGATCTTCGGTCGTCGCAGGCTCTTCCCCGAGCTCTCGAGCCCCAACCGACTGGTCAGGGAGAACGCCGAACGCCAGGCGCTGAACGCCCCGATCCAGGGTTCGGCCGCCGACATCATGAAACGCGCCATGATCGGCATCGAGTCTGAGCTGCGCTCCGAATCCCTCAGCTCGCAGATGATGCTGCAGGTGCACGACGAACTGATCTTCGAGGTCGCCGAGGGGGAGTGGGACGCCCTGGAGCGCATCGTCCGAGCACAGATGGCCGGTGCCGCCGAACTGTCGGTACCGCTGGAGGTCCAGATCGGCCGCGGTCACGACTGGGACGCCGCAGCCCACTGAGCGCGCCCTGCGGGTCCGCACCCGGGCGGCGGACGGGTGCGGACTAGGCTCGTCGTCATGTCCCACGAAGAACTTCGTCAGAGCACACCGATCGACGCCATCGCCGAGAGCTGGGTGGAGACCCTCGTCCAGCTGAAGCCGGAGGTCGGCACCTACATCGGCCGCACGGACGTCGGCGGACGGTACGGCGACTACTCGCCGGCCGGGCACGAGGCGTACGTCGAAGCCGCGTCGCGCACGCTTCGCGAGCTGCGGTCCGCCGCACCGGTCGACGCCGTCGACCGCGTCACCCAGACCGACCTCTCGGCGGAACTGGAGCTCGACCTCGCCTCGTCGGACGCCGGTCTCCAGTACCGCGACCTCAACGTGATCGCGTCGCCGTCGCAGGAACTGCGCGACGTCTTCGACCTGATGCCGACCGCGACGGTCGAGGACTGGAGCACCATCCGGACCCGCCTCGGCGCGTTGCCGGACGCGGTCGACGGGTACATCGAGACCCTGCGCGAGGGCATCTCCCGTGGGATCACCCCGGCAGGCCGCCAGGTGGCCGAGGTGTACGAGCAGGTCCTCCGCACCGGCGCCGACGACGGGTTCTTCATCGGTTTCGCCGCCAACGCCGGACCGGCGGACGGGCAGCTCCCGGCATCCCTCGCCGCCGAACTCTCGACTGGTGCCGGCGCCGCAGCCGTCGCCTACAACCGCCTGGCGGACTTCCTCGCGCACGAACTGCTGCCTGCTGCGACCCAGGAGGACGCCATCGGCCGCGAGCTCTACGCGCTGCAGTCCCGCCGCTTCCTCGGCGCGACGGTCGACCTCGACGAGAGCTACGAGTGGGGCATCGAGGAACTGGCGCGCATGGTGTCGGAGCAGGAGGCGATCGCGAACGAGATCCTCCCCGGCGCGTCCGTCGAGGAGGCGGTCGCATTCCTCGAACAGGATCCGGCGCGCAAGCTGCACGGCACCGACGCGCTCCAGCGGTGGATGCAGGAGACGAGTGACCGTGCGGTCGAGGAGCTGGGGCGCACGCACTTCGACATCCCGCAGGAGATCCGCGCGCTCGAGTGCATGATCGCGCCGACGCAGGAGGGCGGGATCTACTACACCGGCCCGACGGACGACTTCTCACGCCCTGGCCGCATGTGGTGGTCCGTCCCCGCCGGCGTCACCGAGTTCGACACGTGGCGCGAGCTCACGACCGTCTACCACGAGGGTGTGCCAGGACATCACCTGCAGATCGGGCAGGCCGTCGTCAACCGGAAGACGCTCAACCTCTGGCGCCGACAGCTCGCCGGCACCTCCGGCCACGCCGAGGGATGGGCGCTCTACGCCGAGCGCCTGATGGAACAGCTCGGATACCTCGACGACCCGGCGGACCGCCTGGGCATGCTCGACGGTCAGCGGATGCGCGCGGCCCGCGTCGTCCTCGACATCGGCGTACACCTCGGCAAGCCGCTTCCGGACGGCAGCGGGACCTGGACCGCCGAGTACGCCTTCGACTTCATGGGTCGCAACGTCAACATGTCGCCGGAGTTCGTCCGGTTCGAGGTCAACCGGTACCTCGGTTGGCCCGGCCAGGCGCCCTCGTACAAGATCGGCCAGCGCATCTGGGAACAGCTCCGCGACGACGCGGCCGGCCGCGCCGGAGACGCCTTCGACATCAAGGACTTCCACCGTCGGGCACTGGACCTCGGTGGCGTCGGGCTCGACACGCTGCGGACGGCGATGCTCGGATGACGGCTGAACGGATCGTCGTCGCCGGCGCGTCCGGGTTCATCGGGCGTCGTCTGGTCGAGTCGTTCCGGGCCGACGGCGCCACCGTATCCGTCATCGGGCGTGGTGCCGCCGACGCGCGATGGGGTGACCACGCGGGCATCGCCCGGCTGGTCGACGGCGCGGACCTCCTGGTCAACCTCGCCGGGAAGAGCGTGAACTGTCGCTACACCCCGTCGAACCGCGCCGAGATCCTCCGATCCCGCGTGGACACGACGACGGAGCTGGCGCGGGCGGTGCGTGCAGCCGTTTCGCCTCCGCCGCTCTGGATCAATTCGTCGACCGCCACGATCTACCGCCATGCCGACGACCGCCCGATGACGGAGGCCGACGGTGAGATCGGTTCCGGGTTCTCCGTCGACGTCGCGACCGCCTGGGAGCAGGCGTTCTTCGCGGACGAGCTGCCCGGGACACGACGGGTCGCCCTCCGCATCGCGATCGTCCTGGGGGACGGCGGAGCACTCACCCCGCTCAGGTGGTTGGCGCGTCTCGGCCTCGGCGGACCCCAACTGGACGGTCACTGGCCCACTTCCCGATCGCGTCGTGCCGCCGGCACGGATCACCGGTTCGGGACGCCGGGCGGGCGGCAGCGGTTCAGCTGGATCCACCTGGACGACGTCATCGGGATCGTCCGGTTCCTCCGTGGCCATCCCGAACTCGACGGCGTCGTCAACGTGACGTCACCGAACCCCACCGACAACCGCGGATTCATGCGGACCGTGCGGTACGTGCTCGGGATGCCGGTCGGCCTCCCCGCACCCCGCTGGTTGCTGGAGATCGGGATGTCCGTCCTGCGGACCGAGAGCGAGCTGGTCCTGAAGAGTCGCTGGGCGTTGCCGGAGCGGTTGCTGCAGGCGGGCTACCGGTTCGAGCACCCGACGCTCGATCCAGCGCTGCGGGACATCCTCTCCGACCGCGGCTTGCCTGCAGACCCGGAAAATCGCTAGACTGGACTGTCACAATTGTGACGTCCTATCCGCCTGCCCGTCTCGCAGAGCGACACCGATCCCCGGATCGGTTCACACAACAGCATCGCTTCGATCAACGTCCGTGGTCATCCACGGGTCCGGAGCCGTGCGCGAGGCCGGCCTGAATCATTGTCCACCTGGAGCAATTACTACATGACAAGCGCAACGACCGCCCCCAAGCAGGTCGCAATCAACGACATCGGATCTGCTGAGGACTTCCTCGCAGCGGTCGAAAAGACTCTGAAGTTCTTCAACGACGGCGACCTCATCGAGGGCACCGTCGTGAAGATCGACCGCGACGAGGTCCTCCTCGACGTCGGCTACAAGACCGAGGGTGTCATCCCCTCGCGTGAACTCTCCATCAAGCACGACGTCGACCCCTCCGAGGTCGTCAACGTCGGCGACACGATCGAGGCTCTCGTTCTCCAGAAGGAGGACAAGGAAGGCCGTCTGATCCTGTCGAAGAAGCGCGCGCAGTACGAGCGTGCTTGGGGCGACGTGGAGAAGATCAAGGAATCCGACGGCGTCGTCACCGGTTCGGTCATCGAGGTCGTCAAGGGCGGCCTCATCGTCGACATCGGCCTCCGTGGCTTCCTCCCGGCTTCGCTCATCGAGCTGCGCCGCGTCCGCGACCTCACGCCGTACCTCGGCCAGGAGATCGAGGCGAAGATCCTCGAGCTCGACAAGAACCGCAACAACGTGGTCCTGTCGCGCCGTGCGCTCCTCGAGCAGACGCAGTCCGAGAGCCGCACCACCTTCCTCAACAACCTCCAGAAGGGACAGGTCCGCAAGGGCGTCGTCTCCTCGATCGTCAACTTCGGCGCGTTCGTCGACCTCGGCGGCGTCGACGGTCTGGTCCACGTCTCCGAGCTCAGCTGGAAGCACATCGAGCACGCCAGCGAGGTCGTCGAGGTCGGTCAGGAAGTCACCGTCGAGATCCTCGAGGTCGACCTGGACCGCGAGCGCGTCTCGCTGTCGCTCAAGGCGACCCAGGAGGACCCGTGGCAGGTCTTCGCCCGCACCCACGCCATCGGCCAGGTTGCACCGGGTAAGGTCACCAAGCTCGTCCCGTTCGGTGCGTTCGTCCGCGTCGCAGACGGCATCGAGGGCCTCGTGCATATCTCGGAGCTCTCCGGCAAGCACGTCGAGCTCGCCGAGCAGGTCGTGTCGGTCGGCGAAGAGGTCTTCGTCAAGGTCATCGACATCGACCTCGAGCGTCGCCGTATCTCGCTGAGCCTCAAGCAGGCCAACGAGGGTGTCGACCCCGAGGGCACCGAGTTCGACCCGGCCCTCTACGGCATGCTCACGGAGTACGACGAGCTCGGGAACTACAAGTACCCCGAGGGCTTCGACGCCGAGACGCAGGAGTGGAAGGAAGGCTTCGACGCCGAGCGCGAGAAGTGGGAGCAGGACTACGCTGCCGCCCAGGCTCGTTGGGAAGCGCACAAGAAGCAGGTCGCTGCCGCAGCCGTCGAAGAGGCCAACCAGGCTTCCTCCTCGACCGCGTCCTCGTCGGCCGGTTCCTCGTTCTCGAGCGACTCCGCCGGCGGCGGCACGCTCGCTGACGACGAGTCCCTCGCGGCCCTCCGCGAGAAGCTCTCGAGCAACTAGTCCCATCAGCACCGACCAGCGTCGGTGTCCAGCAGGGGGTCGCCTTCGGGCGGCCCCCTGCTGCGTTGTGCGAGGGGCGCTCGTCGAAGGCGCTGCACGCTCCGCGGGTACGCTGGCTGATATGTACCTCATCGGCCTCACCGGCGGGATCGCCTCCGGCAAATCGACCATCGCGGCCCGGCTCGCTGAACACGGCGCCGTCGTCATCGACGCGGACGTCCTCTCACGAGAGGCCGTCGAGCCGGGGACCCCGGGACTGGCCGCCATCGCGGAGCGCTTCGGTGCCGACGTGATCGGGCCCGACGGAGCACTCGACCGCGCGGCGCTCGGCTCGATCGTCTTCGCCGACGACCAGGCGCGGGCCGACCTCAACGCCATCGTGCACCCGGAGGTCAAACGGCGTTCACAGGCCCGGATCGCCGAAGCCTCGAACGACCCCGGTGCCGTCGTCGTCTACGACGTCCCGCTGCTCGTCGAGACCGGCCGCGCCGACGAGTTCGACCTCGTGGTCGTCGCCGCAGCTCCGGAGGGGGAGCGCGCCCGTCGGCTCGTCGACCTCCGCGGGCTCGACCGGGGCGAGGCGGAACGACGCATCGCGGCCCAAGCGACCGAGGAGCAGCGCGCAGCCGTCGCCGACGTGGTGATCGACACTTCCGGCTCGCTCGAGCACACCCTCAGCCAGGTCGACGCGGTCTGGCACCGCGCCGCCGCGATGGCCGTACCGGCGCCCGACCGCCAGGACGGCGTCTGAGCGCGCCGCCCCGCTCCGCTGTGGGCGAAGCGGGGCGGCGGTGTCGGTGGTCCTCCGTAGACTCGGAGCATGGAACCAACACGCGCCGTCCGCCCCTTCGAGGTGATCAGCGAGTACGAGCCGAGCGGCGATCAGCCCGCCGCCATCGAGCAGCTGTCCGGGCGCATCAACGCCGGCGAGACCGATGTCGTCCTCCTGGGTGCCACCGGTACCGGTAAGTCCGCGACGACCGCCTGGCTCATCGAAGCCGTCCAGCGCCCGACGCTCGTCCTGGCGCACAACAAGACCCTCGCGGCCCAGCTGGCGAACGAGTTCCGCGAACTCATGCCGAACAACGCGGTCGAGTACTTCGTCTCCTACTACGACTACTACCAGCCCGAGGCGTACGTCCCGCAGACCGACACCTTCATCGAGAAGGACTCGTCCATCAACGCCGAGGTCGAGCGGCTGCGGCACTCGACCACCAACTCGCTGCTGAGCCGTCGCGACGTCATCGTCGTGTCGACCGTGTCGTGCATCTACGGTCTCGGTGCGGCGGAGGAGTACCTGGAGGCGATGGCGGCGCTGCAGGTCGGGCAGAACATCGGGCGCGACCGCCTCATCCGCAAGTTCGTCGGCATGCAGTACAACCGCAACGACGTCGACTTCTCGCGGGGCAACTTCCGTGTGCGCGGCGACACCATCGAGATCATCCCGGTCTACGAGGAGCTCGCGATCCGCATCGAGTTCTTCGGCGACGAGATCGAGGCCCTCTACGCCCTGCACCCGCTCACCGGCGACGTCGTGAAGAGGCTCGACGCGGTGTCGGTGTTCCCGGCCTCCCACTACGCCGCCAGCCCGCAGACGATCCAGCGCGCCATCGGCACCATCCAGGAAGAACTGGCGGAGCGGCTCCAGTCGCTCGAACGCGAGGGCAAGCTCCTCGAGGCGCAGCGACTCCGCATGCGCACCACCTTCGACCTCGAGATGATGCAGCAGATCGGCTTCTGCTCCGGCATCGAGAACTACTCGCGCCACATCGACGGCCGCTCGGCCGGCGAGGCACCGAACTGCCTCCTCGACTACTTCCCAGACGACTTCCTCACCGTCATCGACGAGTCGCATGTCACCGTTCCGCAGATCGGCGCGATGTTCGAGGGCGACGCCTCCCGCAAGCGCACCCTGGTCGAGCACGGGTTCCGACTCCCGAGCGCGATGGACAACCGCCCGCTCCGGTGGGACGAATTCAAGAACCGCGTCGGCCAGACGGTGTACCTCTCGGCGACGCCGGGCAAGTACGAGATGGGCATCGCGGACGGCATCGTCGAGCAGATCATCCGCCCGACCGGCCTCGTCGACCCGGCGATCATCGTGAAGCCCTCCAACGGCCAGATCGACGACCTCCTCGAGGAGATCCGGGTCCGCGCCGAACGCGACGAGCGCGTCCTCGTGACCACCCTCACCAAGAAGATGGCGGAGGAGCTCACCGACTTCCTGACGGAGGCCGGCGTGCGCGTCCGCTACCTGCACTCCGACGTCGACACCCTCCGGCGGGTCGAGCTGCTGAGCGAACTCCGGCAGGGCGTCTACGACGTCCTCATCGGCATCAACCTGCTGCGCGAGGGGCTCGACCTCCCGGAGGTCTCGCTGGTGGCGATCCTCGACGCCGACAAGGAGGGCTTCCTCCGCTCGTCGACCTCGCTCATCCAGACCATCGGTCGTGCCGCCCGCAACGTGTCCGGCGAGGTCCACATGTACGCCGACGTCCTGACCGACTCGATGAAGCGCGCGATCGAGGAGACAGACCGTCGCCGGGAGAAGCAGATCGCCTACAACGAGGAGCGCGGCATCGATCCGCAGCCGTTGCGCAAGCGCATCGCCGACATCACCGAGGCGCTCGCCCGAGAAGGTGCGGACACCGCGGCGTTGCTCGCCGGACGCGACAACGGCAAGAAGAAGAGTCCGACGCCGAACCTGCGTCGGGAGGGCATCGCCGCCGAGGGCGCGAACGACCTGGAGTCGATCATCGCCGACCTCAACGCCCAGATGCTGGCCGCCGCGGCCGAACTCAAGTTCGAACTCGCCGGCCGCCTCCGCGACGAGGTCTCCGAACTCAAGCAGGAACTCCGACAGATGGCCAAGGCCGGGCACATCTAGTCCGCCGCTTCGCTGAGAGCGCAGTACCACAGACACCGCTCGGGAGTCCGGTGTCGGTGGTGCTGCGTAGACTCGAAGGGTGTCAATTGCCAAGGTAGATCACCACTCCACGCTCAGCGTCCGCGGTGCCCGCGTCCACAATCTTCAGAACGTCGACCTCGAGATCCCACGCGACTCGCTCGTCGTCTTCACGGGTCTTTCGGGCTCGGGGAAGTCCTCGCTCGCCTTCGACACGATCTTCGCCGAGGGCCAGCGACGCTACGTCGAGTCGCTCTCGGCGTACGCCCGCCAGTTCCTCGGTCAGGTCGACCGCCCGGACGTCGACTTCATCGAGGGCCTGAGCCCTGCGGTCTCGATCGACCAGAAGTCCACGAACCGCAACCCGCGGTCGACCGTCGGGACGATCACCGAGGTCTACGACTACATGCGGCTGCTCTGGGCGCGCATCGGGGTCCCGCACTGCCCGGTCTGCGGCGAGGTCATCCAACGCCAGACGGTGCAGCAGATCGCCGACCAGCTGATGGAGCTCGAGGAGCGACGCCGGTACCAGATCGTCGCCCCCGTCGTGAGCCAGAAGAAGGGCGAGTTCGTCGACCTCTTCAAGGAGCTCTCGGCCAAGGGCTTCGCACGCGCCATCGTCGACGGCGAGGCGATCCAGCTGGCGGAGCCGCCGACGCTCAAGAAGCAGGTCAAGCACGACATCGCGGTCGTCGTCGACCGCCTCGTCGCCGGGCCCGAGATCCTCGGCCGCCTGACGGACTCCCTCGAGACGGCACTGCAGCTCACCGACGGCCTCGTGACGATCAACTTCGTCGACGAGGAGGGCGACGAAGCCTGGCGCACCTTCTCCGAGAAGCTCTCCTGCCCGAACAACCACCCGCTGCAGCTGACCGAGATCGAGCCGCGGACGTTCTCGTTCAACGCCCCGTTCGGTGCCTGCCCGGAGTGCTCCGGCCTCGGCACGCGCATGTCGGTCGACGCGGAGCTGCTCCTCGGCGACGAGGAACTCAGCATCAACGAGGGCGTCATCGTGCCCTGGACCACGCAGGGCAAGGGGCTCTACCAGTACTACGAGAAGCTGCTCGACGGGCTGGCCCGCGACCTCGACTTCTCGCTCGACACCCCCTGGCGCGACCTGCCCTCCAAGGTCCAGGAGGCGGTACTCCGCGGCGACAACTTCAAGGTCAAGGTCAAGTGGAAGAACCGCTTCGGCCGTGAGATGAGCTACTCCTCGGGCTTCGAGGGCGTCATCCCCTACATCGAGCGGCAGTACCTCCAGGCCGACACCGACAGCCAACGGGTGCGGTGGTCGGAGTATCTGCGCGAAGTCCCGTGCCAGGTCTGCGGCGGTCGTCGCCTGAAGCCCGAGGTGCTCTCGGTCCTGATCCACGATCACAGCATCGCGGAGGTCGCCGAGCTGAGCCTCTCCGACGCCCGGAAGTTCATGGACCGCCTCGAACTGAGCGACCGCGAGGCCCACATCGCGGCGCAGGTGCTCCGTGAGATCAAGGTGCGCCTCGACTTCCTCATCCAGGTCGGGCTCAACTACCTCGACCTGGCCAGGACCGCCGGCTCCCTCTCGGGTGGTGAGGCGCAGCGCATCCGCCTCGCGACGCAGATCGGCTCGGGCCTCACCGGCGTGCTCTACGTCCTCGACGAACCGAGCATCGGCCTGCACCAGCGCGACAACCGCCGACTCATCGAGACCCTCGTCGCCCTCCGCGACCTCGGCAACACGCTGATCGTCGTCGAGCACGACGAGGACACCATCCGCACCGCCGACTGGATCGTCGACATCGGTCCCGGCGCGGGCGTCAACGGCGGCCGTGTCGTGCACTCCGGATCGTACGAGGCGCTCGAGGCCAACACCGAGTCCCTCACCGGTGACTACCTCTCCGGCCGCAAGGCCATCGAGATCCCGGCGAAGCGTCGCCCGATCGACACGAAGCGTCAGATCCAGGTGATCGGAGCGCAGGCGAACAACCTGAAGAAGGTCAGCGCGGACTTCCCGCTCGGAGTCCTCACCGCCGTCACCGGCGTGAGCGGCTCCGGGAAGTCCTCGCTGGTCAACGACGTCCTGTACCGGGTCCTGGCGAACAAGCTGAACGGCGCGCGCAAGCTGCCCGGCAAGCACACCAGGGTCACGGGTCTGGAGCACCTCGACAAGGTGGTCCACGTCGACCAGGCGCCCATCGGCCGCACCCCTCGCTCGAACCCCGCCACGTACACCGGCGTCTTCGACAAGATCCGCAACCTCTTCGCGGAGACGCAGGAGGCCAAGGTCCGCGGCTACCTCGCCGGGCGGTTCAGCTTCAACGTCAAGGGCGGCCGCTGTGAGGCCTGCTCGGGCGACGGCACAATCAAGATCGAGATGAACTTCCTGCCCGACGTCTACGTCGCCTGCGAGGTGTGCGGGGGAGCGCGGTACAACCGCGACACCCTGACCATCCACTACAAGGGCAAGAACATCGCCGAGGTGCTCGACATGCCGATCGCCGAGGCTGCCGACTTCTTCGAGCCGATCTCCTCGATCCACCGGTTCCTCAAGACGCTCGTCGAGGTCGGCCTGGGCTATGTCCGTCTCGGCCAGAGCGCCACGACCCTGTCCGGCGGCGAAGCCCAACGCGTCAAGCTCGCGACGGAGCTGCAGCGGCGGAGCAACGGGCGCAGCGTCTACGTCCTCGACGAGCCGACCACGGGTCTGCACTTCGAAGACGTCCGGAAGCTGCTGCTCGTCCTCGGCGGGCTCGTCGACAAGGGCAACACGGTCATCGTGATCGAGCACAACCTCGACGTCATCAAGTCCGCCGACTGGCTCATCGACATGGGCCCCGAGGGTGGAGCCGGTGGCGGGACGGTCCTCGCCGCGGGAACACCCGAGCACCTCGCGACGGTCCCCGGCAGCCACACGGGCTTCTTCCTGAACGAACTGTTCGAGGCAGAGGCCGGCGGCAGCCGCAAGGCGGGCTGACGTGGCGGCCGTCCGCGGCGGAAGTGGTCTGGCGTACCGGCCGAAGGCGGGGGAGATCCCCACCATGCCCGGCGTGTACCGCTTCAGCGACGACTCGGGCCGGGTGCTCTACGTCGGCAAGGCGATGAACCTCCGGGCGAGGCTCAGCAACTACTTCGCGCCCCTGCACACCCTCCACGAGCGCACGCGCCGCATGGTGACGACCGCGACCGGGGTCACCTGGACGACGGTCGGCAGCGACGTCGAGGCGCTGCAGCTCGAGTACACGTGGATCAAGGAGTACGACCCGCCGTTCAACGTCAAGTTCCGCGACGACAAGTCGTACCCGTACCTCGCGGTCACCCTCGGTGACGAGGCGCCGCGCGTCATGGTCACCCGGAACACCCGGATCCCGGGGGCCAAGTACTTCGGCCCGTACCCGAAGATTTGGGCCGTCCACGACACGGTCGACCTCATGATCAAGGTCTTCCCGATCCGCACCTGCTCCGACTCGGCGTACAAGCGGGCCATGGCCTCGGGGAAGCCCTGTTTCCCCGGGCAGATCGGGCGGTGCGGAGGGCCGTGCTCCGGCAAGGTCACCATCGAGGAACACCGCGCGATCGTCGACGACTTCGTCTCGTTCATGGTCGGCAACGACCGCCGGTTCACGACGCGCATCACCGCCGACATGAAGGCCGCCGCGGCCCGCCAGGACTACGAGTCCGCGGCCGTCTACCGGGATCAGCTCCAGGCGCTCGACCAGGTGCTCGCGAAGAGCGCGGTCGTCCTGCGCGACGCCGTGGACGCCGACCTGTTCGGCATCGACCACGACGAGCTCGCCGCGTCGGTGCAGCAGTTCGTCGTCCGTGGCGGCCGCATCCGCGGTGTGCGGTCGTGGACCGTCGACAAGGAGCTCGACATGTCGACCGCCGAGCTCGTCGACAGCGTCGTCCAACGGGTGTACGCCGCCGCGAGCGGGACTGAGGTCCCGAGAGAGGTGCTCGTTCCGGAACTGCCGGACGACGCCGAGAGCCTCGAGGACTGGCTGGCCGAACGCCGCGGCTCGAAGGTCGCCCTCCGCGTCGCCCAGCGCGGCGAGAAGGCGACGCTCATGGAGACCGCGGTCGTCAACGCCAAGCAGGCCCTCATGCTCTACAAGACCCGGCGCAGCTCCGACTTCGTGGCCAGGACGCAGGCGCTCGAGGACATCCGCGATGCACTCGGGATGCCCGAGGCGCCGCTGCGGATCGAGTGCTTCGACGTGTCGCACCTGAGCGGTACCAACATCGTCGCGTCGATGGTGGTCTTCGAGGACGGGCTGTCCCGGAAAGACGAGTACCGCCGCTTCGGCGTCGCCGAGTCCACCGACGACACCGACTCGATCTACCAGGTCGTCTCCCGGCGACTCGCGCACCTCACGTCGTCCGAGCCCGTCGAGACGGTCGACGAGACCACGGGGGAACGCAAGCGCCGGAAGTTCACCTATCCGCCGCAGCTCCTCATCGTCGACGGCGGGCAACCGCAGGTCGCCGCCGCCGCGCGTGCGCTGGAGGAGTCCGGCCTGACCGGGATCACCCTGTGCGGACTGGCGAAGCGACTGGAGGAGATCTGGTTGCCCGAGGACCCGTATCCGGTGATCCTGCCGCGGGGGAGCGAAGCGCTGTTCCTCCTCCAGCGGGTCCGCGACGAGGCGCACCGGTTCGCCATCAGCTTCCAGCGCCAGAAGCGGAAGCGCGACATCTCGACCGTCCTCGGCGAGATCCCCGGGCTCGGTCCGGCGAAGGTCCGCGAGCTGCTCAAACACTTCGGATCCGTCGCCCGCTTGAAGACCGCGACGCCGGCCGAGATCACCGAGGTCAAGGGCATCGGCGACAAACTGGCGGCCACGGTGCACGAGGCGTTGACCTCCGGCTCCGCACAGCCCTCGCAAGCCTCGCGGAATGGGTAGGCTGGGACTTCAGACCTTCGAGGAAAGCGTGTCGATGACCCCGGGCCAGCCGCAGCACCAGCAGGAAGTCCTCATCGTCACGGGGATGTCCGGCGCCGGACGCTCCACCGTCGCGAACGCGCTCGAGGATCTCGGCTGGTACGTCGTCGACAACCTGCCCCCGCAGATGCTCCGTCCCCTCGTCGACCTCGCCGAGCGCGCCGGATCACGTCTGCCGCGGATCGCCGCGGTGGTCGACGTCCGGGGCCGCGACTTCTTCAGCGAGTTGCAGGAGATCGTGCCGGCGCTCCGGGGCGGGACGCACCTCCGCATGATCTTCCTGGAGGCGACCGACGCGGCGCTCGTCCGCCGGTTCGAAGCCGTCCGCAGGCCGCACCCGCTGCAGGGCGAGGGAACGATCCTCGACGGCATCGTGGCTGAGCGTCACCGACTGAGCGAGATCCGTGAGTCGAGTGACGTCATCATCGACACGAGCGACCTCAACATCCACCAGCTCGCCACGACCACGCGTGAGCTCTTCGCCGGCGCGGAGACACCGGGTGTCCAGGTCACCGTGCTGAGCTTCGGGTTCAAGTACGGCCTGCCGCCTGATGCGGACCTCGTCGCCGACATGCGGTTCCTCCCGAACCCGTTCTGGGTTCCGGAGCTGCGTGCGTTGAGCGGTCAGGACCCCGAGGTGAGTGAGTACGTGCTCTCGCAGACCGGAGCCGCCGAGTTCCTCGAGAGCTACGCCCATGCCCTCGAACCCGTCCTCGCGGGGTACCAGCGTGAGAACAAGCGTCACGTCACCATCGCCGTCGGCTGCACGGGGGGCAAGCACCGCTCGGTCGCGGTCGCCCTCGAGCTCGCCGACCGACTGCGGAACCAGTCCGGCGTCGCCGTGCACGTCCGGCACCGAGACCTCGGGCGCGAATGACGCCCACGGGCCCGACGCAGCCGCGGCGGAGCCCGAACGGTCCGAGGCACTACGCCTCCGGATCGCGAACATGCAGGATCGACGCCGCACTCCGACGGCGCGATCACGACAGATAGGAACCACCGTGGCCCTCACCGCCGACGTCAAGAACGAACTGGCGCTCGTCCGCGAGACCCGCAACTCGGTCCGAGCGGCCGAGCTCGCGTCCCTGCTCCGCTTCTCCGGCGGACTCCACACGATCTCCGGACGCGTGGCGATCGAAGCCGAACTCGACAGTCCGACCCTCGCCCAGCGGGTGCGTCGCGACATCGGCGAGCTCTACGGGATCCGCAGCGAGATCCTGGTGCAGAACCCCGGCAGCTCGGGCAAACCGAGCCTGTTCGTGGTGCGCGTCATCGAGGGAGGCGAGACCCTCGCCCGACAGACCGGACTCCTCGACGCACGACGGCGTGCGGTCCGCGGGCTGCCGAACCGGCTGACCACCGGGTCGCGCGACGAACTCGCCGCCGTCTGGCGGGGGGCGTTCCTCGCCACCGGGTCCCTCACCGACCCCGGCCGATCTGCGTCGCTCGACGTCGTGTGCCCCGGTAACGAGTCCGCGATGGCGCTCGTCGGTGCCGCCGGCCGCATCGGTGTCTCCGCGAAGGCGCGGGAGGTCCGCGGCATCCACCGGGTCGTCATCCGCGAGGGCGACGCGATCAGCGGCATGCTGTCGCTCATGGGTGCCACCGGCACCGTCACCTCCTGGGAGGAGATGCGGCAGCGCAAGGAGGTCCGGGCGACCGCGAACCGCCTCGTCAACTTCGACGACGCCAACCTTCGCCGCTCCGCCCAGGCGGCCGTGGCGGCCTGCGCGCGCGTCGAGCGCGCCCTCGAGATCCTGGGCGACGAGGTCCCCGACCACCTGCAGTACGCCGGTGCCCTGCGCCTCGACCACCGTGAGGCCAGCCTCGACGAACTGGGCCACTTCGCCGACCCTCCGATGACGAAGGACGCCATCGCCGGCCGCATCCGGCGCCTGCTCGCCATGGCGGACAAGCACGCGAGCGATCTCGGCATCCCGGGCACGGACGCCAACCTCCCGGCGGATTACGAGGACTGAACCAGCTCGTGAATCCTCGCCGACCCGCCATCGTCGCGGTTCGTCATGCTGGGAACAAGCCCCGACCCCCGACGGTTGCCGCTCACTAGACTGGGTGATGACGCTCAGAGCCGTGTGCAGACAGCGCACGGGACAACACGAGGAGATCACGAAGAATGGCTGTTTACTCACTGCCCGAATTGCCGTACGACTACAGTGCGCTCGAGCCGCACATCAGTGCGACCATCACCGAGCTCCACCACGACAAGCACCACGCCACCTACGTGGCCGGTGCGAACACGGCCCTCGAGAAGCTCGCTGAGGCCCGCGACGCCAACGACTTCACGAACGTCAACAAGCTCGAGAAGGACCTCGCGTTCAACCTCGGCGGTCACGTCAACCACACCATCTGGTGGAACAACCTCTCCCCGGACGGCGGCGACAAGCCGACCGGCGAGCTCGAGTCGGCCGTCGACGAGTACTTCGGCAGCTTCGACAAGTTCCAGGCGCACTTCACCGCCGCGGCGCTCGGCGTGCAGGGATCCGGATGGGCCGCGCTCACCTGGGACACCCTCGGTCAGCGCATCAACATCCAGCAGTTCTTCGACCAGCAGGGCAACTTCCCGGCCGGTACCGTCCCGCTGCTGCTGCTCGACGTCTGGGAGCACGCCTACTACCTCGACTACAAGAACGTCCGCGCTGACTACGTCAAGGCGTTCTGGAACATCGTCAACTGGGCCGACGTCCAGGCACGCTTCGAGGTCGCGCGCAAGCAGACCAACGGCCTGCTGGTACTGTCGTAGTTGACCGGTCCGTCCCGGTCCCACGGGCCGGGACGGACCACCTTCCTCCTCACTCGGGGAGGGCGCTCACTCCGAGCAGACCGTACAATCGCGCCGTCTGGCGCCTCAGTATCAGGAGTCATCTGTGTCCGTCAAGATCGGCATCAACGGCTTCGGCCGCATCGGCCGCAACTTCTTCCGCGCCGCCCTCGCCAAGGGCAGCGACCTCGAGATCGTCGCTGTCAACGACCTCACCGACAACAAGGCGCTCGCCCACCTCCTGAAGTACGACTCCATCACGGGTCGTCTGGACGCCACGGTCGAGCTCGACGGCGACAAGATCATCGTCAACGGCAAGCCCATCATCGTGCTCGCGGAGCGCGACCCCGCCGACCTCCCCTGGGGCGAGCTCGGCGTCGACATCGTCATCGAGTCGACCGGTCGCTTCACGAAGTCCGACGACGCCCGCAAGCACATCACCGCCGGCGCCAAGAAGGTCCTCGTGTCGGCTCCCGCCACGGGCAGCGACGTCGCCACGATCGTCCTCGGCGTCAACGAGGGCACCTACGACGCCGCGACGCACGACATCATCTCGAACGCGTCCTGCACGACGAACTGCCTCGCGCCGCTCGCCAAGGTCCTGCTCGACAACTTCGGCATCGAGCGTGGCCTCATGACCACGGTCCACGCCTACACCGCCGACCAGAACCTGCAGGACGGCCCGCACAGCGACCTCCGTCGTGCACGCGCCGCCGCCGTCAACATCATCCCGACCTCCACCGGTGCAGCCAAGGCACTCGGCCTGGTCATCCCGGAGCTCGTCGGCAAGCTCGACGGCTACGCCCTGCGCGTCCCGGTCCCGACCGGTTCGATCACCGACCTCACGGTCGAGCTGACCAACCCGGCCACGGTCGAGGAGATCAACGCCGCGTACAAGGCCGCCGCCGAGGGCCCCCTCAAGGGCATCCTCAAGTACACCGAGGACCCGATCGTCTCGAGCGACATCGTGACCGACCCGCACTCCTCGATCTTCGACGCCGGCCTCACCAAGGTCATCGGCTCGCAGGTCAAGGTCGCCTCGTGGTACGACAACGAGTGGGGCTACTCGAACCGCCTCGTCGACCTCACCGAGTACGTCGCGGACCGCCTCTAACCAACCGGCTGTCTGCCGCACTCCTCACCCGAGCAGCCAGACACCGCATGGTCCGAACGGGCGTCCTGAATCATCTTCAGGGCGCCCGTTCGGCTTCGTCGGTGGTCATGGCTCAGCGCAGAGAAAGACCCTCCTCATGACCCTCCGCACCCTCGACTCGCTGGGCGACCTCAGCGGCCGCCGAGCCGTCGTCCGCCTCGACCTCAACGTCCCGCTGAAGGACGGCGTCATCACCGACGACGGCCGCATCCGCGCGGCACTCCCCACCCTCAACGCGCTCATCAACCAGGGCGCGCGCGTCGTCATCGTCTCCCACCTCGGCCGGCCCGACGGCACACCCGATGCGAAGTACAGCCTCGCGCCCGTCGCGCAGCGGTTGTCGGAACTCCTCGGCAAGCCCGTGACCTTCGCCGCCGACACCGTCGGCAGTGCCGCGACCGACGCCGTCGCCGCACAGACCGACGGCGACGTCGTGCTGCTCGAGAACCTGCGCTTCAACTCCGCCGAGACCAGCAAGGACGCCGGCGAACGCGAGGCGTTCGCCGCCAAGCTCGCCGCCTTCGGCGACGTCGTCGTCTCCGACGGCTTCGGTGTCGTCCACCGGAAGCAGGCGAGCGTGTACGAGCTCGCCAAGC
The DNA here is from genome assembly GCF_963518075.1 of uncultured Plantibacter sp. NCBI lineage: Bacteria > Bacillati > Actinomycetota > Actinomycetes > Micrococcales > Microbacteriaceae > Plantibacter > uncultured Plantibacter sp. Next base: position 158,099 of record NZ_CAUQHZ010000006.1, read on the forward strand.
TGCTCCCGAGCGCTGCCGGACTGCTCATCGCCGCCGAGCTCGAGGTCCTCGACCGTCTCACCGAGACCCCGGAGCGCCCCTACACGGTCGTCCTCGGCGGCTCGAAGGTGTCCGACAAACTGGGCGTCATCGGCCACCTGCTGCCGCGCGTCGACTCGCTGCTCATCGGCGGTGGCATGCTGTTCACCTTCCTCGCCGCCCAGGGGCACGCCGTCGGTTCGAGCCTGCTCGAAGCGGACCAGATCGAGACCGTCCGCGGGTACCTCGCGAAGGCCGACGAGCTCGGCGTGACGATCGTCCTGCCGACCGACGTCGTCGTCGCCTCGGCGTTCGGCGCCGACGCCGAGCACGTCGTGCGGCCGGCCGACGCCATCGAGGACACCCCGTTCGGTGCCGCAGGGCTCGGACTCGACATCGGACCGGACACGGCTGCAGCGTTCGCCGAGATCGTCGCCGCGTCCAAGACGGTGTTCTGGAACGGCCCGATGGGCGTGTTCGAACTCGCGCCCTTCGCCGCCGGTACGCGCGCGGTCGCTGAAGCGCTCACCCGCACGGACGGCCTGAGCGTCGTCGGTGGCGGTGACTCGGCCGCAGCGGTTCGTGCGCTCGGCTTCGATGATGACCAGTTCGGTCACATCTCAACTGGTGGCGGCGCCAGCCTCGAGTTCCTCGAGGGCAAGCGTCTGCCTGGACTGGAGGTCCTCGGATGGCAGCAGTAACCCCCGGGCGCACGCGTGTGCCCCTGATCGCCGGCAACTGGAAGCTCAACCTGGACCACCTCCAGGCGATCGCGCTCGTCCAGAAGCTCGATTGGACGCTCAAGGACGGCAACCACGACTACGCCGACGCCGAGGTGGCCATCTTCCCGCCGTTCACGGACCTCCGCTCGGTCCAGACGATCGTCGCCGCCGACAAGCTCAAGCTGGCCTACGGCGCGCAGGACCTGTCGCAGCACGACGCTGGCGCCTACACCGGTGAGATCTCCGGAGCGTTCCTCGCGAAGCTCGACTGCCGCTACGTGCTCGTCGGACATTCCGAGCGCCGCACCCTGCACAACGAGACCGACGAGGTCGTCCAGGCGAAGACGGCCGCAGCCGTGCGACACGGCCTCGTCCCCGTCATCTGCATCGGTGAGACCGCCGAAGACCTCGAGGAACACGGCCCGTCGGCCGTCCCCGTGGCGCAGCTCAAGGCTGCCATCGACGGACTCGCACCGGACGCGGACATCGTCGTCGCCTACGAGCCGGTGTGGGCCATCGGTTCCGGTCAGGCGGCGACGCCCGACCAGGCGCAGCAGGTCGCAGCCGCTCTCCGCAGCACGCTCGCCGAGGTCCTCGGCGATGAGGCGGCGCAGCGCACGCGGATCCTCTACGGCGGTTCGGTGAAGGCCTCGAACATCGCCGGCTTCATGCGCGAACCCGACGTCGACGGTGCCCTCGTCGGCGGTGCGAGCCTGCTCGCCGACGAGTTCGCCGGGATCGCCCGCTTCTCGCAGCACGTCGGACTCTGACCGACCTGCTGCACCAGCAGTACCGACACGGCTCGGCCCGCGGCACCAGCCGCGGGCCGAGCCGTGTCCGCTGAACCGTCGAGGTATACTGGACGGCGGTTCAGCCCCTCTGAACGCGAATGCGAAAGGTCTCACGTGGAGATTCTCCAGGTCATCCTGCAGGTGCTGCTCGGCATCACCAGCCTCCTGCTCACTTTCCTGATCCTGCTGCACAAGGGCCGCGGCGGCGGTCTGTCCGACATGTTCGGCGGCGGCTCCTCCAGCAACCTCGGTTCGTCAGGGGTCGCCGAGCGCAACCTCAACCGCTTCACCGTCATCCTCGGCCTGACCTGGGGTGCCTGCATCGTCGTGATCGGGCTCCTGACGAAGTTCGCCGCCGCCTAGACCGGCCGCGAAGCCCCGATCCCGGGGACGCAACTCGACGCATCACACCCGAACCACTCTCGACAGTACGAGAAAGAGGAAACACCATGGCATCAGGCGGAAGCGCTATCAGGGGATCACGCGTCGGCGCCGGTCCCATGGGCGAGCAGGACCACGGCTACCACGCGGACCGCATCGCCATCTCCTACTGGGACGCCCTCGGCAACGAGACGGTCCGCCACTTCGCGGCGAACGTCCCCGACGAGGAGATCCCCGAGACGATCGACTGCCCGACGTCCGGTCTGCCGGCCGGTCGCGACAAGGCGAACCCGCCGGAGGTCGCGAAGCTCGAGCCGTACAAGACCCACCTCGCCTACGTGAAGGAACGGCGCACGGAGGAAGAAGCCGAGCAGCTGCTCGAAGAAGCACTCCAGCAGCTCCGTGCACGCCGCGGTACGGCAGCGAAGTAACCAGGACCACATATGTGGAAAGGCCGTTCCCCTCGGGGAACGGCCTTTCTGCATGCTGGCACCGGCTCGGCGGCCGGCCTCTGCTAGTACTCCGGCAGGATCAACGAATCCGGGACCTCGGCGGCAGCATCCTGGTCGACGAAGAACACCGTCCGTTTGCGTCCCTTGGCCCCGGCGGCGGGGACCTCGTTGTAGCTGGCACCCGCGAGGGCGAGGCCGAGTGCCGACGCCTTGTCGGTGCCGGCGAGGACGAGCCAGACCCGCACGGAGGAGTTGATGGCCGGCCGCGTCAGGCTGAGTCGTTCCGATGGCGGCTTGGGGGAGTTCCGCACCGGGACCACCGAGGTGTCGGTGACCGAGACCTCGGCCCGCTCCGGGAAGAGCGACGCGACGTGACCGTCGGGACCGACACCCAGGAACGTGATGTCGAACCGGGGGTGGTCCTCGCCGGGTCGCGCGAACCGACGGAGCTCGTCCGCGTACCGCACCGCAGCGGCGTCGAGGTCGATGCCGTCCTCCGGCGCCGGGTATCCGTGCACGTGTTCGGCGACGAGGCCACGCTCCGGAAGCGCCAGCAGAGCTTCCAGCAAGGCCTCCCGTGCCTGCAACTCGTTCCGATCGGCGTCGTCCCGAGCGACCCAGCGCTCGTCTCCCCACCAGAGGTGCACCCGGGACCAGTCCACCCGGTCGCGGTCCTTCGACGCCGCCACGGCGGCGAGCGTCCCCGTGCCGACCGTCCCGCCGGTCAGGACGACGTGGACCGTCTCCTGCGACTCGAGCAGTTCACGGGTTCGGGACAGGAACCGCTTGGCGACCGAGGTCGTCAGCTGGTCGCGGTCCTGATAGACGAGGACGCGTCGCTCGGTCGGCATCAGCTGGTCCGAGCGCGGAGCGTGACCGGCTCGCCGAGGCCGGGGAGGCCCACGGTGATGACCTGTCCGTACAAGACGTCCGGGTCGAGCGTGCGGAGCTCCTCGGCGAGGCAGTCGCGCAGACTGCGACGGGGGAGCGAGAGGTCGTGCGTCGGCTGTCCGGGCTGGATCAGCGTCGCGATGTCGGGAACGGGTCGCTCGAGGACGACGTTGCCGGACGCCCGCGTGAGGCGGACACCGTGGATGCCGCTCGACCCGTGGGCCATGCTGAGCTCGTGGGTCACGTCGACCTGCAACTGCAACTGGAGCCAGGCGGCGAGCAGCTCGGTCGACGGGGAGTCCGATGCTCCGGACACCTCGATCGCCGTGACGGGCTCGTACGGCGGCTGGTCGAGCACCGCCGCGAGCTGGGCACGCCAGAGCGTGAGCCTGGTCCATGCGAAGTCCGTGTCTCCGGGGGCGTAGTTCGCCGCGCGACCGCGGAGCGCGGCGTGGGTGTCCGCCGCCGCGGACGCGTCGGTGATACGACGCTGGGCGATGCGGCCGATCGGTGACGTCGAGACGCGTTCGGGTGCCTCACCGGGCCACCAGGCGACGACGGGTGCGTCGGGCAGGAGCAGACCGGTCACGAGGCTCTCCTCGTTCTCGGCCACCGCACCGTAGGCGCGGAGGATGACCACCTCGCTCGCTCCGGCGTCGCCGCCGACGCGGATCTGGGCATCGAGCCGGTCGCCGATGGAGGACTGCTGGTCGTCGTGCTCCGTGGAGAGGACGATGACCCGCATGGGGTGCTCGCGGGAGGCCTCGTTGGCGGCCTCGATGGCTTCCTCCTCGGCTCCGAGCCGCGTCGAGATCACCAGGGTGAGCACGCGACCCAGGGCGACGGCGCCGCCGTCCTCGCGGATGGTCACGAGCGCCTTCGAGAGCTTGCTCGTGGTCGTGTCTGGCAGGTCTACGATCATGGTCGTCTCCAGGTGCGTCCGTCGCGGTTCATGAGGTCGTCGGCCGAGGAGGGGCCCCAGGTGCCGGGAGCGTACTGCTCGAGCGGCGTGTCCTGAGCGGCCCAGTACTCCTCGATCGGGTCGAGGATCTTCCAGGAGAGCTCGACCTCCTCGTGACGGGGGAAGAGGGGCGGGTCGCCCAGCAGGACGTCGAGGATGAGACGTTCGTACGCCTCGGGACTCGCCTCGGTGAAGGCGTGGCCGTAGCCGAAGTCCATGGTGACGTCGCGGACCTGGGTGCCGGCACCCGGGACCTTCGAACCGAAGCGGATGGTGACACCCTCGTCGGGCTGGACGCGGATGACCAAGGCGTTCTGGCCGAGCGCCGAGGTCTGGCTCTCCGCGAACAGGTACTGCGGAGCACGCTTGAAGACGACCGCGATCTCGGTGACGCGGCGTCCGAGGCGCTTCCCGGCACGCAGGTAGAACGGCACGCCGGCCCACCGACGCGTGTTGATGTCGAGCCGCATGGCCGCGTAGGTCTCGGTCGTCGACTCCGGGTTCATCCCGTCCTCGTCGAGGAAGCCCAGCACGTGCTCGCCACCCTGCCAACCACCGGCGTACTGCCCACGGGCCGTCGCGGCCCCGAGGTCGTCGGGGAGGCGGACGGCAGCGAGGACCTTCTCCTTCTCCGCGCGCAGGTCTGCCGCGTTGAAGGAGATCGGCTCCTCCATCGCCGTGAGGGCGAGGAGCTGCAGCAGGTGGTTCTGGATGACGTCGCGCGCCGCTCCGATGCCGTCGTAGTACCCGGCACGACCCCCGACGCCGATGTCCTCGGCCATGGTGATCTGCACGTGGTCGACGTAATTGGCGTTCCAGATGGGCTCGTACAGCTGGTTCGCGAACCGGAGCGCCAGGATGTTCTGGACGGTCTCCTTGCCGAGGTAGTGGTCGATCCGGAAGATCGAGTCCGACGGGAAGACCGACTGCACGATGTCGTTCAGCTCGCGAGCCGTCTTGAGGTCGCTGCCGAACGGCTTCTCGATGACCACCCGGCGCCACTGACCGTCAGCGGGTTCCGCGAGTCCCGAGCGACGGAGCTGCTCGGTGACCTGCGGGAAGGCCTTCGGCGGGATCGAGAGGTAGAACGCGTGGTTGCCCATCGTCCCGCGATCCGCATCGAGCTCCTCGATGGTCTCTTTCAGCTTCTCGAACGCCGCGTCGTCACCGAATTCACCGGGGACGAACCGGATGCCCTGGGCGAGCTGGTTCCAGACGTCCTCGCGGAACTCGGTCCGGGCGTACTGCTTGACGGATTCGTGGACGACCTCCATGAAGTCCTGGTCCTCCCAGTCCCGTCGGGCGAACCCGACGAGTGAGAAGCCAGGGGGCAGGAGGCCCCGGTTCGCCAGGTCGTACACGGCCGGCATCAGCTTCTTGCGGGACAGGTCACCTGTCACGCCGAAGATGATGAGGCCGCTCGGACCGGCGATCCGATTGAGGCGTCGGTCGGTGTCCACCCGCAGCGGGTTGGACTCCGGGGTGATTTCCACCGGGGACATGAAGCTCCTTGTGCAGTGACGCGCTAGTCGTTGACGGCGTCGAAGAGGGTGACGATGTTCTGGTCCGGCGACGTGAGCGTCAGCGTGAGGACCGGACGACCGTGCTCGGCGAGGACGCGGGCGTCGCCGCCCGCCTGGGCCTCGATGAGCTGGCCGAAGGTGAACGGGCGCTCGGGGATCTCCAGGTCGACGGGGGCCGTCTCGGTGATCTGCAGGAACACGCCGTTCGCGGGGCCGCCCTTGTGGTACTGACCCGTCGAGTGCAGGAAGCGGGGACCCCACCCGAAGGTCGTGGGTCGTGCCGCCTTCGCCGCGACGAGGTCGCGGATGCTCTCGAGCTGCGGGGAGGCGAGACGGTCGACGTAGCCCTGGATCGCGACGTACCCGTCGGAGGGCAGCTGCGCGAGCAGTGCCTCGACGGCGCCGGACAGGGTGGTCACGCCGTCGAGGAGACCGGCAGAGCCGCGGACCTCGACACCGTCGGCGACGAAGGCGGGTGCCTCGGGCTCCGGACGGTTGTCGAGCAGCCCACGGGTGGCGACCTTCGCGGACTCGACGTCCGGCTGGTCGAACGGGTCGATGCCGATGAGGCGCCCGGCGACGACGGTCGCGTACTCCCACACCAGCATCATCGCGCCGAGGCTGCCGCTGACGAGGATCTCGCCCTCGTGGCGGTCGTGGCGCAGCAGGTGGAACTCGTGGGCGTCGTCGACGATGCGGACGATCTGGAGGTCGGCCGGCTTCGACTCGAGCTCGGGAGCGAGCGGGTTGAGCACGACGGGCAGCAGACCGCGACCGGACTTGCCGGTCGATTCGGCGATGAGCTGTTCGGCCCAGTCCGGGAATCCGACGATGTGCGTCCCGTCGGTGATGAGACCGACCTTGTCGCGCAGCGGAACGGTGCCGCCGATCGCCGCGCCCAGGATGAGACCCGGGTTCGAAGCGTCGTCGATCGCGAGTTCACCGAGTACCGCGTCGGCCTCGTCGAGCAGCGCGCCGATGTCGACACCGGCCAGACCGGACGGCACGAGTCCGAAGGCGGTGAGCGCACTGTAGCGACCGCCGACGTTGGGGTCGGCGTTGAAGACCCGGTAGCCGGCCTCGTTCGCCGCCGCCTCGAGCGGGGAGCCCGGGTCGGTGACGATGACGATGCGGCCGGCGGGGTCGATCCCCGCAGCCGTGAACGCGGCCTCGTAGGCACGGCGCTGACTGTCGGTCTCGACCGTGGAGCCGGACTTCGAGGAGACGACGAGCACGGAGGTCTCGAGGCGGTCCGCCAGGGCCGCGAGGACCCGACCGGGAGCGGTCGAGTCGAGGACGGTCAGGTTGCCGCCCAGCGTGTTCGTGATGACCTCGGGTGCGAGCGAGGAACCGCCCATGCCCGCGAGCACGATGTGGTCGATGCCCTCGTCGTTGAACTGCTCACGGAGCGCGAGGATCGGCTCGACCAGCGGGCGGGAGACGGAGACCGCCTGGACCCAGCCGAGGCGCTTGGACGCCTCGGCCTCGGCCGCAGGACCCCACAGCGTGGGGTCCTGGTCCGTGATGCGCGACGCGACGAGGTCGCTGACGAGGGTCGGGACCACCGATGCGACAGCGGCCTCCGCCGCGCCGCTCACGCGGATCTTGAAGCTCACTTGGAGGCCTCCAAAGCCGTCTTCACGGTCTCGAGCAGCTCGTCCCAGGACACGATGAACTTCTCGACGCCCTCACGCTCGAGCAGCGCCGTCACCTCGTCGTAGGACACGCCGAGTGCGGCGATGGCGTCGAGGACCTCGTTCGCAGCCGCGTAAGAGCCGGTGACGGTGTCGCCGGTGATGACGCCGTGGTCGAAGGTCGCCTCGAGAGTCTTCTCCGGCATGGTGTTGACCACGCCGTCGGCGACGAGCTCGGTCACGTAGAGCGTGTCGGGGAGGTCGGCGGACTTGACGCCCGTCGAGGCCCAGAGCGGACGCTGCTTGTTGGCGCCGGCCTCGAGGAGCGCGGTGGCACGCTCGCTCGCGAACTCCTGCTCGAAGACCTGGTAGGCGAGCTGGGCGTTCGCGACGCCGGCCTTGCTCTTCAGCGCGGTCGCCTCGGGGCTGCCGATCGCGTCGAGACGCTTGTCGATCTCGGTGTCGACCCGCGACACGAAGAACGAGGCGACCGAGTGGATCGTCGAGAGGTCGTGGCCCGCGGCCTTCGCCTGCTCGAGACCGGTGAGGAACGCGTTGATGACCTCGCGGTAGCGGGTGAGGCTGAAGATCAACGTGACGTTGACGCTGATGCCGGCGCCGATGACGGCGGTGATGGCCTCGAGGCCCTCGACCGTCGCGGGGATCTTGATCATCGCGTTGGGCTGGTTGACCTTGGCCCAGAGCTGCTTGGCCTGCTCGATCGTCGCGGCGGCGTCGTGCGCGAAGCCCGGCTCGACCTCGATCGACACGCGGCCGTCGTACCCGTTCGAGGAGTCGTAGACGCCACGGAAGATCTTCGATGCAGCAGCCACGTCGTCGGTGGTGATCTCGAAGACCGCCTCGGTGACGTCCTTGCCGTCGGCGGCGAGCTGGGCGACCTGCTCGGCGTAGACGTCGCCGTTGCTGAGCGCGGACGCGAAGATCGTCGGGTTCGTCGTGACACCGACGACGTTGCGGTCGGCGATGAGCTGCTCCAGCCCACCGGACTGGATGCGTCCGCGGGAGAGGTCGTCGAGCCAGATGCTGACGCCGGCGGCGGACAGCTGGGCGGTTGGGGTTTCAGTCATGTTCTTCTGTCTCCTTCGCCCGGGCTACTTGCCGAGCGTCTCGTGTGCTGCGGAGACGACTGCCTCCGTGGTGATGCCGAACTCGCGGAACAGCGTCTTGTAGTCGGCGGACGCACCGAAGTGCTCGATCGACACGGTCCGGCCGGCGTCGCCGACGATGCTCCTCCAGGTCAGCCCGAGACCCGCTTCGACGGAGACGCGTGCGGTGACGGCCTTCGGGAGGACGGACTCGCGGTACTCGGCGGACTGCTCCTCGAACCACTCCAGTGCGGGCACCGAGACGACGCGGGCGTTGACGCCCTCGCCGCGCAGGACCTCGCGGGCCTCGACGGCGAGCTGGAGCTCGGAGCCCGTCGCGATGAGGATGACGTCCGGCGTGCCGCCGGGCGCCTCGGCGAGGATGTACGCACCCTTGGCGACGTTCGACGCTGCAGCGAAGGTCTCGCCGGTGGCGTCGCCCGTGCCGCGCTCGAACACCGGGATGTTCTGACGGGTCAGGGCGATGCCGGTCGGGCCGCCGCGACGCTTGAGTATCTCCAGCCAGGCGTAGGCCACCTCGTTCGCGTCACCCGGTCGCACGACGGCGAGGTTCGGGATGGCACGGAGCGAGGCGAGCTGCTCGATCGGCTGGTGGGTGGGGCCGTCCTCACCGAGGGCGACGGAGTCGTGGGTCCATACGAAGATGGACGGCACGTTCATGAGCGCGGCGAGACGGACGGCCGGACGCATGTAGTCGCTGAAGATGAGGAAGGTGCCACCGAACGCGCGGGTCGGGCCGTGCAGGACGATGCCGTTGAGGATCGCGGCCATGGCGTGCTCGCGGATGCCGAAGTGCAGGACGCGACCGTAGGGGTTCCCGGTCCACTCGTGGGTGGAGTGCTCGCTCGGGATGAACGACGCACCGCCCTCGATCGTCGTGTTGTTCGACTCGGCGAGGTCGGCCGAGCCGCCCCACAGCTCGGGGATGACCGGGCCGAGGGCGTTGAGCACCTTGCCGGATGCGGCGCGGGTCGAGACGTCCTTGCCCGCCTCGAACACGGGCAGCGCCGACTCGACACCCTCGGGGAGTTCGCCGGCCTCGAGACGCTCGAGCAGCGCAGCGCGCTCCGGGTTGGCCGCGGCCCAGGCGTCGAACGTCTGCTGCCACTCGGCACGTGCCTCGGCACCGCGGTCGATCGCCTTGCGGGTGTGCTCGATGACCTCGTCGGCGACGAAGAAGTTCTGCTCGGGGTCGAAGCCGAGCACCTCCTTGACGGCCGCGAGCTCCTCGGCGCCCAGCGCCGAACCGTGGATCTTGCCGGAGTTCTGCTTCTTGGGAGCCGGCCATCCGATGATGGTCTTCAGGATGATGAGCGACGGCTTGTCGGTCTCGGCCTTCGCCGCCTCGATCGCGTCGTTCAGCGCGTGGACGTCCTCGACGTACTCGCCGGTCTTCTTCCAGTCGACGACCTGGACGTGCCAGTGGTAGGCCTCGTAGCGGGCCTTGACGTCCTCGGTGAAGGCGATGTTGGTGTCGTCCTCGATCGAGATCTGGTTGGAGTCGTAGATCGCGATGAGGTTGCCGAGCTGCTGGTGACCGGCGAGCGAGGAGGCCTCGCTCGTGACGCCTTCCTGCAGGTCGCCGTCGCCGGCGATGACGTAGACGAAGTGGTCGAACGGGCTCGTGCCGGCCTCGGCCTCGGGGTCGAACAGGCCACGCTCGAAGCGGGACGCGTACGCGAAGCCCACGGCGGAGGCGAGCCCCTGGCCGAGCGGACCGGTGGTGATCTCGACGCCGTCGGTGTGGCCGTACTCCGGGTGACCAGGCGTGAGCGAGCCCCAGGTGCGGAGCGCCTCGAGGTCGGAGAGTTCCAGACCGTAGCCGCCCAGGTAGAGCTGGACGTACTGGGTCAGCGAGCTGTGCCCCACCGACAGGACGAAGCGGTCGCGTCCGAGCCAGTCCTGGTCCTTCGGATCGCGTCGCATGACCTTCTGGAACAGCAGGTAGGCGGCGGGGGCGAGACTCATCGCCGTTCCCGGGTGGCCGTTGCCGACCTTCTCCACCGCGTCGGCGGCGAGGATGCGCGCCGTGTCGACTGCTTTGCTGTCAATGCTTTCCCACTGCAGATCTGCCACTGAATACTGACCCTTCTCATCGGAACAGGAGGCCGACGAGCGGTCGAGCCTTCTTCTGTGCGTTCGCGGCCCACGTCGTCTTCGGCGTCCGAGCACACGACACCGCTCTTCGAACTGGGTGAAGGGGGGCGCACGCGTGCACAGTGGCTGGCGAGCACTTCCCAGCATAGCGAACCCCTGCAGCCGGGGGTCGATGTTCGACGAGCGCGAACACGCGACGTCACGGATCGTTGCAGCGCTTGCACGTCGGGCGTCACCTGGTGAGGGACCGTGCGCCTGCGCACCGTGAGTAGGGAGCCGCCTGCGCGTGTCGTAGAATCGTCTGCGGACCGCGCACCGGGCGAGCAGTGCGTGGTGAACCGAACGTTAGAGGAGCAATGGACGTCGCTGTAGCAGAACGTGTGTCGAGCCCCAAGCTCGGTTTCCGACGCAAGGCGAAGGCGTACATCGCCCTGACCAAGCCGCGGGTCATGGAGCTGCTCCTCGTGACGACGATCCCCGTCATGATCCTCGCGAAGGGCGGTCTGCCCGACTGGTGGCTCGTCATCGCGACCGTCATCGGTGGGTCCTTGAGCGCCGGCTCCGCAGCGGCGTTCAACTGCTACATCGACCGCGACATCGACGCGGTCATGGACCGCACGAAGAAGCGCCCCCTGGTGACCGGCGAGCTCACGCCGCGCGAGGCGCTCGTGTTCGCGTGGACGCTCGGCGTCGTCTCGACGGTCTGGCTCCTCGCCACCACCAACTGGCTCGCGGCCGCACTGTCCGTCGGCGCGATCCTCTTCTACGTCTTCGTGTACACGCTGTGGCTGAAGCGACGCACCCAGCAGAACATCATCTGGGGTGGGATCGCGGGCTGCTTCCCCGTCGTCATCGGCTGGGCCGCCGTCACCGGTTCGCTCTCGTGGGCTCCGATCATCCTCTTCGCGGTCGTGTTCCTCTGGACGCCGCCGCACTACTGGCCGCTGTCCATGAAGTACCGCAGCGACTACCAGGCCGTCGGCGTGCCGATGCTCGCCGTCGTCCGCGGTCGCGCGCAGGTCGGCCTCCAGGTCATCCTGTACGCGTGGGCGACGGTCGTCTGCTCGCTCCTGCTCATCCCGGTGGCCGACATGGGGCTGCTGTACAGCACCGTCGCCCTCCTGTCCGGCGGCTGGTTCGTCTACGAGACCCACCGTCTCTACAACCTCGCGATCCGTCACGAGCACGTCTCGCCGATGCGCGTCTTCCACGGGTCGATCACCTACCTGACCCTCCTGTTCCTCGCCGTCGGCATCGACCCGCTGCTCCCGTTCTGACCCGGTGGCTGACGCAGCGGAACGCGGCCGGCTGATCGCTGCGACGGGGGAGAGCCCCGACATCGTCTTCGACCGGTTCGTCTCCTGGGCCGAGGCCGGCGGACTCAGCCTGTACCCGGCACAGGAGGAGGCGCTCATCGGCATCGTCGACGGCGCCAACGTCATCCTCTCCACCCCGACGGGCACCGGCAAGAGCCTCGTCGCCGCCGGCGCACACTTCGCGGCGCTGAGCTCCGGTCGCCGCAGCTACTACACGGCCCCGATCAAGGCGCTCGTCAGCGAGAAGTTCTTCGCACTCGTCGAGATGTTCGGCGCTGAGAACGTCGGGATGGTCACCGGGGACTCCTCGGTGAACGCCGACGCGCCGATCGTCTGCTGCACCGCGGAGATCGTCGCCAACCTGGCGCTCCGGCACGGCGAGGACGCCGGCATCGACCAGGTCGTGATGGACGAGTTCCACTTCTACGCCGACCCCGACCGCGGGTGGGCGTGGCAGGTGCCCCTCCTCACCCTCCCGGACACGCAGTTCGTCCTCATGTCCGCGACCCTCGGCGACGTCGGCGACCTCGCGCGCGACCTCGAGCGCCGGACCGGCCGTGAGACCGCCATCGTGACCGGCGTCGAACGACCTGTGCCGCTCCATTTCTCCTACGCGACCACGCCGATCCACGAGACCGTGGAGGACCTCCTCCACACGGGACAGGCTCCGATCTACATCGTCCACTTCGCGCAGGCGGCGGCGCTCGAGCGGGCACAGGCCTTGACCAGCCTCAAGGTCGTCACCCGCGAGCAACGCGACGAGATCGCCGACGCCATCGGCGACTTCCGGTTCAGCACCGCGTTCGGCACGACGCTGTCCCGGCTCGTCCGCAGCGGGATCGGCGTGCACCACGCCGGCATGCTGCCGAAGTACCGACGCCTCGTGGAGCAGCTGGCCCAACGTGGTCTCCTCCGCGTCATCTGCGGGACGGACACCCTCGGCGTCGGGATCAACGTCCCGATCCGCACGGTCCTGTTCACGGCGCTCACGAAGTACGACGGCACGAAGATGCGCCAGGTGAACGCCCGGGAGTTCCACCAGATCGCCGGTCGTGCGGGTCGGGCCGGCTACGACACCGCGGGCACCGTCGTCGTCCAGGCTCCCGAGCACGAGACCGAGAACCTCAAGCTCATCGAGAAGGCCGGCGACGACCCGAAGAAGCGCCGCAAGATCATCCGGAAGAAGGCGCCGGAGGGGTTCGTGTCCTGGGGGGAGCCGAGCTTCCAGCGCCTCGTCGCGGCCGAGCCTGAAACGCTGACCAGCCACATGCAGCTCACCCACGCGATGATGCTCAGCGTCATCGCACGCGGCGGCGACAGCTTCGGCACCATCCACTCCCTCGTCTTCGACAACCACGAGCCTCGGGCGAGACGCTTCGCCCTGGCCAGGCGGGCGCTCGAGATCTACCGCACCCTCCGCACGGCAGGGGTGATCACCCAGACGATCGACCCCGAGACGGGTGAGGTCGTCATCGGTCTCACGGTCGAACTGCAGCCGAACTTCGCGCTCAACGCTCCGCTGTCACCGTTCGCCCTCGCCGCGTTCGAGCTGTTGGACCCCGCGGAGCCCGGCTTCGCCCTCGACGTCATCTCGGTGGTCGAATCGACGCTCGACGATCCGCGCCAGATCGTCATGGCCCAGCAGCACCTCGCCAGAGGCGAGGCGGTGCAGGCGATGAAGGCCGAGGGGATCGAGTACGACCAGCGCATGGAGCTCCTCGAGGCGGTCACCCATCCGAGACCGCTGGCCGAACTCCTCGAGGCGGCGTTCACGAGCTACACCGCCGCGCAGCCGTGGGCACTCGACCTCGAGCTCCGCCCGAAGGCGGTCGTGCGCGACTTCATCGAGCGTGCACTGAACTTCAGCGAGTTCGTCTCGTTCTACAGTCTCTCGAGGTCCGAGGGACTCGTTCTGCGGTACCTCTCCGACGCCTTCCGGGCGATCCGACAGAGCGTGCCGGACGAGTTCAAGGACGAGGAGCTCCAGGACCTCATCGAGTGGCTCGGCGAACTCGTCCGACAGGTCGACTCGAGTCTGCTCGACGAGTGGGAGGAACTGTCCCACCCGGACCCCGAACGCCATGCGGAGGCGAGTCGGTCACTCCCGCCCACGCCACGGAGCGTCCTCGCCAACCGCCGGGCGTTCACCGTCCTCGTCCGGAACGAACTCTTCCGCCGGGTCCAGCTCGCGTCGCTGGAGCACTACGACGCGCTCGGCGAGCTCGACGCGTCGGCCGGATTCGACGCCGACGCCTGGGCCGACGCCATGGATCCGTACTTCGAGGAGCACGGTGAACTCCCGACCGGTGCTGCAGCACGGAGCCCGGCGCTGCTGGTCGTCGACGACGAGGACGAGCGCCCCGTGGGCGACACGGGCGGTGTCTGGCGGGTGCGTCAGGTGTTCGCCGATCCGGCCGGCGACCACGACTGGGGGATCAGCGCCGTCATCGACCTCGACGCCTCCGACGAGACCGGGACCGCGGTCGTCCGGGTGACCGCGGTCGGGATGCTCTGAGTCGTCAGCAGGTGCAGTGAGCCGTCAGCAGGCCCGCTGACCCGTCAGCAGGAGCGAAACTGAGCCATCAGCGGGAGACGCTGAGGGATGCCGACTCCTCGACGCGTGACGTGGTCCGGACCGGGATCCGCTGCTGCAGCACGACCCAGGTCATCGCGGCGACGAGCAACCCGGCGAGCACCATGTGCAGCCCCACGAGCACCTCGGGGAGTCCGAGGCGGGCCTGGGTGAGCCCCACGATGATCTGCACCACTTCGACCGCCAGCAGGGTCGAGACCGCGGTGCGCACCCCGCGAGACCCGCGGCGGGCGCCGAGCGCGATCACGCCGACGAGCAGCACGATGGTGCCGGCGAGCGTCGCGTAGGCGGGCCAGCTGTGGAGGTGCTGGAGGAACTCGGGGTCGAACCCGTTGCGCGGCGCCGGCACCTCCTTCGAGTTGTCGCCGGCGTGCGGGCCCGAGCCCGTCGTCAGAATGCCGAACACGACGGTGACGGCGACGAAGAGGCTCGTCAGGTGGACGACGCCGAGGTACCAGCCGGGCATGACCTTCACCGCGCCACGGGGACCGCGGTAGACCCGATGGACGAGCATTGTCGCGAGGGCGACCAGGACGATGGAGATGACGAAGTGCAGCCCGACCACGTACGGGTTCAGCCCGGTGAGGACCGTGATGCCACCGAGGACCGCCTGCGCAGGGATCGACAGTCCCTGGAGCAGGGTCAGCCGGAAGAGGTCGGGGCGCTGCCGACGCATACGGATCACCGCGAGGAACGCGGCGATCACGATGGCCGCGAGGACGAAGGTGAGGAGGCGGTTGCCGAACTCGATGAACCCGTGGATGCCCATCTCCGGCGTGTTGACGAAGGAGTCGTCCGTGCAGCGCGGCCACGTCGGGCATCCGAGCCCGGAGGCCGTCAGGCGGACGGCGCCCCCGGTCCCGATGAGGACGAGCTGGAAGGCGAAGGAGAGCCAGGCGACGACACGCACGCGCTTGTCGATCGTCGTCGGCAACCACTGCCAGAACCGGGTGGCACGCACCCGGTCGGGAAGGGACGGTGCCGGCGTCGGTCGACCGGCGGTCTTGGAGTGGTGTGACACGGGTCGATCCTTCGGTTCGCGGTGGCCACGGCTGCGGTATCCACCGTCCTCACCCACAACCCACAGGAAGCTGTAGGATTATGAGGTTCACGGTGCGCGCGAGAAGCGCCATGGTTCATGAACATTGTAGGTTCGCGAAGAAGCCGCCCGCACATCCCCTCCCCAATCCGCTCCGATCAGGCGCGTGCCATGGGAGGGAATGACGACCTCCAGCCGGTGGTTGTCTCCAGGGAGGAAAGAGGGACACATGTCAGACATCCTGATCGATCGCCCGGAGCTCGCCGGACTCGGCCAATACGAGTTCGGATGGCACGACGGCGACGTCGCCGGCGCTTCAGCGCGCCGCGGCATCTCCACGGAGGTCGTTGCCGACATCTCCGCACTGAAGAGCGAACCGGACTGGATGCTGCAGCGCCGCCTCAAGGCCCTGCAGCTGTTCGAGCGCAAGCCCATGCCGACGTGGGGCGCCGACCTCTCCGAGATCGACTTCGAGAACATCAAGTACTTCGTCCGGTCCACCGAGAAGCAGGCTCAGACCTGGGAGGACCTGCCGGACGACATCAAGAACACCTACGAGAAGCTCGGCATCCCCGAGGCGGAGCGCCAGCGCCTCGTCTCCGGCGTCGCCGCGCAGTACGAGTCCGAGGTGGTCTACCACCAGATCAACGAGGAGCTCGAGGCGCAGGGTGTCATCTTCATGGACACCGACACCGCGTTGCGCGAGCACCCCGAGTTCTTCGAGGAGTACTTCGGCACGGTCATCCCGTCCGGCGACAACAAGTTCGCCGCGCTGAACACCGCCGTATGGTCGGGTGGCTCCTTCGTCTACGTGCCGCCCGGCGTCCACGTCGAGATCCCGCTGCAGGCCTACTTCCGGATCAACACCGAGAACATGGGTCAGTTCGAGCGCACGCTGATCATCGCCGACGAGGGCAGCTACGTGCACTACATCGAGGGCTGCACCGCGCCGATCTACAAGTCGGACTCGCTGCACTCCGCGGTCGTCGAGATCATCGTCAAGAAGAACGCCCGCGTCCGCTACACGACGATCCAGAACTGGTCGAACAACGTCTACAACCTGGTCACGAAGCGCGCCACGGCCGCCGAAGGAGCGACCATGGAGTGGATCGACGGCAACATCGGATCCAAGGTCACGATGAAGTACCCGTCCATCTACCTCATGGGCGAGCACGCCAAGGGCGAGACACTGTCCGTCGCCTTCGCCGGTCCCGGCCAGCACCAGGACGCCGGCGCGAAGATGATCCACATGGCTCCGTACACGCAGTCGTCCATCGTCTCCAAGTCGATCGCCCGAGGCGGCGGACGCGCGGGCTACCGCGGCGAGGTCCGGGTGGACGCCAACGCCCATCACTCGGCCAACACCGTGCGCTGCGACGCGCTCCTGGTCGACACCATCTCCCGGAGCGACACGTACCCGGCGATCGACATCCGTGTGGACGACGTCCAGCTCGGACACGAGGCGACGGTGTCCAAGGTCAGCGAGGAGCAGCTCTTCTACCTCATGAGCCGCGGCATGCCGGAGGACGAGGCCATGGCGATGATCGTCCGCGGCTTCATCGAGCCGATCGCACGCGAACTGCCCATGGAGTACGCACTCGAACTCAACAAGCTCATCGAGATGGGCATGGAAGGATCCGTCGGTTAATGACGACTGCAGCACCGACTCAGACCGAAGGACAGCACGGCATCACGGCTCACAGCGACGGCGCAGGACGCGTCATCCCGGTGCAGACCCGTTCGGAGCGCTTCAGCTCCTATGATGTCGCCGACTTCCCAGCGGTGACGGGACGCGAGGCGGTCTGGAAGCTCAGCCCGGTCGCGCAGTTCACCGACCTCACCGCGGGGGAGCTCGACGGCTCTCCCACCCCGATCACGCACGACGACGTCGACGGATTCAGCGTCGAGTGGATCAGTCGCGACGACGCGCGCGTCGGCTCCGCCGGCGTGCCGGAGGAGCGCGCCTCCGCGAACGCCTGGTCGAGCTTCGACCAGGCACTGGCGATCTCGGTCACGGGTGAGGAGTCCAAGACCCTGCGCCTCGAGCGGAGCGGACTCGGCGACGGCGCCCGCGCTGCGCACACCGTCATCACCGCCGCGCCGTTCAGCCGCGGCCTCGTCATCATCGAGAACGCGGGCGACGCTCGACTCACCGAGAACGTCGAGATCGTCGTCGGCGAGCAGGCCGACGTGACCGTCGTGACCGTGCAGTGGTGGGACGACGACGCCGTGCACCTCGCCAGCCACTTCGCGTCCATCGGTCGTGACGCCCACCTCAAGCACGTCGTGGTGTCGCTCGGCGGCAAGGTCGTCCGGGTGAACCCGACCCTGCACCTCGCCGGTCAGGGCTCGGACCTCGACTCGCTCGGCGTGTACTTCTCCGACGCGGGTCAGCACCTCGAGCAGCAGGTCTACATGCACCACGACGCACCGAACACCCGCGGGCGCGTGACCTACAAGGGCGCACTGCAGGGCGAGGGTGCGCGGTCCGTGTGGATCGGCGACGTCCTCATCAGCAACCGTGCCGTCGGCACCGACAGCTACGAGCAGAACCGCAACCTGGTCCTCTCCGACGGCACCCGTGCCGACTCCGTGCCGAACCTCGAGATCGAGACCGGCGACATCGCCGGTGCCGGTCACGCGAGCGCGACCGGACGCTTCGACGACGAGCAGCTCTTCTACCTGCAGGCTCGAGGCATCCCTGAGGACGAGGCACGACGACTCGTCGTCCGCGGCTTCCTCGTGGAGATCATCCAGCAGATCGGTGACACCGAGCTGCAGGAGCGCCTCTCGGCGGCCATCGAGGCCGAACTGCTCGGCGCCGACGGACAGGGCACCGGCGGAGCGCAGCACTGATGGCGACGAAGGTGTGCTCGTTCGACGAGCTCGCCGTCAACCAGGCCAAGCGGGTCGTGGTGGACGGCGTGCCGATCGCCCTCGTGCGCGACGCGTCGGACGAACTGTTCGCGATCGGCGACGTCTGCACCCACGGCGACATCTCGCTGTCCGAAGGCTTCGTCGAGGACGGCAATCTCGAATGCTGGGCACACGGCTCACAGTTCTCGCTCACGACGGGCAAGCCGCTCACCCTTCCGGCCTACGAGCCGGTCCCCGTCTACACCGTCGAGCTCATCGACGGCGACATCTACATCGACCCGACCGCAACGAAAGAGATCTAGCACCATGTCAGTCCTCGAAATCCGCGACCTGCACGTCAGCGTCGAAACCGAGCAGGGCACCAAGCCGATCCTGCGTGGCGTCGACCTCACCATCCGGAAGGGCGAGACGCACGCGATCATGGGTCCGAACGGTTCGGGCAAGTCCACGCTCGCGTACACGATCGCCGGCCACCCGAAGTACACCGTCGACAGCGGATCCATCACGCTGGACGGCGAGGACGTCCTCGCGATGAGCGTCGACGAGCGCGCCCGTGCCGGACTCTTCCTCGCGATGCAGTACCCCGTCGAGATCCCCGGAGTCACGGTCACGAACTTCCTCCGCACGGCGAAGACCGCCGTCGACGGCGAGGCGCCCGCGATCCGCGGCTGGATCAAGGACGTCCGCGAGTCGATGAAGAACCTGCGCATGGAGCCTGCCTTCGCGGAACGCAACGTCAACGAGGGCTTCTCCGGTGGCGAGAAGAAGCGTCACGAGATCCTCCAGCTCGAGCTGCTGAAGCCGCAGTTCGCAGTCCTCGACGAGACCGACTCCGGCCTCGACGTCGACGCCCTCAAGATCGTGTCCGAGGGCGTCAACCGCGCCAAGGAGAACACGGGCCTCGGTGTCCTGCTCATCACGCACTACACGCGCATCCTCCGCTACATCAAGCCGGACTTCGTGCACGTCTTCGTCGCCGGCAAGATCGCTGAGCAGGGCGGTCCCGAGCTCGCCGACCGCCTCGAGAACGAAGGCTACGACCGTTTCCTCGTGGACGCCGTCGTCGCCCCGGAAGGTGCCTGAAGCCGCGCCAGCGGTCTAAGATAACGACATGGTAACAACGCTCAGTCCGCAACGATTCGACGAGGTCGAAGAGGCGCTCAAGGACGTCATGGACCCCGAGCTCGGGGTGAACGTGGTCGACCTCGGTCTCATCTACGACCTGGGTTGGGATGACGAGAACGACGCGCTCATCATCCACATGACCCTGACCTCCGCCGGATGTCCGCTCACGGACGTCCTCGAGGAGCAGACGGGTCAAGCGCTCGACGGCATCGTCGACGCCTTCCGCATCAACTGGGTGTGGATGCCGCCGTGGGGCCCGGAGCGCATCACGGACGACGGGCGCGACATGATGCGTGCCCTCGGCTTCTCGATCTGATCGATCCTCCACGACGACGGACGGCTGCAATGCAGCCGTCCGTCGTCCTGTTCCCGGCGGCGTCACCCGGCTGATCCCGGATAGGGTCGACGCATGACCGAGATCGTGTCCGCCGACCCCCTCGACGTCCTGCGCAGCCGGACGAGCGAGAAGTGGTCCGAGTACCCCGACGACGTCCTGCCCATGTTCGTGGCCGAGATGGACGTCCCGCTGGCACCCGTGGTCCGCGAGGTCCTACACGCGGCCATCGACCGCGGCGACGCCGGGTACGTCGCGAGCCGCACACGGCTCCCACAGACGTTCGCCGACTTCGCAGCGCGACGCTGGGGTTGGGAGGTGGATCCCGGCTCCGTGTTCACCACCGCCGACGTCAGCATGGGCATCGTCGAGATCCTGCGTCGCGTCATCTCACCCGGCGAGGGCGTGGTGATCACCTCGCCGGTCTACCCGCCGTTCTTCGACCTCGTGACCGAGGCCGGGGGAGTCGTGGTGGACGTCCCCTTGCTCGGGTCCAGCCGCGCCGACGATCCCGCCGGAGGCTGGCGGCTCGACCTGGACGGTGTCGAAGCCGCGTTCCGCGACGGAGTGAAGGCCTTCCTCCTCTGCAACCCGCACAACCCGATCGGTCGGCCGCACACGGTCGACGAACTCCGCTCGGTCGCAGCACTGGCAGCGCGCTACGGGGTCACGGTCGTGAGTGATGAGATCCACGCTCCGCTCACCCAACCGGGCGAGCGGTTCGTCCCCTACCTCAGCGTGTCCGACGAGGCCGCCGAACACGGGTACGCCGTCCTGTCGGCGAGCAAGGCCTGGAACCTCGCCGGCCTGAAGTGCGCGGTGATGGTCACCGCCGCACCCGGACCGCGGAGCGTGGTCGCGGGGATGCCGGTCGAGGTGTTCTGGCGGACGGGCCAGTTCGGAGTGCTGGCTTCGGTCGCCGCCTTCGAGTCGGGAGAGCCCTGGTTGGACGGGCTCCTCTCGTTGATCGACGGCAACCGGCGGCTGCTCGGTGAGCTGCTGGGTGCCGAGCTGCCCGAGGTCGGCTACCGACCGCCTGCCGCCGGGTACCTCGCCTGGCTGGACTGCACCGGGCTCGGTTGGACGGAGCCCCCGGCGCGGCGCATCCTGCGCGAGGCGCGCGTGGCCCTGCAGGAGGGAGCCCCGTTCGGGCCCGGAGGCGTCGGCCACGCACGGCTCAACCTGGCCTGCTCGCCCGAGCTCCTCACCGAGGCGGTCGGACGGATCTCCACCCTGCGTTGACGGACGTCCGGCCGCGCCGGGACCCTGCCGGAACGGCCGCGGTGCTGAGCATCGGATTCACGATTTATACTGGGAGGCTGACCCCCACCCTCCGCGTTGTCGAAACGCACCCGAAGAAATGGACTATGCCTGTGCTGAGTGTGCACGACCTCGAGATCCGCGTGGGGGCACGCGTGCTCATGGAGCACGTGAACTTCCGCGTGTCTGCCGGCGACAAGATCGGCCTCGTCGGCCGTAACGGTGCCGGGAAGACGACCCTGACCAAGACGCTGGCGGGGGAGACCCTCCCGACGAACGGCAAGATCGATCGCGGTGGCGAGATCGGGTACCTGCCGCAGGACCCACGCTCCGGCAACCCGGAGGACCTCGCCCGCACCCGCATCCTCGATGCGCGTGGTCTCGGCCAGCTCGCACTCGGCATGCACGAGTCGAGCATGGCCATGGCGAGCGACGACCCGAAGGTGGCGGAAGCCGCCATGAAGAAGTACGGCAACCTCACCGACCGGTTCAACGCGCTCGGCGGGTACGCCGCAGAGGCCGAGGCGGCCTCGATCGCGTCGAACCTGAACCTGCCCGATCGCATCCTCGATCAGCAGCTGAAGACGCTGTCGGGCGGACAGCGCCGCCGCATCGAACTCGCGCGCATCCTCTTCTCCGACGCCGAGACGCTCATCCTCGACGAGCCGACCAACCACCTCGACGCCGACTCCGTCGTCTGGCTGCGTGAGTTCCTCAAGCAGTACAAGGGCGGGTTCATCGTGATCTCGCACGACATCGAGCTCGTCGGCGAGACCGTCAACCGGGTCTTCTACCTCGATGCGAACCGCACCGTCATCGACATCTACAACATGAACTGGAAGAACTACCAGCGTCAGCGCGAGGCCGACGAGGAGCGCCGGAAGAAGGAGCGCACCAACGTCGAGAAGAAGGCGACCGCGCTCCAGCTCCAGGCGGCCAAGTTCGGTGCGAAGGCCAGCAAGGCGGCCGCAGCCCACCAGATGGTGGCTCGCGCCGAACGGATGCTCTCCGGGCTCGAGGAGGTCCGCGCGCAAGACCGCGTGGCCAAGCTGCGGTTCCCGACCCCGGCGCCCTGTGGCCGGACGCCGCTCATGGCGAGCAACCTGTCGAAGAGCTACGGCTCGCTCGAGATCTTCACGGCCGTCGACCTCGCGATCGACCGTGGCTCGAAGGTCGTCATCCTCGGATTCAACGGTGCGGGCAAGACGACCCTGCTGCGGATCCTCGCCGGAGTGGACCAGCCCGACACCGGGCAGCTCGAGCCCGGGCACGGCCTGCGGATCGGCTACTACGCGCAGGAGCACGAGACGATCGACGTGAAGCGCAGCGTGCTCGAGAACATGGTCTCCTCGTCGCCGAACATCACGGAGATGGAAGCGCGCAAGGTCCTCGGCTCGTTCCTCTTCACCGGCGACGACTCCAACAAGCTCGCGGGCGTGCTGTCCGGTGGCGAGAAGACGAGACTCGCTCTCGCGATGATCGTCGTTTCGGGCGCGAACATGCTCCTCCTGGACGAACCGACCAACAACCTCGACCCGGCCAGCCGTCTGGAGATCCTCGACGCGCTCGCCCACTACGAGGGTGCCGTCGTGCTCGTGAGTCACGATGAGGGCGCCGTCGAGGCGCTCAACCCCGAGCGGGTGCTCATCCTGCCCGACGGCGTCGAGGACCACTGGAACAAGGACTACCAGGACCTCGTCAGCCTGGCCTAGCGCCAGCGGGCCAGCGCGCTCGGTCCGTGAGCATCACCGGCCGGGTACGCCCCGTCCGTCGACGGCTCGTCGCACTCGCGTCAGCGACTCGCTTCGAGGATCTCATCCTCGATGTCGGCGTCGGACCGTGCCTTCGCGGCGAGCCGTTCGGCGCGTGCAGCCGCACGGCGTTGCTCCTTCGGGTCGTCGGAATTCAGGATGCGGTACTCCTGACGGATGGCATAGGCGAGGAAGATGAAGCCCATCAGCGCGAAGACCACCCATTGCAGCGCGTACGAGAGGTGCATCCCCTCGTTCGGCTCGGGCTTGATCGGACCGAGCGGCGCCGCTTCGGCCGGCGCCGGGCTCTCCGAGAGGAGCATGCCGTACGCACCGGAGTAGAGCGTCTCGCCGCGGAGTTCGGCGATCTGCGGGAGGTTGATCGTGGCCACCTGTCCGTCGGCGGCCCCGCGGCCGGGGAGCGTCGGTTCGCCGGGTCGGATGCGGACGACGACCGAGACCTCTCCGCTCGGAGGCGCCGGGACCGACTCGGGTGCTTCGAGTGAATCGTTCGCGGCGACCCAGCCACGGTCGACGATGAACACGTCTCCGTCGGCGAGTCGGAGCGGCGTGAGGACGTTGAAGCCGGCCTGGTTGTTCCTGGGACGGTTCCGCACCAGCAGCTGCTCGTCAGGCAGGTAGGTGCCACTCATCGACACCGGGTGCCATTCGTCGGCCACGCTGAACGAGTCGAGCGACGGCAGCGCTTCGTCGAGCGGGATCGGGGTCGCGTCCCAGTTGGTCTCGATGCGCTGGACCTCCTCCTCCTTCTCGCTCGCCCGAGCGAGCTGCCAGTTGGAGAGCAGGACGCACACGATCGCGAACACGATCGCGACGCCGAGGTAGCCGAGCCAACGGCGGCTGAAGGCGAACCGCCAACCCGCGCTCATGAGCCGACCGCCGATGTCAACGGACGCCGCTCGAGGGGGAAGGAGCGGGCTTCGAGGAAGGCCTCCAGGAAGTCGACGTGTTCGTCGCAGGCGGTCCAGACCTTCACGCGGTCCTCCGCGTGGATCTTCGGATTGCGCCACTCGATCCGCCAGCTCGCCGCCGCGCGGCAGCCGGCCCGGGAGCAGATCACGCCGTCGGGCTCGGCACCGAACCCGATCATGCCTGGTCGGTGGGACGAGGCGGAACCGAGTCGTCGACGATGATCGGCCGCTGGGACACGACGACACCGGTGGGGCGCTCGATGGCCCCCTGCGACGGCAGCGATCCGGCGTTCGCGATGATGACGGCGACGTACGGCAGGAAGATGGCACCGGCCGCGACCGCGAACATCCAACCGCCCTGGACGAACGGGAGCGCAGCGAGGCAAAGCAACCGGACACCCATGGTGATCGAGTACTTGATGAACCGCTGCCGGCGCTCCTGTTCGGGAGCCGGTGGGAGGGAGGTGATGCTCTGCTGCTTCATGCCACGACCAGCCTACGCGCTCGGCGGGTGGGCGAAGCCCCCAAATCACCGGGAGAACCGGAGGACCCCCATATGCTGGTACGGGTCCGCGGCCGGAACGCCGCGCGCCCCGACGGCCGCCGCACGAGTCGGCCGGTATCGCCGCAGGAGAGGAATCGACCATGACCGCACCACGCACCGTACTCGTCACCGGAGGCAACCGGGGGATCGGCTTCGCCATCGCCGAGGAGTTCGTCGCGCAGGGTCACCGCGTCGCCGTCACCGCTCGATCCGGCGAGGGCCCAGCGGGCACGTTGACGGTCCGCGCGGACGTCACCGATGCAGCCTCCGTCGACGCGGCGTTCAGCGAGATCGAGTCGGAGCTCGGGCCGGTCGAGGTGCTCGTCGCGAATGCGGGCATCACGAAGGACACCCTGCTCATGCGGATGAGCGAGGACGACTTCGACCAGGTGGTCGACACGAACCTCGGCGGCTCCTTCCGCGTCGTCAAGCGCGCGTCCAAGGGCATGCTCAAGGCACGCTTCGGACGCATCGTGCTCATCTCCAGCGTCGTGGGCCTCTACGGGTCGGCCGGTCAGGTCAACTACGCGGCCTCGAAGAGCGGCCTCATCGGCATGGCGCGGTCCATCACCCGCGAGCTCGGTGCACGTGGGATCACGGCGAACGTGATCGCCCCGGGGTTCATCGAGACCGACATGACCGCCGAACTGCCCGCCGAGACCCAGGCCGAGTACAAGAAGAGCATCCCGGCAGCGCGTTTCGCGAGTGCGAACGAGGTCGCGAAGGTCGTCACGTGGATCGCCGGTGACGACGCGGGGTACATCTCCGGCGCCGTGATCCCGGTCGACGGCGGCCTCGGCATGGGTCACTGACCCGGGCAGCACCGCACCGAGCAGAACCCGAACTCGGGCGCTGACCCCCGACGCGCGGATCAGAGCCCGAGGAGCGGGAGGACGCCGGCGAGGTCGACCCGCCCGGCGACGACGTCGGCATGGCGGCGGACGATCGGCTTCGCGTTGAACGCGACCGAGAGCCCGGCGACGGCCATCATCTCGAGGTCGTTGGCTCCGTCGCCGATCGCGATCGTCCGTGCCAACGGCACGCCGTCCTCGTCGGCCCACTCCTGCAGTGCGGCCGCCTTCGCCGCCGCGTCGATGATGGGACCGCTGAGGCCTCCCGTCAACCGACCGTCGGCCGTCTCGAGGCAGTTCGCCCGCACATGGTCGAGGCCGAGTGCCTCGGCGAGCGGGTCGAGCAGTTCATGGAACCCGCCGGACACGACACCGATCCGTGACCCGTGCGCATGCAGCCGGCCGATCAGCGTCTCCAGGCCGGTCGTCGTCCGGATCCGTTCGGCGATCACCGGGATCCGGTCGACGGGCAGGCCCGCGAGCGTCGCGACCCGGGCCCGGAGGCTGTCGGCGAAGTCGAGGTCACCGCGCATGGCACGCTCGGTGATGGCGGCGACCTCGGGGAGGCTGCCGACCTCCTCGGCGAGGAGCTCGATCACCTCGTTCTCGATGAGCGTCGAGTCGGCGTCGAGGACCGCGAGGAACCGGACGCCTCGTCCGGCCTGTGGGGGGAGTGCTGCTTCTGGATCCGCCACTGCCGAACGCTCGGTACTCATGGAACGACGCGTACTCCCTTGCCAACCACGGTGAGACCGGATTCGGTGACGGTGAAGCCGCGAGCGCGGTCACGGTCGTGGTCGACACCGACGCTCGCGCCGGAGGTGACCACCACATCCTTGTCCAGGATAGCCCGCTTGACGACGGCGTCCGGTTCGATGTGGACCTTGTCGAACACGACCGAGTCGGAGACGTGGGCGCCGGATTCCACGAGCGCCCATGGCCCGAGGACACTGCGCTCGATGTGGGCACCGGACAGCAGCGAACCGAGGGAGACGATCGAGTCGATGGTCTGGCCGAGATTGCCCTTCGCGTCCCGCACGAACTTCGCCGGCGGCGAGTTCAGCTGAGAACTGAAGATCGGCCAGTCCCGGTTGTACAGGTTGAAGATCGGGAGGGTCGAGATGAGGTCCTGGTGGGCTTCGTAGAACGACTCGATCGTCCCCACGTCGCGCCAGTAGTAGCGATCGCGATCCGTCGATCCGGGTACATCGTTCCGCTGGAGGTCGTAGACGCCCGCCTCGCCGCGATCGACGAAGTACGGGACGATGTCGCCACCCATGTCGTGGTTCGAGCTCGTCACCTCGCCGTCGTCGATGACCGCCTGCATGAGGGCGTCGGCGTCGAAGACGTAGTTGCCCATCGAGGCGAGCACTTCACCGGGGGAGTCGGGCAGGCCAGGCGCGTCGAGCGGCTTCTCGAGGAAGCGGGCGATGGTCGTCGGGTCGTCCGCGTCGACGTCGATGACGCCGAACTGGTCGGCGAGGGAGATGGGCTGACGGATCGCGGCGACCGTCGCCTTCTTGCCCGAGGCGATGTGCGCCTCGATCATCTGCGCGAAGTCCATGCGGTAGACGTGGTCGGCGCCGACGACCACGACGATGTCGGGCTTCTCGTCGCGGATCAGGTTGAGGCTCTGCAGGATCGCGTCGGCGGATCCGCTGAACCAGCGCTTCCCGAGACGCTGCTGCGCCGGCACGGACGCGACATAGGAGTCGAGCAGGCCGGACAACCGCCAGGTCTGCGAGACGTGGCGGTCGAGGCTGTGGGACTTGTACTGGGTGAGGACGACGATCTGGGTGAGTCCGGAGTTGATGAGGTTCGACAGCGCGAAATCGATCAGACGGTACTGCCCGCCGAACGGTACGGCCGGTTTCGCGCGGTCTGCGGTCAGCGGCATCAACCGCTTCCCTTCCCCACCAGCGAGGACGATTCCGAAGATCTTCTTTGAGGCGGCCATGGCTTCACAATAGATGCCGGACGAGACCTGTACTAGCGTCTAGACATGCGAGTTGATCTTGTGACAAAGGAGTACCCGCCGGAGATCTACGGCGGCGCAGGCGTCCACGTGTCGGAGCTGGTGAAATCCCTCCGTAGCGACATCGACGTGACCGTGCGCTGCTTCGGCGCTCCACGCGACGAGGCCGACACCGTCGCCTACGGTGTCCCGGCCGAGCTCCAGGGGGCGAACGGCGCCCTCACGACACTCGGGACGGACCTCCTGATCGCCCAGGACGTCGCCGGAGCCGACCTCGTGCACTCGCACACCTGGTACGCGAACGGTGCCGGTCACCTCGCGTCGCTGCTGCACGGCATCCCGCACGTCGTGACCGCGCACAGTCTGGAGCCGCTCCGGCCGTGGAAGGCCGAGCAGCTCGGCGGCGGGTACCGCGTGTCCAGTTGGATCGAGCAGTCCGCCTACGAAGGCGCCGCGGCCGTCGTGGCGGTCAGCGACGGCATGCGCCGCGACATCCTGCGGTCGTATCCGCGCCTCGACCCGGCCAAGGTGCAGGTCATCTACAACGGCATCGACCTGACCGACTGGCAGCCACGCGTGGACGACGAGCTGCTGCGGTCGCTCGGCATCGTCCCGTCCCGTCCCTCCGTCGTCTTCGTCGGTCGGATCACCCGTCAGAAGGGGCTGCCGTACCTGCTCCGCGCGGCCCGCCTGCTGCCGCCCGACGTGCAGCTCATCCTGTGCGCCGGCGCTCCCGACACCCCCGAGATCCTCACCGAGGTCAAGGGGCTCGTCGAGGAGCTGCAGCGCGAGCGCACCGGGGTCGTGTGGATCGAACGGCTGCTCCCGCGTCACGAGCTGTGCACCGTCCTCACCGCCGCCACGACCTTCGTGTGCCCGTCGATCTACGAGCCGCTCGGCATCGTCAACCTCGAGGCGATGGCCTGCGGTGCCGCCGTGGTCGGGACGGGGACCGGCGGCATCCCTGAGGTCGTGCAGGACGGTGTGACCGGGAGGATCGTCCCCCTCGCGCAGGCGTCCGACGGCACCGGCACCCCGCTCGACCCGGAGCGTTTCGTCGCCGACCTCGCCGCCACCCTCACCGAGGTCGTCCAGGATCCCGCCCAGGCGAGGGCCTACGGGGCCGCTGGTCGCCGACGCGCGGAGTCCGACTTCAGCTGGTCGCGCATCGCCACCCAGACGGCGGAGCTGTACCGCAGCCTGGTCTGAACCACCTGCGGACGCCTCGGAGGACGGCGACGCGCGACGAGTCTTGGCGGATAGGCTAGGACCATGCCGAGCGTGTTGCAGTTCTCCGATGTGTCCGTCGTCCGCAATCTCAACCCCATCCTCGATGGCGTCGACTGGACGGTGACGGGCGACCAGCGATGGATCGTCCTCGGCCCGAACGGCGCAGGCAAGACGACGCTCCTGCAGCTCGCGGCGACGCTCATCCACCCCTCGAAGGGCACGGTCTCCGTGCTCGACGAGACGCTCGGCCGGGTCGACGTCTTCGAGCTGCGACCGCGCATCGGCTTCGCGTCCTCCGCCCTCGCGAAGCGGGTGCCGCCGGAGGAGACCGTCCTGGACGTCGTGCTCACGGCGGCCTACTCGGTCACCGGCCGCTGGGTCGAGCAGTACGAGGACATCGATGTGAAGCGGGCCTCGCGGGTCCTCGCCGAATGGAAGCTCGACCACCTCGCCGACCGCCGTTTCGGCACGCTCAGCGACGGCGAGCAGAAGCGCGTGCAGATCGCGCGGGCCATCATGACCGACCCCGAACTCCTCCTGCTCGACGAGCCGGCCGCGAGCCTCGACCTCGGCACGCGCGAGGAGCTCGTCGAGCTGCTCGGCGGCTACGCGAGCGCCGACGACTCACCGGCGATCATCATGGTGACCCACCACGTCGAGGAGATCCCCGTCGGCTTCACGCACGTCCTGCTCGTTCGCGACGGCGGCGTCGTCGCCGCCGGACCGATCGCCGAGACCCTCACGGCCGAGCACCTCAGTGAGACCTTCGACCTCCCGATCGACCTGGCCGAGGAGGACGGACGCTTCCACGCCCGCTCCGCCCGCGCCGGACGCTCGGCTGTCGCCCCCTCCTGACGGCCGTACCTCGGCGGGTCGACCTCGGCAGGCGAGCAGATGCGCGCCGAGTCTGGTAAAGTCGACCTTTGGCTCGCGGAGCCAAGAGCTTTCTGCCTCGTGCCTGGAGTTCCGAGCGCGGGTACTACCCACACCATCCACTCAACAAGGACTGCTGATGAAATCTGACATCCACCCCACGTACGAAGCCGTCGTCTTCCGCGACCTCGCCTCCGGCGCGACGTTCCTCACGCGCTCGACGGTCTCGTCGGGCAAGACGATCGACCTCGACGGCGTCACCTACCCGGTGATCGACGTGGAGATCTCGTCCGAGTCGCACCCGTTCTACACGGGCAAGCAGCGCATCATGGACTCCGCCGGTCGCGTCGAGAAGTTCAACCAGCGCTTCAAGGGCTTCGGCAAGTAGTCCTTCCGCTGTCATACACGAACGCCCCGATCCTCGGATCGGGGCGTTCGTCGTCGTGGGGAGTCCGTGCGACTCAGATACCGATGGGCAGCTGGTCCGCTGGGACGATGACCGGCGTCTCGGGTCGAGCGGCAGGGCGTCCGGTGCGAATGGGCCAAGCGCCTTCGGCGACGAATTCGGGGTCGCGCACGCGGCGCATGTAGGACTGGAAGCTCTCCGCCTGCTCGAGCGACCAGGTCCGCTGAGCCTCGTGCAGCTCGTCCACGCTCGTCGGCAATGCGTCGGCGTAGCGTCGGCCGATGGCCTGAGCGACGCGTCCGGCGGCGACGGCGTCCACGCCCGCGTCGTGCGCACCTTCCAGTGGAACGCCGTGCAGGGCGGCGACGACCTCGAGCGTCCGCTTGCCGCGGCGGAACGTGTCGAGCCGTCGGTCGAGGATCAGCGGGTCGACGACGGGGGACGGGGCGGTGATCGAGGTCACCCCGTGTCGCTCCGCCTCGAAGTGCAGGAGAGAGAAGTCGTAGGGCGCGTTGTAGGCGACCACCGGGGTCCGTGCGGCGAACAGTTCGGTGAGGACGGACACGATCTCTCCGACGACGGCCGGTGCCGGACGCCCCTCCGCCCGGGCACGCTCCGTCGTGACGCCGTGGATCTCGGCGGCGCGAGCAGGGATCTCGACCCCGGGGTCGGCCATCCACGACCACGAGCGTTCGACCGAACCGTCCGCGGTGATGACACCGACGAAGGCGGTCACGATGCGACTCGTCTCCACCTCGATGCCGGTCGTCTCGAGATCGAAGACCGCCAGGCGGTCCGTCCAGTGGGGGTTCGCGTCGACCGTGTTCACGCCTTCACCCTATGACGCACCTCCGACAGGGGCCTGTGCCACGCCGGGACGGCACGCTCCGCGTCGTCGGGTGAACGCGGAGCCGGACTGCCTAGACTGAGTGGATGCCCGTCGAATCACCGTACGCCGACCAGCTCGACCGCATCCCCGTCCGGGAGCGCTCGCTCATCGTGGACGGAGCCGAGACCCGGTTCTGGGACTACGGCGACCGAGAGGCGTCGACGACGATCGTCATGGTGCACGGGTTCCGCGGCGACCACCACGGCCTCGAACCGGTCGTCGCGCAGCTCTCCGGATTCCGGATCATCGCTCCGGACCTCCCCGGCTTCGGCAGCTCCGCACCCTTCCCCGACGCCACCCACTCCGTCGAGGGGTACGCAGCCTGGCTGGGACGGTTCATCGAGGAGCTACACCTGACCGGCCGGGTCGTCCTGCTCGGGCACTCGTTCGGCTCGATCGTGTCGAGCGCCGCCGTCGCCGGGGGACTCCGACCGGACGACCTCGTCCTCGTGAACCCGATCGCCGCCCCGGCGCTCCAGGGCCCTCGAGGTGTCCTGACGAGGCTCGCGGTCTTCTACTACTGGTCGTCCGCGAAGCTCCCGAAACGCCTGGGCTTCGCCTTCCTCCGCAACAAGGGTGTCGTCCGCATCATGAGCGTCGCGATGGCGAAGACGAAGGACCCGACGCTCCGTCGGTGGATCCACGCCCAGCACGACCAGTACTTCAGCGCCTTCGCCGACCGGGAGGTCGTCCTCGAGTCGTTCACCGCCTCGGTCAGCCACGACGTCAGCGAGTACGCCGACCGCATCCCCAGCCGCACGCTGCTCATCGCCGCCGAGCGCGACGACATCACGCCCGTGGCCGCGCAGTACGCGCTCGCGAAGCGGTTCGCCGACGCGCAGCTGCACGTCATCCCGGGCGTCGGACACCTCATCCACTACGAGGAGCCGCACGACGCGGCGCAACGCCTCACCGCGTTCCTCGCGGACGACCACACCGACGCCTGAGGCGTCAGGCGTCGGTCGCCTCCTGCGAGACGACGCTCGTGAACGCGGACGGGACCAGGCGAGCGGCGATCCCGGTGAGCGTCTCACTGGCACCCGCGTCGAGCTTCACATCCGCACGGCCGTCCGCCTTCGTGACGCCACGGTTGATGACGACGATCGGCAACCGCTTCCGGCGGGCGAGTTCGAGGAGCCGGATCCCCGAGTTGACCACGAGCGACGACCCGGCGATCACGAGTGCGTCGGCGCCGCGCACGAGTGCCGCCGCCTCGGCGTACTTCTCCGTGGGGATGAACTCGCCGAAGAAGACCACGTCCGGCTTCAGCATGCCACCGCAGACCGTGCACACGGGGACGACGATCTCGTCCACGCGCCCGACCTCGGCATCGCCGTCCGGGTTGATCGTCACGTCCGTCTCGGTGTCGAGCCAGGGGTTCAGCGACGTCATGCGCTCCGCGATGCTCGACCTGGCGTAGCTCTGCCCGCAGGAGAGACAGCTGACGCGGTCCATCGACCCGTGCAGGTCGACGACGCGGCGCGAGCCGGCTCTGACGTGGAGGCCGTCGACGTTCTGCGTGATGACGCCGTCGGCGATGCCGGCCTCCTCGAGGAGCGCGATCGCCCGGTGGCCGGCGTTCGGTCGAGCGCCGTCGAACCGCTTCCACCCGAGGTGGCTGCCGGCCCAGTAGCGTTTGCGCGCGGCGTCGTCGTTGGACAGGAACTGGTCGACCGTCATGGGGGTCCGCACCGGAGCGCCCTGGCCCCGATAGTCGGGGATGCCGGAGTCCGTGCTGACGCCGGCCCCGGTGAGGAAGGCGACGCGTCGGTCCGCGAGCAGCTCGATCGCCCGTTCGAGCCCGGCCTCGGCCGTCTCGTCAGCGGGATCCCCTGCTGCGATCAGCGTGCTCATGCCTGCTCCGTCCATCCGTCCGCGATGATCGGAGTACTCCGGGCCATCGCTTCCCCTGAGTCTAAACGGCCTCGTTTTCGATCGTGTTCCCACTCTGGCAAGGTGGAGGTCGAACATCGCGTCGAGAGGACGTCTCCCATGCAGGTCATCCGGATCACCGATCTCGACGACGGACGACTCGACGACTACGCGCGGCTGACGGACGTCGCCCTCCGCCGGGTGTCCGAACCCGCGGGTGGCCTGTACATCGCCGAGTCCACGAAGGTCATGGAACGTGCGCTGCGCGCCGGGCACCGACCGCGATCGGTCCTGCTGCAGGAGAAGTGGCTCGACGACGTCTCGCCACTCCTCGAGGATCACGACGTCCCGGTCTTCGTCGGCGAGCCCGCACTCCTGGAGCAGCTGACGGGCTTCCACCTGCACCGGGGAGCGCTCGCGGCGATGCACCGCCCACCGCTCGCCGACCCCGCCGAACTCCTCGCCGACGCCCGCCGGGTGGTCATCCTCGAAGACATCGTCGACCACACCAACGTCGGCGCCATCTTCCGCTCCGTCGCCGGCCTCGGTGCCGACGCGGTCCTGATCACCCCGCGCTGCGCCGACCCGCTGTACCGTCGAAGCGTCCGCGTCAGCATGGGCACGGTCCTGCAGGTGCCGTGGACCCGCCTGCCGGAATGGGATGTCGCATCCGACGTCCTGCGGGATGCCGGCTTCGAGACGGCCGCCCTCGCTCTGGCCGACGACGCCGTGGACCTCGACACCTATGCTCGGACCGCCCCGGAACGGCTCGCCATCGTGCTCGGCGCTGAAGGTGACGGTCTGAGCGCCTCGGCCCTCGCCGCCGCCGACACGATCGTGACCATCCCGATGCTCCACGGCGTCGACTCGCTGAACGTCGCGTCGGCCAGTGCCGTCGCCCTCTGGGAGCTCCGGGTCCGCTGACCACGGTCCAACGCTGCTCGAAGACCACCGGCACGGCGGCAGGTCGCGACAGGGGACGCGCAGGAGCGCCGGGTAGCATGACCGGGTGCCACTCACGAGACGACAGATCTATCGCCGCCGCCGTCTCGCCGTCTTCGGCGTCCTCGCCCTCCTGATCGGGCTGTTCGGGTACAGCGCAGGCGCGCTGCTCCGACCGGTCCCGGCCGCGGCTGCGACGCTCGAAGCCGGCGACGCCCTCACGACCTCGCTCGTCCAGCAGACCACACCGGTCGCCTGGCCCGGATTCGGGCGGGGCGCCCTCGGTGCCGTCGGGTTCGACGGCGTCCTGAGTTCGAGTGGCGAACAGACGCCGTTCCCCATCGCGAGCATCACCAAGACGATCACCTCCCTCGTCGTGCTGGAGGCCAAGCCCCTCGCCGCGGGCGATCAGGGCCCGTCCATCACGCTGACCGACGCCGACGTCGGGTTCTACTACGACACCATCGCGGAGAACGGTTCAGCGGCACCCGTCGTCGCCGGGTCGGTGTTCACCCAGCGGCAGATGCTCGAAGCGCTCCTCCTCCCGTCGGCGAACAACTACAGCATCTCGCTCGCCGTCTGGGCCTTCGGTTCGGTCGACGCGTACCTCGACGCGGCGCGCGCCTGGCTCGACGCACACGGGCTGACCGGCACGACCGTCACGAACACGAGCGGCCTGGGCGAGACGAACGTCAGCACCCCGAGCGACCTGGTGACCATCGGCAAGCTCGTGCTCGCCGACCCGGTGCTCTCGTCGATCGTCAAGGAGCCCACGGCGGTACTGCCCGCCATCGGCGAGGTCGAGAACACGAACGCCCTCCTCGGCCAGTACGGGGTGACCGGCATGAAGACGGGGACCGACGACGCCTCGGGCGCCTGCCTGCTGTTCTCCGCCGACCTCCAGGTGGCGGGGCGGACGGTGACTGTCGTCGGCGTCATCCTCGGTGCCGACGACCACACCGTGCTCAACGAGGCCGTGGTCTCCCTGTTGCAGAGCGTGCCGGCCGGATTCCACCAGGTCCAGCTCGCCACCGCCGGGCAATCGGTCGGCTCCTACTCGACCGCGTGGGACGAGGCGGCGAAGGTCGTCGTGGCGTCCGACGCCTCCGTGCTGGTCTGGCAGGACACCCCGATCACTGTCGAGAGCCGCGCCAGAGCCATCGAGGCGGGTGCCGCCGGTTCGACGGTCGGGAAGCTCAGCTACACCGTGGGTGCCGGCGCGGAGGGCGGTGCGGCGACGATCGACGTCCCGCTGGCTCTCGACGCGGACATCGCCCCGGTCACGCCCTGGTGGCGCCTGACCAACCCGTGACCGCGCCAGACGCCGGAGCCCGGGTGATCGGCCGGACGATCAGACGTCGAGTTCCTGGTCCTGGGCTGCAACCGTCAGGAAGGGTCCGGCGATCGGTCGCTTGGCGGTGATGTGGTCGCCGGACGACTGGTGCCGCACCCGGCGGAGCACCCAGGGCACGAGGTACTCCCGCGCCCAGGCGAGGTCCTCGGTCCGGGCCTGACGCCAACGCCGCACGGGCAGCGGCTCCGGCTGCAGCGGCTTGAGGTCGTTCTCCACGTTCAGCGCGTGGAGGACGAGGCGGGCGACCTCGTGATGGCCGAGCGCGTTCAGATGCAGCCGGTCCGGGGCCCACATCCGCGGATCCTGGATCGCCTGGAGCGACCACTGATCGGCGATGATGCAGTCGTGTCGGGCGGCGATGGCCCGCAGGTTCTCGTTGTAGATCGCGACCTTACCGCGGATGCTCCGGAACACGGGGGAGAAGCCGACGTCCACGCCGGTGAACAGCACGACCGTCGCTCCGTCGCTCCGGAGCCGGATGATCGCCTGCTCGAGTCGTCTGGCGATGTCATCGGGGTCGGTGCCGGGCCGGATCACGTCGTTGCCGCCCGCGGAGATCGTGATGAGGTCCGGGTGCAGCTCCAGGGCCGGCTCCACCTGGTCGTCGAGGATCTGCTGTGCGAGCTTGCCGCGCACCGCGAGGTTGGCGTAGGCGAAGTCCGAATTCTGCGCGGCCAGCACCTCGGCGACCCGATCGGCCCACCCGCGGTGCCCGCCCGGCGCACCCGGCTCGGGATCGCCGATCCCCTCGGTGAACGAGTCGCCGATGGCGACGTACCGCGACCAGGGATGGTGCTGTTCGGTCATGGGTGGTTCCTCCTGCTGTGCATCCGGAACCTCCAGCGTACGCCCGCCCCTCGGCTGGCGGATCAGTCGCGAGTCGGACATCCGGACGGCTGTCGAGGCCGCACACGATGGTCGGCGGTGTCGGTTCGGCCGGGTACAGTGGTCTCCAGTGAACGCGGAAATCTCTTCGACCCAGCACCTGGGCGGGTCCGCAGCCGAACACCTCTCACCGGCCTTCCCGGAACGCGCAGCGTGGGGCACGGCGAGCAAGCTTCGAGCCTGGCAGGCCGAGGCGCTCGAGCAGTACTTCACCACCGAACCCCGTGACTTCCTCGCGGCGGCGACACCGGGCGCAGGCAAGACGACGTTCGCGCTGCGGCTCGCCTCCGAACTCCTCCATCGCGGCACGATCGACCGCATCACGGTCGTCGCCCCGACCGACCACCTGAAGCGTCAGTGGGCCGAGGCCGCGAGCCGGGTCGGCATCCGCCTCGACCCGAACTTCGCGAACCGCGACCAGGTCTTCGGCCGCCACTACCACGGCGTCGCCGTCACCTATGCCCAGGTCGCGGCGAACCCGCCCGTCCATCAGCGCACGACCGATTCGGGTCGCACCCTCGTCATCCTCGACGAGGTCCACCACGGCGGCGACGCCCTGAGCTGGGGCGACGGCATCCACGAGGCGTTCTCGCGGGCGACCCGCCGGCTGTCCCTGACCGGGACCCCGTTCCGGTCGGACACGGCACCGATCCCGTTCGTGGTCTACCAGCCTGATCACCAGGGCATCCGGACCTCCGTCACCGACTACAACTACGGATACGGTCGCGCGCTCCAGGACGGGGTCGTCCGTCCGGTGCTCTTCATGGTCTACGCCGGCCACATGCGCTGGCGGACCAAGGCCGGCGACGAGATGGAGGCCCGCCTCGGCGAGGGCAACACGAAGGACATCACCTCCGCTGCCTGGCGGACCGCACTCGACCCGCAGGGCGACTGGATCCCGGCGGTCCTGAAGTCCGCCGACCTCCGGCTGTCCGAGGTCCGTCAGGCGGTCCCGGACGCCGGCGGACTCGTGATCGCCACCGACCAGACGACCGCGCGCGCCTACGCGGCCATCCTGCACGAGCTGACGGGGGAGCAGCCCACCGTCGTCCTCTCCGACGAGAAGGAGGCCAGCGACCGGATCGCCGACTTCTCGGGGAACACCAAGCGCTGGATGGTCGCGGTCCGCATGGTGTCGGAAGGCGTGGACGTCCCACGACTCGCCGTCGGCGTCTACGCGACGTCGTCCGCCACGCCACTGTTCTTCGCGCAGGCGATCGGGCGATTCGTCCGGGCCAGACGACGCGGCGAGATCGCGAGCATCTTCCTCCCGAACGTGCCGAACCTGATGGCCCTCGCGGAGAAACTCGAGCTCGAACGCGATCACGCACTCGACCGCCCGAGCGACCCGGACGCGGAGGGCGACCTCTTCAATCCGGAGGACGCGATGATGGCGGCCGCGGAGCGCGAGGACAAGGCTTCCGATTCACTCCTCGAGGAGTTCACCTGGCAGGCCGTCTCCTCGGACGCGCACTTCGACCGGGTCGTGTTCGACGGCGACGAGTTCGGCGAGCTCGCCCAGCCCGGCACCGAGGAGGAGTTCGACTTCATCGGGTTCCCCGGGCTCCTCGAACCTGAACAGGTGCACGAGTTGCTCGTGCAACGCCAGAGCCGGCAGGCCAAGCGCGGGGCGTTCGTCGACAAGAACGCATCCTCGCCGAGTCCGCAGGCGGACATCCCCGCTCCGCTCTACCGCACGCTCAAGGAACAGCGCCAGGTGCTCAACACCCTGGTCGGTCTCTACGCGAAGCACACGAAGGAGCCGCACGGACTCGTGCACGCCGAACTGCGACGCGTCTGCGGCGGACCCGCGGTGGCACAGGCGAGCGTGACCCAGCTACAGGCCCGCATCGATCTGCTCCGTCGGCGCCTCGGCCACGGGCACTGAGGACGGCACCGCTCCTCACGCGCGTCCTCCTGCCCTTCGACAGGCTCAGGGACCGGCGTGTTCCGGGCGGGACTCTCCCGGTCACTGAGCTTGTCGAAGTGCCCGCCAGGGACCACCAGCTCGGTCGACCCTTCGACAGGCTCAGGGTCCGGCGGAGGAGGGCCCGGTACCGGCGGAGCAGGGTCCAGGACCG
Source organism: uncultured Plantibacter sp. (assembly GCF_963518075.1). NCBI lineage: Bacteria > Bacillati > Actinomycetota > Actinomycetes > Micrococcales > Microbacteriaceae > Plantibacter > uncultured Plantibacter sp. The sequence goes on from NZ_CAUQHZ010000006.1 coordinate 195,825, forward strand.
GCGAAGGTGTGCGGGATCTCGCTCGAACCGACGATGATCTCGGGTGTCGGCGTGTCGTGGAGTGCGGCGGGAAAACAAGAACGGCCGGAGCTTTCGCTCCGGCCGTTCGCCGTCTCAACACGGTGTGCGCGAAGGGGGACTTGAACCCCCACGCCCGTAAGGGCACTAGCACCTCAAGCTAGCGCGTCTGCCATTTCCGCCACCCGCGCGTGTTGTGATCGTGTCCGGCTTTCGCTGGGCACGAGAAGAAACTCTAGCACGGATTTCGACAGCCGTTCACCACCTCGTTCCGCCGGAGGATCTGCTCGACGCCCTCCGGCCGTGCGTCGACCGCGCGATCGGGGGAGAGGTGCAGCGGTCAGGGCCGACGGGTACCGTGGAGCCATGACCTCCGGCTTAGACGCATCCGACCTCACGCTCGACGAGACCACGCGGATCGCGCGGGACCTCATCCGCATGGACACGACGAACTACGGCGAGGGCCGCTCCAACGGCGAGACGGAGGCCGCCGAATACGTCGAGGCGTACCTCCGCGACCTCGGTCTGGAGCCGGAGCTGATCGACGCTGCTCCGGGCCGGACCAGCGTGGTCGCACGGGTCGCCGGCGCGAACCCCGAGAAGCCGGCGCTCGTCGTGCACGGGCACCTCGACGTGGTGCCCGCCGATCCTGCGAACTGGTCGGTGGACCCCTTCGGCGGCGAGATCAAGGACGGCCTGCTGTGGGGACGCGGGGCCGTCGACATGAAGAACATGGACGCGATGATCCTCGCGTCACTCCGCGAGATCCTCGGCAGCGGCCGTCGGCCGGAACGCGACCTCGTGATCGCGATGTTCTCGGACGAGGAGAACGGCGGCGTGTTCGGCTCCCACCACCTCGTGACCGAACGACCGGAGCTCTTCGCCGGCGCGACCGAGGCGATCAGCGAGGTCGGCGGGTACTCGATCACCTTCGGCGGACGCCGCTCCTACCTCCTCCAGACCTCGGAGAAGGCCCTCGTCTGGATCAAACTGGTCGCGACCGGACGGGCGGCCCACGGATCCCGCTACGTGCAGGACAACGCCGTCACCCGCCTCGCGGAAGCGGTGGCGGCCATCGGACGCACCGAGTGGCCCGTCCGACTCACCGACACCACCGAGCAGCTGCTCCGTGAGATCGCCTCCATCCTCGGCACCACGCCCGAACGGCTCGGCCCGGACGAGCTCGCCCTCGCGACGGGTACGGCCTCCGGCTTCATCCAGGCCTCGCTCCGCACGACGAGCAACCCGACCCTGCTGCAGGCCGGATACAAGCACAACGTGATCCCCGATCGCGCCGAGGCGCTCGTCGACATCCGCACCCTGCCCGGCGAGGAGGACGCCGTGCTCGCGCGCGTCGCGGAGATCGTCGGTGAGGACATCGAGATCGTCGTCATGCACCGCGACATCGGCCTCGAGACACCGTTCTCGGGTCCGCTCGTCGACGCGGTCGTCGAGACCCTCGGGCGCCATGACCCCGGCGCCCCGGTGCTCCCGTACATGCTCTCCGGCGGTACCGACAACAAGGCGCTCTCGCTCCTCGGCATCACCGGGTACGGCTTCGCTCCGCTGCGCCTGCCGGAACACCTGGACTTCCCCGCGATGTTCCACGGAGTCGACGAGCGCGTGCCGCTCGACGCGCTAGGGTTTGGCAAGCAGGTCCTCACGGACCTCCTCCTCGACTACTGACTTCCCACGGTCCGTCTCCGCGCCCTCCGCGCCGCGAGACGCTCCAGGAGCCGCCCCGCCGACGACTGCCGGATCCGGCCGAACACCAGCCATCCGGCTGCAGAAAGGTGCCCTGTGGACCTCATCAACGCCATCATCCTCGGACTCGTCCAGGGACTCACCGAGTTCCTCCCGATCTCGTCGAGCGCACACCTGCGCATCCTCGGCGAGTTCCTCCCCGGAGCGAAGGACCCTGGCGCGGCGTTCACGGCGATCACCCAGATCGGTACCGAGGCCGCCGTCGTGGTGTTCTTCTGGCGCGACATCGTCCGCATCATCTCGTCCTGGTGCAAAGCCCTCGTCGGCAAGATCCCGAGGGATGACGCCGACGCCCGCATGGGGTGGCTGATCATCATCGGCAGCCTCCCCATCGTCGTGCTCGGCCTGTTGTTCCAGGACGAGATCGAGACGACCTTCCGGTCGCTGTGGATCGTCGCGATCATGCTCATCGTGTTCGGCATCCTGCTCGGTGTCGCCGACGCGGTCGGTGCGAAGAAGCGACGTCTGAAGAGCCTGACCTACCGCGACGGCGCGATCTTCGGAGGCGCCCAGGCCCTCGCTCTCATCCCCGGCGTCTCCCGCTCCGGCGGCACGATCACCGCCGGACTGTTCATGGGCTACGAGCGCCGTGCTGCGGCGCGGTACGCCTTCCTGCTCGCGATCCCCGCGGTGTTCGGCAGCGGCTTCTACCAGGTCTTCAAGAGCATCGGCGAGCCGAGCCCGTACGGACCGGTCGAGACGCTCGTCGCCACCGTCATCGCGTTCGTCGTCGGCCTCGCGGTCATCGCCTTCTTCATGAGCTACATCTCGAAGCGCAGCTTCCTGCCCTTCGTCGTCTACCGCATCGTGCTCGGCGTCGTCCTGCTGGTGCTGCTCGGCACGGGTGTGATCAACGCGTGAGGGCCTGGTCCGCCCCGGTCGTCCCGAAGCTGCCCGGCTCCGGCGCGGCCCCGTGTCTCTGGGACACCCCGAGCGCCGGGCTCATCGAAGCCTCCGCCGAACGTACGGCGCGGTTGTACGTCTGCGGCATCACGCCGTACGACGCGACCCACCTCGGCCACGCGTCGAGCTACCTCGCCTACGACACCCTGCAGCGCGTCTGGCTGGACGCCGGCTACGAGGTGCACTACGCCCAGAACGTCACCGATGTGGACGACCCGCTGCTCGAGCGGGCCACCGCGACCGGCGTCGACTGGGTCGAACTCGCAGCGAGCCAGGTCGAACTCTTCCGGAGCGACATGGAGCGCCTCAGCATCCTTCCCCCCGAGGATTACGTCGCGGTCACCGAGGTCATCGGGCCGATCGCCGACGCCGTGGCGCTGCTCGTCGAACGCGGGGTCGCCTACACGGTCGACACCCCGGACAGTGCCGCCGGGGACGACGTCTACTTCGACGTGCGCGCCGCGGCCGACGACGTCTGGCACCTCGGCGCGGAGAGCGGGCTCGACGAGGCGACGATGGCCGCGTTCTTCGCCGAGCGCGGGGGAGACCCCGACCGCGCCGGGAAACGCGACGCCTTCGATCCACTGCTCTGGCGGGCGGCGCGCGACGGCGAGCCGAGCTGGGAGTCGCCCGTCGGCCGAGGGCGTCCCGGTTGGCACATCGAGTGCTCGGTCATCGCCCTCCAGCATCTCGGATCGGACTTCACGGTCCAGGGCGGCGGCTCCGACCTCGTCTTCCCACACCACGATCTGAGTGCCGGGCACGCCGCAGCACTGTCCGGCCGCCCGCTCGCCAAGGTGTTCAGCCACGCCGGCATGGTCGCCTACGAGGGCACGAAGATGTCCAAGTCCCTCGGCAACCTCGTCCTCGTGTCACGCCTGGCCGCCGACGGAGCAGACCCCTCGGCCATCCGACTCGCGATCCTCGCGAACCACTACCGCAGCGACTGGGAGTGGCACGACGAGCACCTCGTCCTGGCCGATCGCCGGCTCAGGACCTGGCGTTCGGCCTTCGCGACGGATGCCGCGAGTGGAGCGTCCGCCGTCGAGCTGCTGCAGGCGATGCGGGTCCGACTGGCCGACGACCTCGACACCCCGGGTGCCATCGCACTCGTCGACGCCGCAGCGACGACCGGCGTCGACGACGCCGACCTCGCGCGGTCGGCCGTCGACGCGCTCCTCGGCGTGCGCTGAGCAGGACGGCGGCTCACCGGAGTCACCCCACCGCGATGGGACCGGGCTACTCGCGGTCCTTCCGCCAGGGCTCGTCGCCCTTGCCCTCGTCCCGACGGAGGTACCGCTCGAACTCCTTGGCGATGGCCTCGCCGCTCGCCTCGGGCGACTCGACGGTGTCGCGCGCCTGCTCCAGCTGCTGGATGTAGGCGGCCATGTCCTCGTCTTCGGCGGCGAGCGTGTCGATCCCGCTCTGCCACTCACCGGACTCCTCGACGAGGGCTCCGCGGGGGATGACGACGTCGATGAGTTCCTCGAGCTTGTCGATCAGCGCCAACACGGCTTTCGGGGAGGGCGCGCTGTGCACGTAGTGGGGGACCGAGGCCCAGACCGACAGACTCTGGACGCCCTGCCGCTCGGCGGCGTCGGCCAGCACGCTGAGGATGCCGACCGGTCCTTCGTAGGTGCTGCGTTCGAGCTGCAGCGCCTGCCGCAGCTCAGCGTTCTCGCTCGAGGCGAAGACCGAGATCGGTCGCGTGTGCGGGACGTCGGCGAGCATCGCACCGAGCATCACCATGCCGGTGATGCGCTGCTCGGTGATCACGGCGAGGATCTCGTCGACGAACGCCTTCCATCCGCGCGACGGCTCGGCACCGAGCAGCACGTAGACGTTGTCACCGCCGCCCTCGCTGACGCGGAGCGCGGCGTCCTCCGCCAGGGGGGTCGCGGGCTTCGCCGCCTCGGGGTCGGGCCCCGAGATCGTGGTACCGGGCCAGGTCAGGGACCGTTTGCCGTCCTCGTCGACGCCGACCGTCGGCCGGTTGAACTGGTAGTCGTAGTAGGGCTCCGGGTCGATCTCGAGCAGCGGGCGGAGGGCGAGCGATTCGCGAAGCACGCGCACCGCGCCGCTCGCCGCCTCGCCGGCGTCGTTCCATCCCTCGAACGCCACGACGAGCAGGCGACCGCCCAGCGGCTCCTTGGTGTCTTCCGTCACGTCTCACTCCTCGGTGCACGGGGACCTTCCGCGACCATCCATCCAGGATAGGCGCTTCAGCACCCGGTAGCATGGCCCCCTGTGACCACTCTCCTCCCTGCCGCAGTCCTCTGGGACATGGACGGCACCGTCGTCGACACCGAGCCCTACTGGATGGAGGCCGAGACCGAGCTGGTCGCGGCCCACGGCGGCGCCTGGACCCATGAGGACGGCCTCCTGCTCGTCGGGAATGGCCTCTGGGACTCCGCCGCCGTCCTCCAGGGCCGCGGCGTCGCGCTGGACGCGGACACGATCGTCACCCATCTCACGGACCACGTCCGGCGCCTCATCCAGGAACGCGGCGTCCCGTTCCGTCCCGGTGCCCAGGAGCTGCTCCGCGAGCTCCGGGAGGCCGGCGTGCCGACCGCGCTCGTCACCATGTCGATCCGGTCCATGGCCGAGGACATCGCAGGCGGCATCCCGTTCGACGCGTTCGACCTCATCGTCGCCGGCGACGAGGTCGAGCAGCCCAAGCCCCATCCCGACCCCTACCTCAGAGCCGCAGCGGCACTCGGCGTCGACCCGTGCGAGTGCATCGCGATCGAGGACTCCGCCACCGGTCTCGCGTCCGCGCTGGCGGCGGGGACCATCGCCGTGTCCGTCCCGCACATCGTGCCGATCCCCGAGGGCCCGCACCACACCACCTGGGACACCCTCGCCGGGCGCTCCGTCGCCGATCTCGCCGAGCTGCGCTCGACCGCCAGCGGCACCACCCACCACCCCGAGACAGAGGCAGCACAGCGATGAGCGCGAACCACCAGCCGGCGAACAGCGGCCCCTTCCGCGAGGGCGACCGCGTGCAGCTGACCGGACCGAAGGGGCGGAAGAACACCATCACGCTGGAGGCCGGCAAGGTCTTCCACACGCACCGCGGGATGATCGAGCACACCTCGATCATCGGTCTGCCGGACGGCAGCGTCGTCGCCAACACCGAGGGCATCGAGCACCTCGCGCTCCGGCCGCTGCTGGTCGACTTCGTGATGTCGATGCCTCGCGGTGCCGCCATCATCTACCCGAAGGACGCGGCCGAGATCATCGGACAGGCGGACATCTTCCCCGGCGCGACGGTCGTCGAGGCCGGTGTCGGTTCCGGCGCGCTCTCCCTCTGGCTCCTCCGGGCCATCGGGCCGTCGGGCAGACTGGCCTCCTTCGAGCGTCGGGACGAGTTCGCCGACGTCGCGCGAGGCAACGTCGCGACCTTCTTCGGTTACGACCCGCAGAACTGGTCGGTCACGGTCGGCGACCTCCAGGAGACCCTGCCCGAGACGATGCCCGCCGAGTCCGTCGACCGCGTGGTGCTCGACATGCTCGCACCGTGGGAGTGCCTCGACGCCGTGTGGGAGGCGCTGAAGCCCGGCGGAGTGATCCTCTGCTACGTCGCCACGGTCACCCAGCTGTCGCGCGTCGCCGAGGCGATCCGAGGGACGGGCGGCTTCACGAACCCGCAGTCGAACGAGACGATGATGCGCGGGTGGCACGTCGAGGGGCTCGCTGTTCGACCGGACCACCGGATGATCGGGCACACGGGCTTCCTCATCACCGCACGGAAACTCGCGCCCGGCACGGTCCTGCCCGAGCTCAAGCGACGCGCCTCGAAGAGCGACTTCAGCGCCGAGGACGTCGAGCTGTGGACGCCGGGCGCCCTCGGGGAACGTTCCGCGAGTGCGAAGATCCTGCGGAAGCGCGCCAGGAGCGCCGGGGCGAGCGCCGAGCTCTCCCGGGCACGGGGCCTCGACGGTGACAGCGCGGGGCCGGACGAGTCGATCGAACCGTCCGCCGCTGAGCCGGCTCTCGGCGACGATCGTTGACCCCGGTTCACGTCGACTAAACTGTGCGACGGCGACCTGCCGTCCCACCCGTACCACCGAAACGAGGATCCGTGCGCACTGCACCAGCTCTCATCGCCGCAGCAGGCCTCCTGCTCGTCTCCCTCACCGGGTGCACCGCGCCGGGGTCGGCGTCCTGCGACACCGCGGCGTCCGCCGGCGACGCGACGAAGCTCATCAGCGTGTCCGGTGACTTCGGATCCACCCCGAAGGTGGACCTCCCGACGCCGCTGTACACGAAGACGACGGAGCGCCAGGTCGTCATCCAGGGCGACGGTCAGCAGGTCTCGGCCCAAGGCACCGTCAACCTCAACCTGATGCTCCTCAACGGACGCACCGGAGACGTCCTGCAGCAGACGGACTTCAACGGGCCCGCGAGCACCCTCATCGCCCTGTCCGGGAGCCTCCCCGGCTTCGCGAAGGCGTTCGCCTGCACGACGGTCGGATCCCGTGTCGTCGCGGCGATCTCACCCGAGGACGCCTTCGGCCCGAGCGGTGGCAGCGAGGCGAACGGCATCAAGAAGGACGACGCGATCATCCTCGTCGCCGACATCCAGGGTGCGGCGCTGCCCAAGGCCGACGGCGCCGAGCGCCCGATCCCGTCGGGGTTCCCGTCCGTCGTGACCGCTCCGAGCGGCCAGCCCGGTATCACCATCCCGGCGGCCCCCGCCCCGACCGAGACGAAGCACACCCTGTCCCGCGTCGGCGACGGTGCCACGGTCAAGGCCGGCGACCAGGTCATCGTCAACTACACCGGTGTGCTGTGGGATCAGAAGAGCGTCTTCGACAGCAGCTGGGAGAAGGGTCAGCCCCTCGTCTTCCAGGCCGACGGCGGTCAGATGATCAAGGCCTTCAACGACGCGGTCGTCGGCCAGCAGGTCGGCTCGCAGATCATCCTCGTGGTGGCGCCGAAGGACGGCTACGGCGAGCAGGGGTCGGGCAGCGTCCCGGCCGGCGCGACGCTCGTGTTCGTCATCGACGTGCTCGGCACCCAGCGCGCGGCACAGTAACTGACACGCCTCGGAGACGGCCCGTCCAACGCCCGCGTCGCGGGTGGGGGACGGGCCGTCCGTCGGTAGACTGGACCGGTGTCCTCAGCCAGCGAGTCCCCGAAGCCGGTCCCGGTGGAGGAGCGACTCTTCAGCCTCGTGCTCGCGCTCCTCGCCACGCAGACCGGCCTGACGAAGAACGAGATCCTGTCGACCGTCCAGGGGTACCGCCAGCAGTATTCGAGTGGCGGCGGCAACGCCAGCCTCGAGCGACAGTTCGAGCGCGACAAGGACAACATCCGCGAACTCGGCGTCCCGCTCGAGACGATCGAACAGCCGGGTGAACCCGGCAACAACCAGTCGATGCGCTATCGGATCCCGAAGGGCGCCTACGAGCTTCCCACCGACGTCCGGTTCACCCCGGCGGAGCTGTCACTGCTGTCGCTCGCCGCCACGGTGTGGCGTGAGGGGTCGCTCTCCGGCCAGTCGCAGCGCGCGATGACGAAGTTGCGGTCGCTCGGCATCGAGCCCGACGAACCGATCATCGGATACGCGCCGAGACTCCGCACCCGGGAGGCCTCGTTCGAACCGCTCGACGCGGCGCTCGAACGTCGGTCCGTGGTCGCCTTCCCCTACCTGAAGCCCGGCGAGGCGCGGCCACGCGTCCGCACCGTCGCACCGTTGGCTCTCGTCCAGCACGAGGGTCGTTGGCACCTCTACGCCACCGACCGGACGGTGGACGAGCCCCGGACGTTCCTCCTGTCGCGGATCGCCGGTCCGGTCAAGCCGACGGGGGCGTCGTTCCCCGCCGAGGACCGCGACCACGCCGCCGACGCGATCGACGGCCTGCGCCGCGTGTCCTCGTCGCAGCGTGCCCTCGTCCGTGTCCGGCCCGGGACCGACGCCGCGGCCCGCCTCGGCAACCGCTACGGCGTCAGCGACACGGAGCGCACGGAACTCACCATCCCGTACCTCGACCACCACATCCTCGCCGACGAGCTCGCCGGCTTCGGCCCGGAGGTCGTCGTCCTCGACCCTCCGGCACTCGTCGAGGCCGTGGCGTCCAGACTCGAGCTGGTCGTCGCCCGCCACCGCGCGACCGACGACGCACCCCACCCCGAGGAGGCCGCCCGTGGCTAAGCGACCGGCGGCGCCCCGCGCCCAGGACAAGCTGATCTTCCTCCTCTCGCTCGTGCCGTACCTCATCGACCGCGAGCGGGTGACGGTCGACGAGGCCGCGCGGCATTTCGGCCTGTCCCCGCGCCAGATCCGCGAAGCGGTCGAGCTCCTGACGGTGTCCGGCGTGCCGGGCGACACCCGGCAGTACCTCGCCGGCGACCTCTTCGACATCGACTGGGGCAGCTTCGAGGAGGACGACGAGATCGTCCTCACGCACCGGGTCGCGCTCGACGACAGTCCTCGCTTCTCAGCCCGCGAGGCCTCGGCCCTCATCGCCGGTCTGCAGTCGCTCCAGCGCCTCCCCGAGTTCGTCGACAGCGACGTCATCGGGGGCGTGATGGCGAAACTCGCCCGCGGGGCGTCGTCGGCTCCGGGCCAGCTCGCGGTCACCGAGTCCTACTCCGCGCACGCGGTGGGCATCATCCGGTCGGCTCTGGCCGCCGGCCACAGCGTCGCGTTCGACTACGTCGATGCGAGCGGGGCGACCGAGGCGAGACTGGTGGACCCACTGCGTCTCGAATCCCAGGACCAGGACTGGTACCTCTACGGGTGGTGCCACCTGCGCGAGGCGACGCGTCGCTTCCGCCTCGATCGGATGACCGAGCTGCGCGAGACCGATGCCGAGGTCGTGTTCCGCGAAGCGGACGTCGTCGTCCCGACCGCGTTGTTCGAGCCGAGCGACTCCGACCGCAACGTCACCGTGCTCGTCCGACGCTCGGTCCTCCCGCTCATCGACGACTACGTGGTCGCCGTCGACAGCGCGCCAGGCGGCTCCGCAGCCCGCGAGGACGCCGATGTCGAGGTGACCGCGACCCTGCGCCTGGCGCACCATCACGGCCTCAAACGACTGGTCGCCGCGCACCCCGGGCTCATCACGGTGCTCGGGCCGGCGGATGCCCGCGACGCGGTCGCCGATTGGGCGGCCGCCGGTCTCGCGCAGTACCGCACGACATCCGGGAGCTGACTCCCGAGACTCCCGGCGGTCGAACGGGAGATGCAGGGTAGAGTGAGTGGACCTCGACCTCGAAGATCAGGAACGAAGACTATGTTCGGCAATGCATTCACCGGGTGGCACCTCGTCATCATCCTCCTCATCGTCCTGCTGCTGTTCGGAGCACCGAAGCTCCCGGGTCTCGCCCGCAGCGTCGGTCAGTCGATGCGGATCTTCAAGAGCGAGGTCAAGAGCATGCGCGACGACGAGCCCGCCTCGCCCGACGCGACGGGCACGGTTCCGCCCGCGACTGCGGCACCCGCCGACCAGACCCCGGCCGCGACGGCCCCGCAGAAGCCGACCGACCCGCCGGTCAAGCCGTAACCCTGAGGACCACCCGAGCCCGATGACGCCAGCACCTGGCCCCCGACGAGCGCGCCTCGAACACGCTGCTCAGGAACGGACGATGTCGCCGTGGCCCTGACCGAGAAGCGTCCCAAGAAACAGAACCGCGAAGGGCGGATGTCGCTCGGCGAGCACCTCGTCGAGTTGCGGAAGCGTCTGTTCTACTCCGCCATCGGCATCATCGTCGGCATGGTCGCGGGCTTCATCGCCTCCGAGTGGATCATCGAGGCGATGAGCGCCCCCATCCTCGTCATCGCCGACGATCGCGGGCAGGCGTTCCTGAACTTCACCAACGTCACGAGCGCGTTCGACCTGCGGATGAAGATCGCTCTCACCGCCGGCGTGGTCCTGTCCAGCCCGGTATGGCTCTACCAGATCTGGGCCTTCCTCGTGCCCGGCCTGACGCGCAAGGAGCTGAAATACGCGATCGGCTTCTTCGCGACCGCGGTGCCGTTGTTCCTGGCGGGTTGCTACGCGGGCTGGTTCGTGTTGCCGCACATCGTCGAGCTCATGCTCGGCTTCACCCCGACGGCGGCGGCCAACTTCCTCGACGCCACCACCTACTACGACTTCGTCCTGAAGCTGGTGCTCGCGGTCGGTGTCGCCTTCGTCCTGCCCGTGTTCCTCGTCCTGTTGAACTTCGTCGGTGTGCTCTCCGCAGCGGCGATCATCAAGGCGTGGCGGGTCGCGATCCTCGTCATCGTGCTCTTCACGGCCATCGCCACGCCCGCCGCCGACATCGTGTCGATGTTCGTCCTCGCGATCCCGATGGTCCTGTTGTACTTCGCGGCGTACGGCGTCGCCGTCCTCCACGACCGCAGTGCGGCCAAGCGGCAGCGACGCATCGACGCCGAACTCGGTAGCGCGGGGCTCGCATGAGCGACACCGCTTCGCCTGCCGAGCGGTATCGGGCAGCGGCGGTCCGGAACGCGACACCGAGGCTCCAGGAGTTCCGCGCGAGGCAGCGTTTCGATCTCGACGCGTTCCAACTCGAGGCGTGCGAGCGGATCGAGAACGGCAGCAGCGTCCTCGTCGCCGCACCGACGGGGGCCGGTAAGACCATCGTCGCCGAGTTCGCGATCGCCCTCGCCATGCACGGCGACCGCGGCAAGGTCTTCTACACCACGCCGATGAAGGCGCTCAGCAACCAGAAGTTCCAGGAACTCACCGCCGAGTACGGGTCCGAGCACGTCGGCCTGCTCACGGGCGACACGAACGTGAACGGCAACGCCCGCATCGTCGTCATGACGACCGAGGTCCTCCGCAACATGCTGTACGCGGACTCCGACGCGCTGACCGATCTCGCCTTCGTCATCATGGACGAGGTGCACTACCTGGCGGACCGGTTCCGCGGAGCGGTGTGGGAGGAGGTCATCATCCACCTCCCGCAGGCCGTCCGGATGGTGTCGCTGAGCGCGACCGTGTCGAACGCTGAGGAGTTCGGCGACTGGCTGCAGGCCGTCCGCGGTGACACCGCCGTGATCGTGTCCGAGGATCGCCCGGTGCCGCTCACCCAGCACGTGCTGATGCGGAACAAGCTCATCGACCTGTTCGCCGCGCCGAGCCTCGCCGACACCCACCAGGTCAACCCGGAGCTCGTCCGTATGGCGCAGTTCGGTGGCCGTGCACCGAACAGTCGTCAGTACAAGGACATCAGCCGCTACAACCAGCGCCGAGCCCCGCATCGGGCCGAGAAGCTCGACCGCGGGCATTTCGTCCAGATGCTCGACGACCACCTCCTGCTCCCGGCGATCTTCTTCGTCTTCAGCCGCGTCGGGTGCGACCAGGCGGTGAAGCAGGTCCTCCGTTCCGGCATCAGGCTGACCGAGGCGCACGAACGCGACGAGATCCGTCAGATCGTCGACGAGCACTGTCGGACCCTGCTCGACGAGGACCTCGCCGTCCTCGGCTACTGGGAGTGGCTCGATGGTCTGGAGCGGGGCGTCGCCGCCCACCACGCCGGTCTCCTGCCGGCGTTCAAGGAGGTCGTCGAGGAGCTCTTCCGGCGGAAGCTCGTGAAGGTCGTCTTCGCGACCGAGACCCTCGCGCTCGGCATCAACATGCCGGCCAGGACGGTCGTCCTCGAGAAGCTCGAGAAGTTCAACGGTGAGGCACGCGTCCCGATCACCCCGGGGGAGTACACCCAGATCACCGGGCGCGCCGGACGCCGTGGCATCGACGTCGAGGGCCACGCCGTGATCCAGTGGACCGAGGGGCTGCACCCGCAGTCCGTCGCCTCGCTGGCCTCCCGACGCACCTACCCGCTCAACTCCAGCTTCCGCCCGACCTACAACATGGCGGTCAACCTGATCGACCAGTTCGGCCGTCAACGCACCCGGCAGATCCTCGAGTCGTCCTTCGCACAGTTCCAGGCGGACCGGGCCGTCGTCGGGATCGCCCGGAAGGTGCGCGAGCAGGAGTCCTCGCTCGCCGGCTACGAGAAGTCCATGTCGTGCCACCTCGGGAACTTCGTCGAGTACGCGGGAATCCGGCGCGAGCTCACGGACCTCGAACGCAAAGGCGAGCCGAACGGCTCGCGCGCGTCGAAGGACCGTCGCCAACGCAAGCTCGCCGAACTCCGCAAGCGCATGCGGGCTCACGCCTGCCACGTCTGCCCGCATCGCGAGGACCACGCTCGCTGGGCGGAACGATGGTTCAAGCTCAAGAAGCAGACCGACCAGCTGCGACAGCAGATCCAGACGCGGACGGGCGCGGTCGCACGCGTGTTCGACCGGGTCGTCGACGTGCTGCTCGAGTACGAGTACCTGGCCCGCGACGAGCACGGCGCGGTCGTCGTCGCGGCTCCCGGACGCACCTTGAAGCGCATCTACGGAGAACGGGACCTCCTCGTGGCGGAATGCCTGCGCACCGGTGCGTGGAACGACCTCGACGCCGCATCCCTCGCCGCGATGGCCGCCGCGATCGTGTACGAACCACGGCGCGAGGAGCAGAACACCCCGGAACGCTTCCTGCCCCGCGGCCCGTTCCGGTCCGCACTCGAACGGACGCAGGACCTCTGGAGTCGGCTCGACGACAGCGAACGGGAGCACCGCCTCCCGGGGAGCAACCCGATCTCGACCGGACTCTCGCTCGCCATGCACCAGTGGGCCAAGGGCGCGAACCTCGACACGGTGCTCATCGAGGCGGAACTCGCCGCCGGGGACTTCGTGCGGTGGTGCAAGCAGACCATCGACCTGCTCGATCAGCTCCGCGTCGTCGACGGACCGGTGGGCCGTCATTCGCGCGAGGCGCTCGACTCGATCCGACGCGGCATCGTCGCGTACAGCTCGCTGTGAGGTCCCCGCACCGTCGGAGCCGCCGGCTCCGACCGATCGACGCGCTGGTCGATCGTCGTCCACCGCTCCCGCTCTGGCTCGCGGCCGTCGTGGCCATCGCCGCCGGGCCGGTCCTCGACGCCGGCTTCCCGGACCGCGGGGTCTGGCCCCTGACGTTCGTCGGCATCGCCCTCGTCCTCCTCACCCTCATGGGACGCAGCGTCGGCGGTGCGCTCCTGATCGGCTTCCTGGCGGGGGAGTCGTTCTACCTGATCCACATCGAGTGGGCGACCGCCTACCTGGGTCCCGTCCCCTGGGCGGCGCTGTCGACACTCGAGGCCATCTTCTTCGCGCTCGGAGCCGTGCTCATCACCCTGGCGTACCGCTGGGTACCGCGCGCCTTCCCAGGCGTCGGGGGACGGGTCTGGTTGACCGCCACGGTGGTCGCCGCCCTGTGGACCGCGCGCGAGACGCTCGTGAGCACCTGGCCCTACGGCGGATTCCCGTGGGCGAGGATGGCGCTCAGCCAGTCCGAGAGCCCGTTCGCCCCGCTCGTCGCCTGGGTCGGGTTCTCGGGGCTGTCGTTCCTCATGGTGCTGCTCGTGGCACTCGCCCTGCAGCTCGCCGCGACCGCGGAGCTCCCGACGGTCAGCCGGGTCGGGACCGCGGTCCTCGCGGTCCTCGCGGTGCTCGTGGTGCCGGCATGGCCGACGGCGACGACCGGGAGCATGCGGGTGGCTGCCATCCAGGGCAACGGCCCTGCCGGCTACTTCGACGCCGCAGCACCCGGCACCGTCATGCAGACCCAGATCGACGAGACGCTGCAGGTGCTCGATGCGGACGTCGACGTCGTGGTCTGGCCCGAGGGCAGCGCAGACCTCGACCCGCAGCGGGTTCCCCAATCGGCTGCGGCCCTCGACGCGTTGAGCCGCCGCATGGACGCACCGTTCGTCGTCGGTGCGATCTCTCAGCGCGGCGATCGCTACTACAACTCGTCGCTCCTCTGGGACGCCTCGGACGGCGTCCGCGACGTCTACGACAAGAAGCACCCGGTCCCGTTCGGCGAATACGTCCCGGACCGGAAGTTCTGGGAGCCGTTCGCACCCGACCTCATCGGCCTCATCCAGCGCGAGTACACCCCTGGCACGAAGGACAACGTCTTCGACATCGGCGGGGTGCTCGCAGGGATCAGCATCTGCTTCGACATCGCCGACGACCGGCTCACCCGAGACGCGGTGGCGGGTGGCGCGCGCATCGTGTTCGCCCAGACCAACAACGCGGACTTCGGGCAGACGGACGAGAATCAACAGCAGCTGGCCATCGCTCGACTCCGGGCGATCGAGTCGGCACGATCGGTCGTGAACATCTCGACCGTGGGGACCAGTCAGATCATCGGCCCAGACGGATCGACGATCGACAGCATCCCGGCCTTCCGCCCCGGGTCGATGGTCTCCGAGGTGCCGCTCGCGGACACGGTCACGCCGTCGATGGCCTTCGGTCACCAGGTCGAGATGTTCATCGGTGGCATGGGACTCGCCTCGCTGGTCCTCGCCGGGTTCGCGGCCAGGCCCAGGCGCGTCTCGAACCGTCCCCGGACATGACGATCGGCTGATCCGATATCGGATCAGCCGATCGAGGGGAGGCCTGTCAGGGGCTCGGTGTCACGCGCTCTTCTGCTGGCCGCGCCGGGCCCGGAGATATGAGAGGCGCTCTTCGAGCAGTTCCTCGAGCTCATCGCGCGAGCGGCGCTCGAGCAGCATGTCCCAGTGGCTGCGGGGCGTCTTCACGTCACCGCGGTCGACGACGACGGGCTTCGAGTCGACGAGGAGGACGGCCTCCGCACCGCAGTGCCGACACTCCCACAGTTCGGGGACTTCCGCATCGGCGGCGAAGGTCATGGTGGTCTCGCGCTCACAACTCTGACACCGGTAGATGTGGTTGCTCCGCGCCGAGAATATGACGCCCTCTTCCGTTTGTAGACTCTGGGCGCCCAGGCGCATTCCGCGCAAACTGCGATCTGCCATTGTGTGGTCTCCTCTCGCTCGGCATCCACAGTTATAAACCCACAAGCTGGGTAAACTGTTCCGTTCACCCATCTAGCTATCAGCTCATGCCCAGCTGGAGCCACGCCGGATGCGGAGAGCTGAGCCGTCAGCGTGAGCGGACCACGTCGAGCGCGAGATCACAGCGGTCGGTGACGAGGCCGTCGACGCCGAGATCCAGCAGGCGTCGCATGTCGGCGGGGTCGTTGACCGTCCACACGTGCACCTCGACGCCGAGGGCGTGCATCTGTGCGAGGAGGCGCTTCGTCACGACGGGCACGCCGCGGAACCGTTCGGGCACCTGGAGCGCCTGGACACCGGCGAGCGACCGACGGAGCGCTCCGCGGAGCCCGAGGGCGGCTGCGGGGAGGACGCGGAGCAGGATCCCGGCCGACGCGGATGATGCCACGGAGTCGGCACCGGCCTCCAGCCCCACGGCCCGCACGATCGCGGAACGTCTGCCTTCGTCGAAGGAGGTGACGAGCACCCGATCGGCCGCACCGGCGCCGATGATCGCGGCAGCTGCCGGAGCAGCCGCTGCAGCGGCCTTGATGTCGAGGTTGAAGCGCGCCCCGGGGAACTCGGCCAGCGCCTCCGACAACGTCGGCATGCGGTCGCCGCCGAGGTCGATCCGCTGGAGATCCGCGAGTTCGAGGTCGGCGATCGGTCTCGGATCGCCGGTGATGCGGCGCAGAAACGGGTCGTGGAAGAGGACGGCGTGTCCGTCGCGCGTGCAGTGCGCGTCGGTCTCGACGTACTCGGCGCCAGCAGCCAGGGCGCGGCGGAAGGACGACAGCGTGTTCTCGGGGGCCCCCGGCCCGGCCAGCCCTCGATGGGCGAGGACCCGAGGGCGGGCCGGACGGAAGTAGGGGAGGACCGCTGTCGTCACCGCGTGCTCAGCCCTCGGGCTGGACGGGCGCCGTCGGCGCCGGTGGCGTCTGGGGCGACGCGGCCGGCGCCGTGGTGAAGGAGGGCGTCTGCGCGGCTGCGGCCGCCGCCCGTGCCGTGGCCGCAGGGTCGCGGGTGTTGCCCGGCCCGAAGGCGGAGCCGATGCCCTTGAGCGCCTCGGTCAGTTCGCTCGGGATGACCCAGAGCTTGTTCGCCTGGCCTTCCGCGAGCTTCGGGAGCATCTGCAGGTACTGGTAGCCCAGGAGCTTCTCGTCGGGGTCACCGTCGTGGATGGCCTTGAACACCGTCTGGATGGCGGACGCCTCACCCTGAGCACGGAGCACAGCCGCCTGGGCATCACCCTCGGCGCGGAGGATCTCGGCCTGCCGCGCACCCTCGGCGGTCAGGATCGCCGACTGCTTGGTGCCCTCGGCGGTGAGGATGAGCGCTCGACGGTCACGCTCGGCCCGCATCTGCTTCTCCATGGAGTCCTGGATGGAGAGCGGCGGGTCGATCGCCTTGAGCTCGACGCGTCCGACGCGGATGCCCCACTTGCCGGTCGCCTCGTCGAGCACGATGCGGAGCTTGCTGTTGATCTCGTCGCGGCTCGTCAGCGCCTCCTCGAGGTTCAGCCCACCGACGACGTTTCGAAGCGTCGTCGTGGTCAGCTGCTCGACGGCCCCCAGGTAGTTCGCGATCTCGTAGGTCGCGGCACGGGCGTCGGTCACCTGGAAGTAGACGACCGTGTCGATCGAGACGACGAGGTTGTCCTCGGTGATCACCGGCTGCGGCGGGAAGGAGACGACCTGCTCTCGGAGATCGATGAGCGGCCGGAGCCGGTCGATGAACGGGATGAGCAGGTTCAACCCGGGCATGAGGGTCTTGTGGTACTTGCCGAGCCGCTCGACCACGCCGGCGCTCGCCTGCGGGATGATGCGGATGGATCGGAACAGCACCACCAGCACGAAGACCACGACGATGGCCGCGATCACCCAGCCGATGATCGCTCCTGATGAGATGTCGTTCACGACTACTCCTTCTGCTCGCCCAGCGGTGCCGGGTGGGTCGGGACGGGGACGACGACGGCGGTGGCACCGTCGACGACGGACAGGACGATGCGCGTGCCGGGCTCGAGCGACGACGCGGGGGAGTCGTGCGGGGTCCTGGCGGTCCAGACCTCGCCGTTGCCGAGCTTGACCTGGCCAGCGTGCGGGGTCACCGTCGCGAGGACGATCCCCGGCATGCCGAGGAGTGCGTCGACGTTGCTCCTCGCCGGGTCCGCGCCGCGTTGCAGCGCTCGGAGCAGCGGCGGCCTGACGGCCAACAGGAGGAGGAGGGCGGCAGCGGCCGCGATGAGCAGCTGGAGCCACCATGGAGCGCCGAGGAGGCCGGAGAGCAGCCCGACGGTGCCACCGAGCGCGAGCATGAGGAAGGTGAACTCGAGTGACAGGATCTCGATGATGACGAACACGAGGATGAGGACCAACCAGGCGATCCAGGCGTACTCGGTGATGACGTCCATGGTGCGGATTCCTCCCGGATCGGCTCTCGCGTCTGCCGCCTCGCAGTCCGGGGGAGCGCGAGACGGTGCGCCGGTCGGGTTCAACGCTATCAGCTGGGCGGAGCGCCGAACCGGATCCGTCTCCCGGTTCTTGGTAAGGTCGTTGGCTGGAACCAGCCGCCGATGAGCGGCCCCAGATCTGAAGGAGCCCTCACGTGACGAACCCCCTGGCCGCCGGATCACTCTCCGGGAAGAACGTCCTCGTGACGGGCTCCTCCCGCGGCATCGGTGCCGACACCATCCGGTACTTCGCCGGTGCCGGCGCCAACGTCGTGATCAACTACCGGAACAAGGAGGCTCGCGCCGTCAAGCTCGCCGACGAGGTGCGAGCCCTCGGTGTGCAGGCCGTGGTGGTCGGAGCCGACCTCACCGACCCCGCGTCGGTCGCCGCGATGTTCGCGACGACGAAGGCCGAACTCGGCGACCTCGACGTCCTGGTGCTGAACGCCTCCGGTGGGATGGAGAGCGGCATGGCCGAGGACTACGCCATGCAGCTCAACCGCGACGCACAGGTGAGCGTCGTCGAACACGCCCTCCCGCTGCTCCGCCCCGGCTCGCGGATCGTGTTCGTCACGAGCCACCAGGCGCACTTCATCCGGACCACGCCGACGATGCCCGAGTACGTGCCGGTCGCGACCTCCAAGCGCGCGGGCGAGGACGCACTCCGGGCCAAGCAGGACCAGTTCGATGCCGCCGGTGTCGAGTTCGTGGTCGTCTCGGGCGACATGATCGAGGGGACCATCACCGCGACGCTCCTCGAACGTGCCAACCCCGGTGCGATCAGCTCCCGCAAGGAGTCGGCCGGTCGCCTCTACAACGTGGGCGAGTTCGCGGCCGAGGTCGCCTCGGCCGCCGTGGACCCGATCCCCGAGGACCACACCCGCTACGTGGGGGACACGAGCGACTTCATCGCCGAGTAGGCGACGATCCCGACGCGACGAACGCCCGGTCCTCGAGGGGCCGGGCGTTCGTCGTCCTGCCAAGCGGGGTCAGCCGGCGAGACCGGCCCGCTTCACCTGCTTGCCGAACGTGATCGCCTGGATGATCTCGACGACGCCGGCCGCGATGAGGAAGAACGCGGTGACGAGCAGGAGGGTCACGGCGGCGAGCAGCGGGTTCGCGAGGACGAACACGCCGGCGACGACGCTGATGACGCCGTAGAGGACGGTGATCCACCGCGACACGTCCGGTGCCGAGTCGAACAGCGAAGCCACGCCCTCGACGATCCAGGAGACACCGATCACGAAGACGAGTGCGCCGATGCCGAGCAGCGGATCGATGAAGATGTAGACGCCGGCGGCCAGCAACAGCACTCCGAACACGATCGTGAGGACCCGCCAGAGTCCGCCGTGCTCCCGGGCGACGACGCCACGAGTGATGCGGGCGATCCCGGCGATCAGGAAGTAGACGGCGAAGATCCACGCGACGGCGACCAGCGAGGCCTTCGGCGCGACCAGCAGGAAGACACCCAAGAGGATCGTGAGGATCCCTCCGACGGCGAAGGCCGATCGGACACCGGAGATCTGGCTCGCGGTCAGCTTGGCGGAGTTCAGCGTGTAGGTGGTGGTGGACGGTTCGGACATGGTCGGCTCCTGACGGTGTACAGTGCAGCGCTCCCGAGCAGACGGGGTGCGTTCCACCAGTGTGACGCATCCACACAGCTGTTTCACAGCATGACCTTCCATGTCGCGCGGATCCAGTGTCGATCGAGGCGAGACGCCGGCCGATGACGACGGATACGCTGATCGCCATGACCGAGACGCCGATGCACACCAGGGCCGCTGACAGCCACGACGTCATCCGGGTCAGGGGTGCCCGCGAGCACAATCTGCGCGACGTCGATGTCGACCTCCCCAAGCGCCGCCTCACCGTGTTCACGGGCGTGTCCGGCTCGGGGAAGAGCTCCCTCGTCTTCGGGACGATCGCCGCCGAGTCACAGCGGATGATCAACGAGACCTACAGTGCCTTCGTCCAGGGCTTCATGCCGTCGCAGGCGCGGCCCGACGTCGACGTGCTCGAGGGACTCACCACGGCGATCATCGTGGACCAGGAGCGGATGGGCGCGAACTCGCGTTCGACGGTGGGCACGGCGACCGACGCGAACACCATGCTGCGCATCCTCTTCAGTCGGATCGGAGACCCGTCCATCGGCTCTCCACAGGCCTTCTCCTTCAACGTCGCCTCGATCAGCGGCGCCGGAGCGGTGACCGTCGAGCGCGGGGGCCAGAGCACGAAGGAGCGGCGGAGCTTCTCGATCACCGGCGGCATGTGCCCGCGGTGCGAGGGGATGGGGACGGTGAACGACATCGACCGTTCCCAGCTCTACGACGCCACGAAGTCGCTCAACCAGGGCGCGCTCACGATCCCCGGCTACACACCCGACGGCTGGGGTGTGCGGATCTTCACCGGATCCGGATTCCTCGACGCGGACAAGCCCATCCAGGACTACACGGAGCGGGAACTCCACGACTTCCTCCACAAGGAGCCGGTGAAGGTCAAGGTCGGCGACATCAACATGACCTACGAGGGCCTGATCCCGAAGGTGCAGAAGTCGTTCCTCTCGAAGGACCGTGAGGCGATGCAGCCGCACATCCGCGCATTCGTCGACCGCGCCGTCACCTTCACCACGTGTCCGGCGTGTGAGGGGACCCGCCTGAGCGAGGGCGCACGGAGTTCGCGCATCGCCGGTCGGAACATCGCCGAACTGTGCGCGATGCAGATCAGCGACCTCGCGGCGTGGACCCGGGCGCTCGACGAACCGTCGGTGCGCCCACTCCTGACGGTCCTCCAGGAGACGCTCGACTCCTTCGTCGCCATCGGGCTGGGGTACCTGTCACTCGACCGCACGACGGGCACCCTCTCCGGTGGGGAGGCGCAGCGCACGAAGATGATCCGCCACCTGGGGTCGTCGCTCACCGACGTGACCTACGTGTTCGACGAGCCGACCGTCGGACTGCACCCGCATGACATCCAGCGGATGAACGAACTGCTCCTGCGGCTCCGCGACAAGGGGAACACCGTCCTCGTCGTGGAACACAAGCCGGAGACGATCACGATCGCCGACCACGTCGTCGACCTCGGTCCCGGAGCCGGGACCGGCGGGGGACAGGTGACGTTCCAGGGGACGGTGGACGGCCTCCGAGCGAGCGACACGCTCACCGGACGCCACTTCGACGACCGCGCCACGCTCAAGCCGGTGTTGCGTCGACCGACCGGTGTCATCGAGATCCGTGGCGCCGACCGGCACAACCTGCAGGGCGTCGACGTCGACGTGCCGCTCGGCGTCCTCGTGGTCGTCACGGGTGTCGCCGGCTCGGGCAAGAGTTCGCTCATCCACGGCTCGGTCGCCGGGCGTCCCGGTGTGGTGACGGTCGATCAGAGCCCGATCCGCGGCTCGCGTCGCAGTAACCCGGCGACGTACACGGGTCTGCTCGAGCCCATCCGCAAGGCGTTCGCGAAGGCCAACGGGGTCAAGCCGGCGCTGTTCAGCTCGAACTCGGCGGGAGCCTGCCCGAACTGCAACGGCGCAGGTGTCGTCTTCACCGATCTCGGCGTCATGGCGAGCGTCTCGACCGTCTGCGAGGTGTGCGAGGGCCGCCGGTTCGATGCTTCCGTTCTGGAATATCAGTTGGGGGAGCGGGACATCAGCGAGGTGCTCGCGATGTCGGTGACGGAGGCCGAGGCCTTCTTCGCCGACGGGCCGGCCCGGACGCCCGCCGCGCACCTCATCCTGGCGAGACTCGTGGACGTCGGGCTCGGTTACGTCAGCCTCGGACAGCCGTTGACGACCCTGTCAGGAGGCGAACGACAGCGACTCAAACTGGCGACGCAGATGGCCGACTCGGGCGAGGTCTACATCCTGGACGAGCCGACGACAGGCCTGCACCTCGCTGACGTGGAGAACCTGCTCGGACTCCTGGACCGACTGGTGGACTCCGGCAAGTCGGTCATCGTCATCGAGCATCATCAGGCGGTCATGGCGCATGCGGACTGGATCGTCGACCTCGGACCCGGCGCAGGTCACGACGGCGGACATCTGGTGTTCACCGGGACGCCCGCAGCGCTCGTCGCCGATCGCTCGACGCTGACCGGAGAACATCTCGCTCGGTACATCGGCTCCTGACGCGCCCCGGTCATCGTCGCGATCCTCGGCTCGGAAATGCATGCCGACGTGACCCGATCCGGCCCCGCTCGCGGCGGGCTGGAAAGAGCCGATAATGCGCATTATGTCAATTCAGCTTCATCCGGCATGCCAAGCCGCCCGTTCCGGAGGTCCTGCCCCAGGGTCGTCACCGCGTGGATCCGATCGTGCAGGTGCGACTCGGCGAAGATGCTGTCGACGTGCATATCCACCGCGGGGGCGATAGTTGAAAGCGCCGGACATCACGCGATCCGACAGCCCGACGACGATGCACCCGTACACCTCGAGCTCACGCGGGCAGGGCGGGTCCGGCAGGTGGACTGTCCCGCCTGCTCCCCCATGATCGCCCGGCCGTCCACAGGACGGCGGAGTGCTCGATGAGAACCACCGGCGCTCCACACTCCGAGCTGCGCGCAACAATCGATCGGAACAGAAATCGCCTCTGATCTGGTCCGAATTCATAGAGTGCGTGCGCTAGAGTAGGCGCTCTAGGAATATGGGAGCAGACATGCCGAGGATCGTCGACCCACAGCGGTTCACCGCGCGCCAGACCGCGATCCTC